>PHCA01000236.1 GCA_002842085.1 Chloroflexi bacterium HGW-Chloroflexi-1
TGATTCGCTGATTCGTTACGGATGCTCGTTCGGGTTCTCGGCCACTAACCCCTCGGCCCGCGCGGCGGCGAGCAGGGTGTCGTCCGCGCTGACAAAAACACAAACAGGGATGCGTTTTCCAGCAAGCTCCTCATTCAGAAAGAGCGCAGTTGCCAGGTGCAGCGCATCGTAGGCTCGCAGCGGATGATCCTGCGCCAGGTCGGCGGCACGCAGGACGACGGCTCGGTTGACACCCAGCACGCGATAGCGCGACCGCAGATCCAGCAGCAGGCGTCTGCGTGCCGAATCCAGGGAAACGGTATCTATCCGGCCGCCGCGATATGCGCGCTCCAACGCGCAAATCCCTTCCACATTGCTCAAGAGCGTTGTGACCGCCTTATGAATCCAGTCGCCTCGAAAATCTCGGTCGTCCAGTAGACCACTCACCCACCTGCTGCCGGTTTCTGTGAGATAGTATTTTACCAGGGCGCTGGTATCGAAGTAGTACTGAGTCATGTTCAGCGCGGCCCCCGATCCTCGATAATCCAGTCAGACAAGGGAATGCCGCGAAGCATCTCCCGAACTTCTGCTACGCTGGGAATCTCCGATTCGTCGCCGATCAGTCTGTCCCATTCGGGGCCCATTTCAACCAATAGACCCGATTCGCGCAGCACTCGGTCGAACTTTTCCCCATCGGTTTCCTCACGGATCTCAGGCAGCAGCTCAGTCGTCAGTGTGTCTACCATGATCTGGTTCAGCGAAACATTATATTCGACCGCGCGTTCTTTGAGCACCTGGTGCAACTGCGCGGGCAGCCGGACGGTCAGCTTTACCTTATCTTCAGCCATGATGCTCCTCCAATCCACAGATGCTCACTACTGGCACCCGGGTCATCATCAGCGCGGCCCTCGGTCCTCGATGATCCAGTCGCTCAACGGCACGCCGCGCAACCACTCACGTGCTTCCTCCAGCGTAGCAGGTTCAACCCCTGGCAGCACTCTGCTCATCCAGTTTGTATCGGCCAGTTTCCCTCTGGCCTTCAGCATCCGCCGCATCTTTTCTTTCTCAGTTTCAGCGCGTGGCACAGGTGCCAACTCAGCCGTCAACGTATCCACTACCGCCTGGTTCAACGAGACGTTGTACTCGGCAGCGCGCTCTTTCAGGACACGGTGCAGTGGCGCGGGCAGCCGCACGGTCAGTTTGACGGTTTCTTCAGTCATGTCGCACCTCCCCGAATGCCACTATGGTGGCATGGTGGCATCATACACCGGAAGGCCGGCGGCGTCAACCTATCCCCCCTGCCCCCCTTCCCTGCGAGGGAAGGGGGAGATGAGCGGAAATAAAACGCGCCCCTCCGTCGCAAGGACGGAAGGGCGCTTCCGCGGTACCACCTTGATTGGCGAGAACGGATATCAGGTATCAGGTATTGGGTATTAGCGCCCAACATCGAATACCGAACATTCGATTCTCACCCACTCTGCGCGATAACGGGCGAACCCGTGGCTGCCTACCACCGGATAAAGGGAATACCCAATACCTGATACCCGTTCTTCAGCAGCCCGACTCCCCGGCGACCTTCGGCGGTGCTACGTCGTGAGGAGGCTCTCACCCGGTGACCCCCTCTCGCTGGCGACGGCTGTCCGCCTACTCCTCCGGTTCAATGTCTTTGTGAATTGCGCCGATTATACGTCAGGCTGCGCTTGCTGTCAAACCACCCCAGCTTACTTGACAGGAGTTACGCAGTCGCCTAAGCGGAGGCATGTTGAGCGGAGCACGGCGTCGTTTGCCGTGCGTAGTCGAAGCACGCTGGAGCGCCATTCGCAGCACCGCATCCTTCGACTACGGGCCAGCCAACCCCGCTGGCCCTCCGCTCAGGATGCTCAGCGACCCACTGCGTAACTCCTGTTACTTGATCGGCCAGTAGACCGATAGCTTGCCGTGTTGCGGATCGCCGGGATCGAACTCCTGGTCGTAAAGCTCGAAGTCCGGCGCATCCGCGTGCTCGGTGCCCGATTGAGGCTGCCATTCCTCGATGATGTAGCGGTAGGTGGCGCCCAAGGCGCCCAGGGTGCACGGGAACACCGCGTACTTCTGCGCCGGCACGGACATGTTCATCATGCCGGCCGGGATGTTCTCCGCCCGCGCTACCTCGGCGCCGGCGATGTACCACGGCTCCCGGTCATTCGGCATGCCGAAGCACAGCCCATAGGCCGGGCCGCAGACGTGCTGGATCTCGCCGTAGCGCCGGTCGAACTCGCCCCACATCACCCCGATTTCGTTGTTCTCCTTGCCCTCCTCGTAGGGCGCCGTGCTGATGAAGCCGGTAAACGGCAGGCCGACGACGGTAAACGCCGGTTTGGTGACGATGCGTGGTTCCATGGTTTGTCTCTCCTTTTGTGTGGTGGCTGATAGTACGGATATTGGCTGGACCGGGAGCTGCAGCTCGGTGACGTAGCTGTTCGGATCGGTCTCGGACTCAGGCCCGTGCAGGTAGATCTCGCGATTGGGGCCGCCGCTGCGATAGCCGTTCGCCTGCGTCCACGCCGTGAGCGCACGGTACGCGCCGGCGATCCGGTCGTAGCTGCCCACATGTACCACGCTGGCGGCGTCCGCGACCCCGGGCAGCTCGTGTACGGCCACCCGGCCGTTGCCCCGCAGCCGGCCAGCGAGCGGTACAGCCACTTCGACGTCGGCGCCCCGATCCAGGTACTCCGCGTCGTAGAAGACCGCCAGGCAGGGCGACAGCGGGCTGGACGCCACGCCGCGGCCTTGCAGGTAGCTGCGCAGCTCGCCCAGCAGGCTGCCGATGTCGCGGGGATCGGCGATGGTGTCGCGGATGCCCGCGACCAGCCGCGGCTGCACCTGCTTGACCAGCACCTCGTAGCGCGGCTGCCGCCCCTCCTGCTCGATCTGCCGGAGCCGCGCCGCCACACGGGCCAGCCGCGCCTGCTCCTCCTGCACTTGATGCGCCAGCTCGGTCTGGCGCAGCTTCATCAGCCGCTGCAACTCGCTGGCCGGAAGGTCTTCGCGCAGCAGCCGCGCGATCTGCACCAGCGAGAAGCCCAGCTCCCTGAGCACCAGGATGCGGTTGAGCCGCGGCAGTTGCTGCAGCGTGTAGTAGCGGTAACTCGTGTACCGATCCACCCACTCGGGGCGCAGCAGTCCCAGCTCGTCGTAGTAGCGCAAGGTCTTCACCGAGACCTGCGCCAGCTTCGAGAACTCACCGATCTTGAGCATCTCGTCTCTCCCAGTCCATACGCTCTGCCGGCCGGCAGCGTTGTCCCTACTATACACCCTCCAGCAAGGGGAGAGTCAAGGGGGTAACGAAGGGAAACTTACAGCCTGTGTCATTGCGAGCGGAGTCCGGCATGGTTTTCGCCGGACGAAGCCAGCTCGTTGATCGCGGCCTGCAACTGATCGCGCAGAGTAGAATCCGCCGGCAAGGCAACGAGCGCCCGTTCGGTGTCGGCCAGGCTACCCTGCACGGCCGCTTTGTCCGCCGGCGCGCGGGCGAGCTGCTGGCGGGCCAGGATCACGAGCCGCATGGCCTCCTGCATGGCCTGGGTCGGCGTGAGACTCAGTGGCGCCAGGCCCTTCGGCGTGAGCCTGGCCCGTTCGGTCGCGTCCATCGCGGCAGCCGCCAATGGATCCAGAATCCACGCCAGCGCCTTCGTCGCCAACTCTCGGATGGCTTGCTCCGGCGCGATGGGCGCGCCGCCGGCCGGGCCGAGTGTCCGGCTGACGTCCACGCGGTTCTTCACCAGCGACGTCCGGCTGATTGCCAGCTCGTAGGGGCCGCTTTTCTGCCCCAACAGCGTGCCGGTGACTCGGTAGACGCGCGGCGGCGGGAGAATCCAACTCCAGAGCAGCCTGACCCAGCTCATGCCGCTCAGGTCGAGGCTTGGCGCTGGCTCCACCGCGGGCGCCTCGGGCATCACCGCCTGATGCCATTGCACCAGGTTTTCGGTCAGGACTTGGGCGACCACTTTGCCGCCGGGGAAGCTCGTGTCGCCCGTGGCGTCGGCAAAGTCGCCGACGTAGTAGCCGGGCGGGATTGGTTGCTTGCGAATCCGGTCGAACACGCCGCCGGTCCGCGTCCACCAGACCTCGCGAAGCTGCACGAATAGCCAACGGATCACCTTCGAGGTGAGATAGAGCAGCAGGATGAAGACGAGCGCCGCCAGGCCGGTCCCCGTGAAATCCCGCAACTGCCGGGTGAACGTGCTGCCGAAGGTCGGCGCGGGCGTGGGCGCGGGGGGCGGCGCAGTCGGCTTGGCCGCGGATGCCGCGGCGGTTGCGGTGGCCTGTGCACCCAGGGCCGCCTTCAGGCCGGGCACGGCGGTCGGATCGCCGGGGTTCTGCTCGGCGAGCGCGGCGAACAGCTTGACCGCCGCGGCGTAGTCTCCGCCGTCCAGGTACGTCTGGGCCAGCAGCAGTTGGCTCTGGCGCATGGTCAGGGTCGGCGTGGCTGTCGGCGTGGGCGCGGGCGTGCGGGTGGGCGCGGGAGTCCCTGTCGCCGCGGGCGTCGCGGTTGCCGGGGCCGCGGTCTGCGCCAGGGCCGGCGGTACGAACAGGGCGGTCAGCGCGAGCAGGGTCAACAGGGCCAGGGCGAAGAATCGCCTTGGCGAGAGCCTTCTGGGTAGAATCATGGCAGCCTCCAGGACTTACAGAATTGTTTCCTTTGCCTTTGCAATGAACTCCGCGGTTTCCGGTATGACGCCGAGTTGTTGCCACAACCATAGTCGGTCGAAGATGTCCCGGACTTCCGCGATCTTGCCGTCGGCGCACCCGGTCATCTTCGGCCAGCATCTCGTCGATGGACATGCGCCAGTCCCCCCAGACCGTCTTGAGCCATTCATAGGCGGCTCGCTCGCTTGCGGGGCTGGAGTCCACGCCGGCGTTGAGGGTCGCATGGTGGATGGCATGAAAACGGACGACCGGCGCAAAAATCTCGTCACACGCGGCGGGATTGGATGGGGCGTCTTCGAAATAGCGGCGAACCAGGGCTTTGTTTGCTTCGATGGACATGGGGGTTCGATTTTCTCCATAATGGTCTGGGGATCGGCTCTTGCCGGGTTGACGAGATGCTGCCGGCGCCTTTCACCCACCGATTGAGATCACGACCCTGTCAAACGCTTCCACAAGCGGGCAAAGAGACCGGGTGACAGTGCGCGCCTTAGTTTCCGGGCCATGGGAAAGTTCGGCGCCATCTCTTGCAGAGCGGCGTTGTATTTTTCCGCCAGCTCTCGTTTATGGATTGCAAGGAAATACAAACCGATCAGGCCCATGAAATTGGCTACTTCCGTGATGTGAAACCGGTTACGTTTTGGATAGAGTAGCTTCAGATCGAACTTATGGTCGAATATCTCCGGTATCTTGGCGTAATCCTTTCTCATCAGACAGAGTTCTGCATAATTCAGACGGGCAAACAGGTAATCAGGATTCGCTCGGAGACTTGCGAGCGTAACGGCTTCCGCCTTATCCAATGCCCCGATCCCCGAATACGCTACTGTGAGGTAGTTGTAAAACTGTGGCACTTGAGGATACCGCTCGATCAATGCCTGCAATTCGGGGATGGCGTTGCGCGGGCGGATCTCAGATTCGTGGTGCAGCCTCTCTATTGCCTCTTTGACGCGGGCCGGAAGACGACGGTATTCTCGATCCAGGATTGGCTCCTCCGTGATCTCATAGCTGGTGACATACACCGCCTTCAGTGAATCGGCCGACGGCCTGGACACAGGTGGTTTTGGCTTTTTGTTTGTCATGGGTGTGAGAGATGCCTTTCCGGTATAACTGGAGTCGAGACCATTCTGAGCGGCCTGACGTCCACGTTGACACCTGCGCCCTTCACTTCGGCGCAAGGTTATGACTCGCACGGCCTTGCAACTACGAGTCACGGTGGTTATTCATGCCGCCTGGGGCGTCTCGTCGCACGCGGCGGGATTGGACGGGGCATCTTCGAAATAGCGGCGAACGAGGGCCTTGTTTATCTCGATGGACATGGGGGTCTCCATGGCGCGGTGCTCCAGCCGCCCACCGGTTGACGTATCGCAATTCGTCGGCGACACCGCGTTGACCGCCATGCTTCAGCAGTCGGCTGCAAACCCAGGTCAGGCAGGCGCCAGCGCCGGTTTCAGGGTTGGCCGCGGGCTGCGTTTGGGGCGGACTGCAGCCTTGTGAGGTCGGGCCGGGACACCGTAGAGCATCCCCGTCGCGCTGATGTCCTCATCTATGTCCGGCCAATGCACGCCCAGCCCACTCCCGATGATCTCGAAATTGCTGCGTTGCTTCGGCATGGCCTCCGATAAACGCCATGACCAGGCCAAAGGCACACTGATAATGCGTCCGTCAGTTAACTGGGCGACGATCGAATCATCCGTCACCTGTATGTCGCTAATGCGCGGAGTGTCACTTACCACAGTGTTCATCCCAAGCCTCCAAGATGCTTTGTCGGTGTTCGAGAATCAACACTCATTTGTTTGGCAGCCTAACGCCCCGCGATTCAGACGCGGCCAAATCCTACTACGGACGCATTGCCTGTGCAGGCATTGGGATGGACTGCGGGGAGAGACGCGCACTCGTTCGGGCCAACTCGAGCAGGCCACGCAAAGCAGCATTGACAGCTTGTGCGTTAGGAAAAACCTCAGCGATCTCGGGATCAAGAACGACGATATTGGAGGACTCTCTTAGACGTGCCGCGTACTTCCCACGCACCATCGGCCCGAAGTCCTCGCGGCGATACTCAGAACGCAGTTCGTCAGAAGCAGTATCAGCCTTCTTCATATAGTTTCCTTTCCGACCTGGTGGCAAGCCTGGCGCTGATGATGCGAATACGTTCACCCCGTTCGGTGTGCGATACAACCAGCAGGCGTCCAGCACTGGAGACGCCAAAGGCAATCTGTCGCGCTTCATCAATCGAATGATCCGGGTCATCGCCAGTGAGAGACAACTCATCTTCGAGCGCCGTGGCAGCTTCTTCGAAGGCTACCTTGTGGTCGCGCAAATTGATGGCTGCCTTCTTGGGATCCCACTCGAATTGCATTCTGGCTCCACTAGATCGCGCCGGTTGACGCTGAGTGACGCCATCTGCGGCGTAACAGTGATCTTGTTGCCCGTTGCCTATTCTAACCCATCTTCAGTGGATGGCCTAACCGCAGAAACATTGACTTCCCTTGCTTTTGCAATGAACTCCGCGGTTTCCGGTATGACGCCGAGTTGTTGCCACAACCATAGTCGGTCGAAGATGTCCCGGACTTCCGCGATCTTGCCGTCGGCG
>PHCA01000237.1:0-3324 GCA_002842085.1 Chloroflexi bacterium HGW-Chloroflexi-1
GCTCAGGACAGGCTTGGCGGTTGAACTCTTATTTGCGTAGGTGGTTGAACTCTTATTTGCGTAAATCCCTTTTTGCAAATGTAGGGGCAGGTTTCAAACCTGCCCCTGCCAAAAACCACCTTTTGCGAATGTAGGGGCAGGCCCCCGTGCCTGCCCTGACGGAGGGCGGCCACAGGGGGCCGCCCCTACATACCCCAACGCCGTGCGGCTGCGGGTCCGTCCTTCGCGGTGAATCCCCTACCGCCGTCTGCGGCGCAGCAGCGCAAGCAACGCCATGCCGACCAGCCCAAGCCCCGCTGGCTACTTCCTGTAGTAGAAGCGGCGGCCCCGCCGCTTGCTTCCTGCAGTAGAAGCGGCGAGGACGCCGCTTCTACGCTTATTCACGGGCGAGACGCCCGTGCTACGGCGGCTACCGTAGTGGCGTTCAATTGAACGCCACTACATAGGCGAACACGCAGGTTCGCCCCTACTTCCGCCTTCGGCGCAACGCCGGGGCGAGTCCGTCGAGCAGGAACCCCGGCCAGTTCTTCGAGGACATCGTTATCTCACCGCGGCTCTTGTCGCGGACGTTCAACTCAAGTCTTTCGCACCGCATCATCGTCACTCCTTATTCCTGCAATACAATGTTCTATGCGTGCCAGGCACGTATTACGCTATGCGTGCCGGGCACGTATTACGTTACGCTATGCGTGCCAGGCACGTATTACGCCGACGGATCTTGTAGGGGCGGTGTTCAGGAGATTCAAGACCGGCCTCGTCCTGCGGATGATCTACCGCTCGTGTATGAAAAGTTCCACCCAGACTATTTCTGCGTCAGCAGTCCGGGAGGTCGCCTCTATGACGTTGTAGCCTGGATTGAGTTCTTTCAGGGGAACATCGCACTCGTGGAGGATCTCGGCGGGGCTGCGGGCGCCGTCGTCCGGATGAGCTTCCACGCGCGGGCAGAGGCTGCTGTTGACGTGAACCTCGATGTCCGACTTCCCTTCCTTTGTGCCGATCAAGACGGTGCTCTTTCCGCTTTGCGGCTTTGGGCCGATATGGAGGCGGAATTCCGCCGTCTTCCCTTTCTCGCATCGCGTTGGGAGCGAGGCCGCTTCCGGCTCGCCGGGCGCCCAGGTGTCCGAATAGGTGACGACGTGCCGCCGGGGCTTGCCGGCCAACGTCTCCAGGGAACCCGTTTCGTTGAGTACGCGCTCGTATTGTCCTTTGGTCAGGTAGGTGCCGTTCTCGTCCGGCTGGCTGGCCATGGGGTTGTTCATGGGGTTGTCCATGTAGTTGAACAGATATATCCGGTCCGCGCCTCTGGCAAGGAGCGAAGCCGCAGCGCCCCTGACGGCCTCGACATCGCAATAGCGCGCCGGAGCGGGCTGCGGGAACGGCCTCAACAGCACTTCGAGTCCCGCGGCGAGGATCACGTCTGTCTCGCCCAACAGCTCCTTCCAGAGCTCTATCGGCATGTCGAACTCTATAGTCGCCCAGAACGGAGTGACAACGATCATGTCCACGAGGCCGCGGCGCGCCCATTCCACTGCGTCCATCCCCAAGGCCCGCGCCGTCTGCGGACGGGAGGGCACACGGCAGCCCAGCTTTATCGGATGCCCCAATTCCGCCTCGCGCCTGTCCAGAAGCTCGCGCACCTGGCTCGTAAACTCGGTGAGGATGCCCCGGCCCTGCTCTTCGCGGCCCGGGCGGAAGTGGTATCCGAAACGCATCCAATCCAGTTCGAGGCCGTCCATGTCGTATCTTTCGACAAGCTCGCGCACCAGCAGCATGTGGTGGTCGCGGACCTCCTTGCGGCCGTAGTCGAAGGCCCTGTGCTGCCACGAGTCAAACCGCCAGGGCACGCGCCAGTATTCCTGGTGCTTGCGCCAGAACTCCGTGACCAGGGGGCTGTTCAAGTTGTCCACACAGTGGACGTCGTTCATCCTCATGCTGAGCCATGGCGAGATATTGAGAGTCCTGCTGCGTGCGAGCCACCTCTGATACGGGTCGATGCCCTGGTGGTTCAGGAGCCAGGCGTTGTGCGGCCAGCGTCGCATCTCACTGCCAGCCGACTGGAGGAAGGGCTGGTCGTCGCCGGCTTCAGGGTCGTACCCGTCCCATATTGCCGGCCAGACCGCGCTTGCGTAGCTCGTGCGCATGGCGTTCGGACAGAACAGAAGCTCCCGCACCTGCGTCCCCGCATACGTATCGACGAGCGCGTCGACGTGCTCTTCGTCCATCTCTTCCGCGGTCCGGGTGACGTAGAAATGTGAATCATCCTCGTTCAGGCAGATGCCGGCCATAGCACACTCCTATCTATCGGGGTTTTCCCGTATGGTCGGGTTCCTTCAACCCACGACCGTTCGGCGGTTGCAGCGAATGTCCATTTGATCCCGGGCGGGAAGCTTCACTGTTACAGTTCCTTCACTTGACCCGGGGTCCACCCAATAGCGGCCATTCTGAAATCCGAAACGCCAGCAGTGGCCGCGATGCCAGTATGGAAATGACAATTCGGAAACAGCTTCGGACAGCCGCGGTTCCCAGGTCAATGTGCCGTCATCGGTGTCATCGATTCCGGCAAGTCCGCGTCCAGCCGCATAGATAAATCCGCCGGCATGTTCCAGGTAGTCGTTTTCGCCTCCCGTGCCATGCTGCGCATTGCCAGCCATGTCCACGGCTTCCGGGCAGCACGGGGATTTCGACCTTCCAGATCAGATCCTCATTACGGATGAAGATGGCATAGCTTAGAGCCAGTCGGACATATTCATCCCAGGTCAAGAGTCTCAGCATAATAGTGTGCTCACAGAAGTCCTCTCTATGGCGACATGATACAGCGGAACGGCGAACTGTCACGTGGCTCGCGACGAGATCACAATGAACGCACGATGGAGCGAATCAGGCGTCGCGACGAGGGTTGGCTCAGTGCGGCGGGCGGGACGTATGATCCAGGCAAGCCGCTAAAGTCGCCGTGATATGCCCTACCCGCCCAGTCGTATACGTCGGCGTTTCAGACCCTACCGTATTGTGGCTAAGACAGTTCCGCAGGTTCGTTGTCAGGACTCGGGATAGTCAGGCCATAGCAGTCCGGCCAGGGTCTCGCGAGGATGTGGCCGGTCGGCTTCCACCGCCAGGTAAGCCAACAGCGCCTTGACTTTATTGGACTCGAAACCCGTCGCCGGCTCTCCATCCAACATCACCTGGAAAGGCCCCAATAGCGAGAGTGACAAACGTACCATATCCGCCTCCTGGGCTAATACACGTTGGCGTAAATCCTCCGGGGGGTTGTCATTGCGAGGGGCCGCAGCCCCGAAGCAATCTCATGCTTCAAGGATGGGATTGCTT
>PHCA01000237.1:3370-7282 GCA_002842085.1 Chloroflexi bacterium HGW-Chloroflexi-1
ATAATTCAAAAAGTAAACATAAAGTTACCGAAAGTCGAGTTACGAGTTAAATTCTTGTACAAAAGCTGGAAAAACTCTCACGCAAAGCCGCAAAGTCGCCAAGGATTTTCTTAGCGTTCTTTGCGCCTTTGCGTGAGTCATTTGGTTCCGGCTACGCCGGGTTAGGGCTAAGGACGGCTAAGGACTTAATAACTTACCCAATCGCTCCGGCAAATGAAGGGGGGATTCGCCCTTGTGGACAGCCTTGCGAAGGTTTTTACCCCGACTTGGGCTAGAAATGGCGTCTTCGGGAACCTTCGCAAGGCTAATCGCGCAAGTTATTTAATCCTCAGTCCTTAGCAGGGTGACCGCCACCCGGCGCCACGATCGAGGATGAGAGTTCTTCGCTTTGAGAGGCGATAGACGCCAATCGCATTCTCGCACTATAAACTCACAGCAGGCTGCAAGACGTGGGTCACTTCTTCCAGCACATCCAACGTCTTTTGAATCGCAAATGGGAGTTTTGCGATCTCGATACCCTGCAACTCGTCTCTGAGAGTATGGATGGAGTGTTGGATCTGTGCGAGTTCATAGGCTTGAAGCTCCTGTTGAAGTTGTGCTATCATACCCCGGACTCCGGCCATCTCCATTTCCTTAACTCGCCTGCTTTTTTGAGGATGAGTGACGATCTGCTCAGCGCGAGCTTCCAACTCCGAAAGCCGGTTCTGACAGACTCGAAGCTCATCAGTGCCGTGTATCATCATAGGATCACCTCCACCAGACCTCTCCATTCCCCCTCACGACTTCTGATTAGCGAAAAGAAGTTCAACCAGGCACTCCAGCCGTCCTCATCAAAGACCGCAAAGGCTTCTTTAGGCTCCCTGGTCAAGAACATCAGCTCCAGATTAAGAGCTTGCTCATCTCCCGGATCGAGCAATTCCAAGAATCTTTCTCCTACCCAAATTACAACGTCAACGTCCCGCGGATTCATCTTTGCTGTGACATCACTCCCCGCAACAAACACCCGCCGAGCTTCGACATATCGCGCGGTATCCACAAATATCTGCAAGCGGTTGGATAGCATTCGTCGCCGCTCAGATGTGCGTCCAAACCTCTCCCTGATTTCATCAAGGTCAGCCGAATGAAGTCCTGGCGGCAAGAAACCATTTTTCTGAAGGGGAGGAATAGGCACCGCTCTTTCTCCTTCTGCAAGGATTATCCACAGAGCCAGTGGGCCGCCGCATTGGTCTCTCGCCACTGCACGCCCGACAGCCCGAACGGGCCGCCCGGCGCCCGGCTGATGCGGCCCGGTGCGGGGATAGGGGAAACTTGATAGGCCATCGTCGGCGAACTCCGGTGTACAGCCATCATTGGCGGGTTGACCAGACACGGTCGTCTGGGGCGGCGCGGATGAGTAGCAGTATAACGGAAAATACACTTTTGTCAAACGATGAAAACGCACAGTTGCCGCCCTCGCCGGGCCGTGGTATGATGGCGTGGTGCGTGGTGCGTGGTGCGTATTGGGTATTGGGTATTGGGTATTGGGTATCGGCGCGGTGCTGGACGGGCTGCTCGGCTCGCCCGCGTACAACGCCAACGTGGGCCGCACGATCCTGGTCGGCCCGCTCAACCCCTGGAATGGGGTCGAGATGGAGCGGCTGACCGCGCCTGTCAACCGGCTGCGCCTGATCTACGGGATGCGTGGCTTCGGCGCCTACGAACACGAGGTGATCCTGGTGGACGCCGGCGGGATCAGCGGCGAGATACTCAACGGCTACAAGTACTATCTCTGATCGCGCTGGGGGCTGCCGTGCAGCCAGCACGAGGGCAACTGGGAGTTCAGCTTCTACCTGAACGCCGGTGAGCCGCTCTTCGCCGCGGTCGAAGCGGTGACGGCCGTTTGCGGCTGCGTCGGCTTCGTCCGCCGCGCCACCGATGGCCTGATCTTCCCGAACGTCATCGTCGCCGACTACACCAAACTGCCCGACAACTGGCCGCTCCGGAGTCCGTGGGATGCGCTTCAGATTGACCGCGCCGCCCGCGACGGCATCGAGGCGCGCAACAGTTGCGGCGTCGCCCAGCAGATCGCGGATCGGCTGCCGCGGAACCACGGCGACCGCCGGCGGCTGCTGGACGAGGGTCAGCGCGTAGCCGCGGGGATGAGTTGGGAGGTGGTGGCGCGGGAGTATCTGCTGCCGGCGTTGAGGAAATGTTGAGACTGTCTTGGCCTTGACCTGCATGAGCCAAGCGCGTATCATGCAAGAGATGTCGGCCGTTGGCCACACACGCAAATATGCGATTGCCAGGAGGAATACGATGGCTACACAGTCACCGCCAAAGCAACAAGGACGTTCTCCGGATAGGGGCATCACGACCATAACCATCAGTGGTTATAAATCCCTGGTCGAAGAACGCACCCTTGAAATCCGTCCCTTAACCATTTTGGCTGGCGCTAACAGTTCGGGAAAGTCGAGCGCACTGCAACCGCTCCTTTTGCTTAAGCAGACGTTGGAGGTGAGTTACGACCCCGGAGCCTTGCTTCTTGACGGGCCGAACGTTCGATTCACCTCGGCGGAGCAGTTCCTGTCGAAGCTGGCGGGCAGACCATCTGTAGATCAGTTCGCCATCGGCGTCGAAATTGACAAGACGAGTTCTCTGACAGACGTCTTTGGCAAACAGCCCAAGAAAGGCATTGATCTCGTTCAGATGATCTATCGAAGCGAGACGAACACAACCACGTTGCGCCCCGAAATGCGTCCCGAAGAAATACTACCAGCCATTCCTAAGGAGTTTGAGGAGATCCGCAAGCAGATGATGAGAGGAGAGAAGGGGGACACGGCGCAGAAATGGGCCTGGCAGATAGATCGAACCCGGTGTTTTTTGGGCGCGACGTTATCCATCAGTGAGGTTCCTGGTAGGACGTTGCCCTTTCCGATGTTCATGCCCGCGACCCCGTTCGAGCTGCATCTGCGTAGGATCATCCACGTTCCTGGCTTGCGCGGCAATCCTGAGCGGACCTACCGTGCCACGGCAGTCGGTTCGGAATTCCCAGGCACCTTTGAGAACTATGTCGCTAGCGTGATCAGGAGCTGGCAAGTCACCGACGATCGTCGTCTCGCTGAGTTAGGCGACGCGCTCGAAAGGCTTGGGCTGACCTGGAAAGTTGACACTCACCAGGTGGACGATACACAGGTGGAACTTCGAGTTGGACGTTTGCGGCACAGTGTCAGAGGCGGCGCCCGTGACATGGTCAGTATTGCCGATGTCGGTTTCGGGCTTTCGCAAATACTGCCTGTCCTGGTAGCGTTGCTTGCTGCCGAACCCGGCCAGTTAGTCTATCTTGAACAACCGGAAATTCATCTCCATCCACGCGCGCAATCCGTTCTCGCAAGAATACTGGCAGATGCTGCAAGCCGTGGAGTCCGCGTGGTCGCTGAGACACATAGCGCGCTGCTGGTTTTGGCTGTTCAGTCCCTGGTCGCGGAACAATACCTTCCTCCTGAGAAGGTCAAACTGCACTGGTTCAAGCGACGCGAAGATGGAGTGACCGAGATCACCGGCGCTGACCTGGACGAAGCAGGAGCGTATGGTGACTGGCCGGAGGATTTCGCGGAGGTCGCGCTCGAAGTTGAAAGCCGCTATCTGGATGCCGCTGAACGTCATCGAGGACTTGCCTGATATGCCTGCGAAACTTTCCCGACGGCTCGTCATAGATGCATCTGTGGCCCGCGCCTCGGGCGGCGAAGATGCCGTTTTTCCAACATCCAAGCACTGCCGAGACTTTCTGCAGGTAGTTTTGAGAATCTGCCATCAGATCGTCATGTCCGCAGCCATCTTCGTCGAATGGAAGAAGCACGAATCAAACTGGGCCAGGAAGTGGCGGGTCTCGATGGTGGCACACAAGAAGGTGTGCCTGATCGCTCCCTCTGAGGA
>PHCA01000238.1:0-3324 GCA_002842085.1 Chloroflexi bacterium HGW-Chloroflexi-1
CGTCCCGCCGGAGCGGCTGGTCAAGTGGCTGGTGAATGCGGGCGGGTTCACCGAAGGTGCGCTGGCGGCGCTGACCGAGGCGGGCATCCTGCATTCGGGCGCGGTCGAGATCAACGAGCTGTTGCGTGGGTTCGGGATCAGCAGGCTGCTGGGGGTTGCCGTGACTTGAGTAAGTCTACAGATCCGTCCATGCAAAAATGGGTTACGCCAGGGCAAGCTCGAGGCATTCTTGCATCGCGAACTTTCCCTCGGGAACCAACTGCCGGCGCAACATGCGGGTCTGCTTGAGTAAGTCCACAGTCCCGTCAATCGTCCTGGAGACCGCATCCACGACCGTCGAGGCGATTCCGGAAGGCACGTACTCCTCGCCGCAGTTTGGACAAACCATCGCTGGAATACCAGACATTGTGGCCCGGACGCCCTTTCGCTCGAACGCGATGCTGATTTCTCGCAGCTCGGTCTTGTTGCCACACTCAGAGCAAATTGTAATCAGTCCCTTCATCATCGTCTACGCCTCCTTCGGGTCGGCGTCTCCCAATCGGCATCCGCCACGATGTACGCTGTCACGAAATCAACCGGGGCATCAGGTTGTCGGTGTTCACAGATCACGTGCAGAGGAACGCGCATCCCCGCCACATCCACATCGGCATAAATCAGGCGCCTTCTGCGGTCCGGATACTCTTCCAGCATCAAGCCTCGTAGGGCCACATCAACCATATCACCGATGGTGAAGCCCTCCTTGACTGCATGTTGCATCGCGTGGGGCCGGACCGAGAAATCTCCGGCTTGGATCTGGGCCTCAAAGGCTTCTTGGTCAAGAGTCCATTGATTCTCGGTATGTTCCACAGCAACCTCCCTCAACGTCCCGGGCAGATTATAGCATACTGCCTTAGACGAAACAAGCGAACAGCATCAGCATCAGGTCGAGTGGGTTGCTGCAGATCCCCTCACGCCACCGCCAACTCCTTCACCCCAGATACGCCATACTCCGCCTCCCGCTCCCGCCGGAACTGCTGCGTGTAGAGCCGGTAGTAGCGCCCACGAGCGCGCAACAGCTCGGCGTGGGCGCCCATCTCCGCGATGCGGCCGTCCTCGATCACCAGGATGCGGTCGGCGCGCTTGATCGTCGAGAGCCGGTGCGCGATGATGAAGCTGGTGCGGTCCTGCATCAGCGCCTCCATGCCGCGCTGGATCAGCGCCTCGGTGAGGGTGTCCACCGAGCTGGTGGCCTCGTCCATGATGAAAATCTCGGGTCGGGCCAGCACGGCCCGCGCCAGGCTGATCAACTGCTTCTGGCCCACCGACAGCCGGTTGCCCCCCTCGCCGACCTCGGCGTCGTAGCCGCTCTCCTGCGTGATGATGAAGTCGTGCGCGCCGGCCAACCGCGCGGCGTCCTCCACCTCCGCGTCCGACGCGTCCAGCCGGCCGTAACGGATGTTTTCCCGTACGCTGCCGGAGAAGAGGTGGGGTGTCTGCAGCACTACGCCGATGCGCGACTGGATAGCGTGCAGCGCGAGCCCGGTGTAGTCCCGCCCGCCAATGCGGATGGTCCCCCTTGTGGGCTCATAGAAGCGGCAGACCAGGTTGACGATGGTCGATTTACCGCCGCCGGTCGGCCCGACCAGCGCGATCGTCTCCCCGCGGCGCACCGTCAGGTTGAAATCCGCCAACACCGGCTTGCCGGCTTCGTAGTGGAAATCCACGTGGTCGAGCTCGATGTCTCCACGGATCGTGCCGGGGTCGACCGCGCCCGGCCGATCGGCCACCTCGGGCTGCGCGTCGATCAGCGAGAAGACCCGCTCGGCCGAGGCGATGGCGTGCTGCATCTCCGCGTAGACCCGGGCCAGGTCCTGGATCGGCCACATCATGAAGGTGACGTACGAGAGGAACGCCTGGATGCCGCCGATGGTCATGCCCCCGATATGGATTTGCCAGCCGCTGTACCAGACGATGCTGCCCACTGCCACCGCGGCGATGATCTGCACCGCGGGCAGGAACAGCGCGGAGAGCCAGGCCGCCCGGTAGGACGAGCGATACATCTGGTCGGTCAGCGCGCCGAACTCCCGCAGGTTCTCGTCCTCGCGGCCCAGCGCCTTCACCACCCGCACGCCGGTGATGGTCTCGTTGTACGCGCCGGTGATCTTGGAATTGATCTTGCGCGCGGTGCGATACTCGACGATGATGCGCTTCTTGAACTGCACGGCCACCGCGAACAGCACCGGGATCAGCGCCAGGACCACCAACGCCAGCCGCCAGTTGATCGCCAGCATGAAGGCCATCGACGTGCCGATGTTCAAAATCGCCCAGGTGACGTCCAACATGCCCCAGGTGACCAGATGGGCGATGCGCTCGGAGTCGGACGTGACGCGCGACATGATCCAGCCCACCGGCGTCCGGCTGAAGTAGGAGAAGGACAACTCCTGCAGGTGGTCGAACAGCGTCCGCCGCAAGTCGTATTGCACGCGCTCCCCCAACACGCCGGCCAGGTAGATGAAGCCCAGCACCCCGGCGGCTTGCATCAGGATCAATGACCCGTAGATGGTCACGATGTGGAGCAGCGCGGCCCGGTTCGCGGCCACGATCCCCTCGTCCACGAGCCGCTTGCTGAGGTAGGTGAAGTAGCCGTCGAGAACGGAGACCAGCGCGATCGCCAGCACGAAGCCAATCACCCAGCGCCAGTGCGGCCTGACGTGGCCCAGGATCCGGCGCAGCGTACCGCCGCTGAACTGGGTCGTAAATTCCTCTTCCTCGAATTCGTAATCTGCCATGCGGGTTCCTTGTCAGGGGACAGGGGACAGGGGTCAGGGATCAGGCGTCAGGTGTCAGGGATCAGGTGTCGGACGGTCAGACTGCTGGTGGTCAGGCTGTTGGTCGCCAGCAGCCTGGCCTGTCAGGAATTTGTGGGGTTTCTGGATCATAGAGCCGAGCATGCAACCGATCTCGTGATTCAGGGCGGTCAGCTCAGCGTGTTCTGCGACCGAGATGTAGCCGCAGTCGCGGGCAAAGTCCAGGGATGTGTCGGTTTCGGCGTTCTCGCCGTCGCAGTCGGTCAACTTGCTGATGAAGTGCGCTGGATAACGACGCCTGGCCCAGGCCTCACGGAGATTCATACACACTGACCGCGATGATCGCCTGATCTGGCTGGTGAGTGCAAACCGTTCTTCCGGCGGAAAACGTTTGGAGATATCGAAGATACGCATTGCCAGAAGGTAAGCCTTCTGGTAGACGAACAGCTCCTTCACGTTCTGAACAGCCATGTTGTCTCCTTTGCAGGGGTCAGGGGTCAGGGGTCAGGGATCAGGGGTCAGGGGTCAGGGGTCAGGG
>PHCA01000238.1:3393-5795 GCA_002842085.1 Chloroflexi bacterium HGW-Chloroflexi-1
CTCCTGTCTCCTGCCTCCTGTCCCCTGCCTCCTGTCCCCTGCCCCCTGTCTCCTGCCTCCTGCCCCCTGCCTCCTGCTACCTGTCTCCTGTCTCCTGCCGTAGCTCGTCCTCGATCCGCGCTTGCAACTCGTAGATCTCCCGGTAGATGCCGCCTTGGGCCATCAGCTCCTCGTGGGCGCCGCGTTGGACGATCCGGCCCTGGTCCAGCACCAGGATCAGGTCCGCGTTCATCACGCTCTGGACGCGGTGGGCGATGATGAAGGTGGTGCGACCCCGCATCAACTGCGTCAATGCCCCCCGGATCTCCGCCTCGGTCTCGGTGTCCACCGACGAGGTGGCGTCGTCCAGGATCAGGATGCGTGGGTCCTTGAGCAAGGTCCGGGCGATGGCCACTCGTTGCTTCTGCCCGCCCGACAGGGTCACCCCCTTCTCGCCGACCAGCGTGTTGTACCCGTCCGGGAACGCGACGATCATGTCGTGAATGGCGGCCGCGCGGGCCGCGGCTTCCACCTCCGCGTCCGAAACCTGGCGGCCGACGCCGTACGTGATGTTCTCCCGGATGGTGCGCGAGAAGAGGAACGGCCCCTGCTCCACGATGCCGATCTGGCTCCGCAGGAACCGCCGCGGGTACGCGTTCAGCTCGACCCCGTCGAGGGTCAGGCTGCCGCGGGTGTATTCGTAGAAGCGCGGCAGCAGGTTGACCAGCGTCGTCTTGCCCGAGCCGGTGGACCCGAGCAGCGCGATCGCCTGGCCCGGCTCGCAGCGAAAGCTGATATCCTGGAGCACCGGGCTCTTGGTCTCGTACTCGAAGCAGACCTCCCTGAAGACGAACTCGCCCCGCACGCCCCCGGCCGGCGCATGCGAGCCCGCGGTCAGCGGCTCCCGTTCCTGGCTGATCACCTGGACCACGCGGCCGTAGGACACCAGCCCGGTGGACATCTGGACGATCAGCCGGCCCAGGTTGCGCATCGGCCAGATGATCCAGACGATCAGCCCGGCGTAGGCCAGGTAGGTCCCCACGCTGATCGTCCCATCGATGGCCATCAGCGCGCCGACCGCGAACCCGGTCAGCATCTGCGCACCGCACAGGACGTCGGACACCGGCCAGTAGAGCGCGTGCAGCGTCGTGAAGCGTTTGCCGCGGCGGTACTTCTCCCAGTTGTCGCGCTCGAACTTATCCCGCTCGTACGCCTGCCGGGCGAACGCCTTGACCACCCGCACGCCCGTCAGGTTCTCCTGCAGCGTGGTCGAAAGGACCGCCTCCTGCTCCTGGTAGCGCTCGTAGGCCTTGGACACCCGCCGGAAGAAGAAGACCGACATCACCACGATCACCGGCACGACAACGATCGAGATCAACGCCAGCCGTCCGTTCAGGTGCAGCAGCGCGGCGAAGTTGATGGTGAACAGCAACCCGATCCGGCCGATGCCGATCGCCTGGTCCGCGAAGAAGCGGCGCAGCGCGTCCACGTCCGAGGTGGAGCGCTGGATCAGCTCGCCGGTCTGCATGTGATCGTGGTAAGTGAAGGTGAGGCGCTGGATCTGGTCGAACAGGTAGTTGCGCAGCCGCCGCGTGACCCCCTCGGCGGTTTGGGCGGCCAGCCGGCCGCTCAGGAAGCTGAACCCGCCCTCGAACGCGGCCAGTCCCAGGAAGCCCAGCGCGATCAGCGCCAGCGTCGCGCCCCCGCGGCCCTGGCCCAGCACCGTGTCCACGAAATAGCGCAGCAGCAGGTAGGTCGCGGTCTTGGCGGTGGCGGCCACGGCCAGGCTGGCGGTCGCGGCCAGATAGGTCCCGTGGTAGCCCGTCATCATGCGCCACAGGCCGGCCACGCGGTTGGCCGAGATCGCGTTCTTGAGGTCGTAGTCGTATGGGATGGATGGTGCTGTCACGATAGTTGCTCCCAGGGCATATACTTGACAAGGTGACAAGGTGATAAGGTGACACGGTGACGCCGATGCTGCGCATCGGACGGTGACACGGTGACACGGTGACATGGTGACCGGGTCACATGGTGACCGGGGGGCGTATGTAGACGTTGGGGGAACTGTCGCGTATCTATGTTCTGGCGTCCATTTTGCGGCTTTTTCGCCCGAAAAACACGCCAAAACGCGGCTAAAAGTTGGTGTAACAGCCCAGCTTCCAGCTTCCAGCTTCCCCCCCAACCGATCCATACGCCCGTCACAGGGTAATCCCATACCTGCCGGTTGAGCGCCACGTCCAGCCATTTTACCACCGACTGTCCTGGCACACGAATTGTATCTTCTCAATAATCCGGGGCTGTGGCCGGTCTGTGACCGAGCCACCGTGGCTCGGTCACAGACCGGCCACAGCCTCAGCGCCACAGCCTCAGCGCCACAGCCTCAGCGCCACAGCCTCAGCGCCACAGCCTCAGCGCCACAGCCT
>PHCA01000239.1:0-3737 GCA_002842085.1 Chloroflexi bacterium HGW-Chloroflexi-1
CCGGCGGTGCTGGCTGTGACCGACGCCGTAGTGTTGGCGCACATGGTAGACGGCGTGCTCCTGGTAGTGGAGTCCGGCAAGACCCGGCGGGGGATGGCACTGGAGGCGATTGCGCGCCTGCGCCAGGTACGCAGCAACCTGATCGGGGTGGTGCTCAACCGGGTGACTATACTTGACAAGGTGACAAGGTGACACGGTGACAAGGTGACAAGGCGAAAAAACCTCACTTTATAGTATTACTCCGCGACATTTGCGTTGATCGCGAGAATCTTTTGCGCCGTCATTGCGAGCGTTGTTTGCGAAGCAATTTCTCACGCATGGAAGGGATTGCTTTGCTGCGTGCCTCGCAACCGCATCCTTCGACTGCGCAGCAAAAAAACGCTGCTCCGCTCAGGACGCTCCTCGCAATGACTTGCTTGTTTGGTTGCGGCTGGAGGCCGCGCTATGACCGTGGCGAGTATACATGGGGGCGATGGCTAACACTAATCCCTAATCCCTGATGCCTAATCCCTGATGCCTGATGCCTGAAATCAATCCCGATGCCGAGCGACTCGTTGCCTTCTTGTCTGGGCGCGCGGTCGCCGCGGAAACGCTTGCCGAAGCGGACTGAACGCGGGGTGACACCCGCCCCGGCAGCGGCGCAGCGCCTGCGGGAGCTTTACCATGCCAGCATCATCCGCAACACGCGGCTGTTGCACGAGGTCGGGAAGATCCAGGCCGCGTTGCAGGCCGCCGGCATCCCGGCGATCCCGCTCAAAGGCGCGTGCCTGGCCGAGTCGGTCTATGGCAACATCGCCCTGCGGCCGATGGGGGACGTGGATTTGTGGATCCGGCGCGATCAGATTGCGGCGGCGCACCAGGTCATGCAAACGCTGGGCTATGTATCACGCTCGAAAACGCGCCGGCCGCAGGCGTTGCAGGATGCCTTGGGCGGCGAAACCCAGATGTTCAAGGCGGACGCGCCGATGGTGGAACTCCACTGGAACGTCTTTCCCGGCGAATGGTTACGGCATACCACCCAGATCGATGAGCAAGTCATCTGGCAAAGAACGGTCCCGTTTCATGGCGAAACGATCCGCCAGCTCGCGCCCGAAGATGCCATCATCCACCTGTGCGTCCATCTCGCGGTCAATCACCAGATGTCGCAAACCGGCTTGCGCACCTTGCTGGATCTGGATTTTGCGCGGCGGAAATGGGTCATAGATTGGGGCACAGTGGCCCAACGCGCCCGCGCCTGGCGGGTTTCCTGCGCCGCCTGGCTGGTGCTCCAGGCGTTGGCAGAGCTGTTCGGCGACCCCGATCACCGCTTGCCTTTGCCCGACCTGGCGCCTTCTCCCTGGCGCCGATCCGTCCTGAGACGCTTCGTCTCCACGCGCGCCATCATGGCAGGACTGGAACTGAGCAGTGGGCCAAGACGATTCCTCTATCTGTTGGCGCTCGTGGATCGGCCTGCCGACGCCATCTTGCTCCTGTGGCGCGCATTGTTCCCCGATCACCTGTGGCTGACGTTGCGTTACGGACTACAGGACGCGGCCCCTTGGCGCATTTGGCTGCAACGCCTGTGGCATCCCTTACGCGTCGTCCTCAAAAGGGCGATCTGACGTATCCTCTCGACAGGTAGTGGCGTGGCTGCCACGTGCTTTTCGGAAGTGCCAGGCACGTTCGCCTCAGATTGTGGAGGTGTTCAGGTCGGCTCGGCGTTTGGGATGGGATGGAAAGAACTAGAGGTTGCGCGTTGGTAGCCATTGGTCGTATAATGGGCAGCAGCAGATAATGAATGTCAAGTGAGGTGTCCCATGTCTCAGACTATCACCATAGATCTTCCCAATCCCTTGTTCGAGCAATTGAGGCGAGCAGCCGAATTATTTCGACAGCCAACCGAATTCATCATAGCGCAAAGTCTGGCGCATAGTTTACCCCCCTTGCTCGAAGAGATTCCGTTCCAGTACCAACCTGACGTTTTCCCGCTTTTGCAGATGAATGACGCCGACCTGCGCCGGGAAATGAGTCGCACCTTTCCGCCGGAGCGTTGGGTTGAGTACGAAACGTTGCTCGACAAGAAAAAGACAGGATCACCGACGAACGCGGAGGAGAATCGTCTCGATACTCTCCGACGCGAAGCGGATGTGCTAACGTTTCGCCGGGGCTATGCGGCAGTGCTGCTCAAGAGACGCGGCTATCGTCTGCCAACCCTCCAGGAATTGGAGCGATCCAATTGACCGCTGTCCGGGCATTGCGTCAGCGTATTGCAGAGCCAGCGCGCTACCGATGCGGTTACTGCTTGACACAGGAAGTTGTCAGTGGGGTACCGTTGACCGTGGAGCACATCATTCCCAAAGCCAGGGGTGGTCAAACTGTCGAAGAGAACTTGTGGCTCTCTCAGAGTAGTTGGTCCTGGTGAGCCGCATGGCTGATTCCCCTACTCTCCGCACCCGCATCCAAACCGCGCTGCGCCTGGAACGCGCGCTGCGCCTGGTCTGGCAGACCGCGCCGCGCTGGACGTTGGTCAACGTGGCGCTGGTTTTTTGGCAGGGCGCGCTGCCGCTGGCCGCGCTCTACCTGATGAAGCGCATCGTGGACGCGGTGACGGTAAGCATTGCCGCGCCGGACAAGACAATCGCGTTCCAGCACGTGGCCGTCTGGATTCTGCTCGCCGGCGGCGTCGCCATCCTCACCGCGCTCACCCGCTCGTTGGGCGAGTACGCCTCCGAAGCGCAGTCGCTGCAAGTGACGGACGCCGTGGCCGACATCCTGCACGCCCAGTCCATCGCCGTAGACCTGGCATACTACGAAGACCCCGGTTACTACGACACGCTGCACCGCGCGCAGCGGGAAGCGCCGTATCGGCCGACGCGCATCGTCAACGGGCTGATCCAGATCGCGCAGAACGGCATTTCCCTGCTCGGCATCGCTGGCCTGCTCTTCTCCTTCAACTGGCTCCTGGCCCTGGTGCTGTTCGGCGCCGCGCTGCCGGGCGCGTTGGCGCGCCTGCTGCACTCGCGCCGCCTCTACGGGTTTGAGCAGGCGCAAACCGAAGGTGAACGCCGCGCCTGGTACTATCACACCGTCCTCACCGACTCGACGCACGCCAAAGAACTGCGGCTGTTCAACCTCGGCGCGCTGTTCCAAACGCGCTATCGTGACCTGCGGCAGCAAATCCGCGCCGGCAGACTCGCACTCTCGCGCCGCCGCGCCCTCACCGATCTCGCGGCCCAGGCGCTGGCGACCGTCGCGCTCTTTGGCTCGCTGGCCTGGATCGCCCTGCAGACGATCCGGGGCGCGGTCACGCTGGGCGACCTGGTGATTTATTACCTGGGCTTTCAGAGCGGTCTGAACTTCCTGCAGGCAGCCCTGCGCGGGCTGGCCGGGCTGTACGAAGATAACCTGTTCCTGACGAACCTGTACCAGTTCCTCGACCTGGCGCCCAAAATCACCGCGCCGCCCCAGCCGAGCGCCGTGCCACAGCCGATGCCGGCCGGCATCGCGTTTCACAACGTCGGTTTCACGTATCCCAGCCGTACGGAGGAGGCGCTGCACGAGATCGATCTGACGCTGGCGCCGGGGGAGGTGATCGCGCTGGT
The DNA here is from genome assembly GCA_002842085.1 of Chloroflexi bacterium HGW-Chloroflexi-1. Classification (GTDB taxonomy): domain Bacteria; phylum Chloroflexota; class Anaerolineae; order CG2-30-64-16; family CG2-30-64-16; genus CG2-30-64-16. The sequence goes on from PHCA01000239.1 coordinate 3,582, forward strand.
CGGCGAAAACGGCTCGGGCAAGACCACGCTGATCAAGCTGCTCTGCCGGCTGTACGATCCGACGCGCGGCGCGATCACCGTGGATGGCGTTGACCTGCGCGGCCTGGATCCCGTGCAGTGGCGGCGGGAGATCAGCGTAGCCTTTCAGGATTACGC
>PHCA01000239.1:3805-5087 GCA_002842085.1 Chloroflexi bacterium HGW-Chloroflexi-1
GACGGCCGCAGCGCCATCCTCATCAGCCACCGCTTTTCCACGGTGCAGATGGCGGACTGCATCTACGTGCTGGATCAGGGGCGCATCGTCGAGCGCGGGACGCATCAGGCGCTGCTGGCGCGGAACGGCCGCTATGCGCGGCTCTATCGCGCCCAGGCGCAGCATTACCAGGAGGGGTAATCCATCGAAGAGATCGGAGTATTTCCCACATGGCGTGGGTTGATGAATCGAGCCGCGAGTCTGTGCGGAAAGTAGCATGACTATTCCGACCGATGTCCACCAGATCAATCCTCCAGGCCAACGATCCGATCGAAAATCAGGGTGGCGTATCCGATGCATACCGCCTTAACGGTCTGCCAGTTGTGCCAGCGCGCGTCAAGGTTCTTGTATTCGGCCAGGCCTGGTTCTCCGAGATCGTAAGGCAGTGGGTTGGCAAGCTGAATCTGCAACTGCTGCAAGGCCGATTCTTCGTTCGGCTGTGGGTAGAGGCGATCGAAAGGCCGCAGGGCTTCTACCGTTTTCTCATCGCCCAAATGGTCAGCCAAGGCCACGAAATCGAGGTAGTCGCGGGTTGCGTTCCGTTTCAGGATCAGCACTCCCTTGATCCGCAGAATCTCGGCTTCTGTCGGGATGGTGAGCTTTTCGCCGAAGCACTCGATCTGGGTGGTTTCCAGCGGTTCGTCCCGGATCAACTGCCGCACCCCGGTTTCAATGCCGTCCAGGCTGCCGAGAATCTGTACAGGACGCCTGATGCGGGCCGTCTTCCAGCCGGCGACCGACTCCAGCTCGGCGAGCACTGCATCGAAGCGATGCCGGAGATCGGTCAGGACATGATCGGCATCCGTGGACAACCGATGCCCAGCATACAAAGCCGAGGCGGTTCCGCCAACGAGGACGGCCTCCGGCAGGATGCGCTGAAGATGGGCGGCAGAGGATAGAATCCGCTCCCAATCAGGTAAGGTGTCGTTCGGCATAATGCTTCCAGAAATGATAACGCTGGGCGTAGGGATCGGCGACGTGGGCACGGCACACCCGCAGCACCTTTTCGCACACGGCCCGATCGTCGAGTGCCGCGCGGCGCAACTCAGCCCAATCCCGGCGTTTGCCGCGGGCGATCACGTCGTCAATCGCGGCGGGGGTGAACTGTTGATGGGTGAGGTGACGATGTAACATGGTGACCCCGAAGCTGGAAAAACCTCTCACGCAAAGCCGCAAAGCCGCAAAGGATTTTCTTAGCGTTCTTTGCGCCTTTGCGTGAGTCATTTGGTTCCGGCCACGCCGG
>PHCA01000003.1:0-37101 GCA_002842085.1 Chloroflexi bacterium HGW-Chloroflexi-1
TGCTCGCTACGCGTCTGAAGCTGACGGTCCCGCAATATCGGCACATCGAGGAGCGCGTCGAGACCCTGGCGGGCGAAACGCGCCTGCGCAGTCTGCTGCATACGGCCATCCTGACCGGCGACGTGGCTGAGTTCGAGGCCAGCCTGGCCGCGGCGGGGTGACGCGGCGGGCAACATGACGTGCCTGGCACGTGACCCGGCGGAGAGCGGTTGACGCGGTGGGCAACACAGGCAGATGTAGCAGTAGTCGCGCTACATCTGCCTGCTCTGATCACCAAATACGCTTCGGCAACAGGTCTCCGGATCCACAACGATGTGATGACGGACGTCAGGCAGCGGCCGGCCTAACATAGGCCGCATCACTGAAGCCCAGGTGGATGAGGAAGATCGGACTCAGCAAGAGCAATCCGATGCCATAGAGGGCGCTACGACCAAACGACTTCGCCAGGTCCAACGTCATGATGATGTACACGATGATGTTTACTACCGGGACCAGGAGCAACAGCAACCACCACCCCGGCCGGCCGATGACCTTGAGCCACACATAGACGTTGTAGATCGGAATGATGCTGGCCCAGCCGGGCTGACCGGCCTTGGTGTACACCTTCCACAGCGCAACAATTTCCACCAAAACCAGGACGAGCATAAGCAGGGTAACCAAGAGGCTCCCCCCGGCGTCAGAGTTCTGCCAGTAGGTCGAATACAACATTGAAAGACTCCTTTTGTTTGGATTGATGACGAAGATCGGAACGGAGAAACAGCGAATGCAGAGACGCCTGACACTAATGCGATCCTACCACCTCCTTTCAAACCATCTTGGGGGAGAAATGCAATTGCTGGCCAATGGGCCGTCCGCAGCCGGCGCAGCGGAAACAGTCGGGGTGTCACGACCGGTCGAGCGCCGTGATGGAATCGTGGCCAATTGGCTTCTGGCAGCCAGCGCAAACCGGCATAGAGACCTCGAAGTAGGTGGAACAGCCGACGCCAGGGAGAGACAACGCGCGAAAACACTGTGCGGAACAGATTATAGTCTGCAAAAAGAAAAACCGTCACATATACGGGATGCTGTGCATCAGCGCGTCTCGCGTTGTTGGACGTGAAACCGACGCTGGGCTTCAATCTTAACATGGAATGCCCCTGTGTTTGGGCACTGGCAACATGGACAAGTGGGCCGCAGGGGATTTCCGCAGTATCACGTTTGCGACCGGTTGCGAGTTTTGGCTGCTGAGGCTATAATAGGGCCTAACCAGTTAAATCCTTGCACGACAGACAAGAATTTTCTGATGGCATTTGCCTGGTTGGCTTTGGCTTGTCCAGGTTAGGGGTGAACAGAACGAACCGACAAGAGGCAGACAATGCAACTAGAAGACTACTTCAACTTTCTGGATCCAACCGACATTCGGGTCAAAGGCACGCGGGTCGGTATCGAGACGATCCTGAGCGACTATCTTGATCTGGGGCTATTCCCCGAGGCCATCGCCTTGCGCTATCCCTCGGTAAGCCTGGAAGGTGTGTACGCTACCATCACCTACTACTGGCACAACAAAGAGCGGGTTGACGCCTACCTGCGGGCCTGGCGGGAGCATGGCGAGCGGATGCGACAGGAGCAAGAGCTAAACCCCTCGCCAGCCTATCAACGGTTACGCACGATGATTCGTGAGCGCGGTTTGGAATCGTACACCACAACCCCAACACGAGGATGAGCGCGCCCAAGTTTTTGCTTGACGAACACCTGCCGCCAAGCATCGTTGATGAGCTTCGCCGCCGAGAACCGACACTAGAGGTTCGTGCGATCGGCCAAGCCCCCGCGCCTCCCAGAGGAACCCTTGATCCAGATATCCTCGCCTGGATCGAGATCAATGGTTATCTCTTGGTCACAAACAACCGCGCCAGCATGCCAGTTCATCTCGCCGCACACCTGGCTAACAGCCATCACATCTCCGGCATTCCGGTCACGCCAGCTCCTCTGAGAATCGGCCCACTCATCAATGTGCTGCTGCTCGTCTGGGGCGCCAGCCTCCCCGACGAGTATCGGGACAAAATCACATACCTGCCGCAAATCTAATTCGTGCTGCGTAGAGCGCAAGGTCAGACAGGTTGCGCTGTTCGTTTTACGTTTTGTCCCGCAACTGCTCCCAGATCGGCCGGTTGTCCGTCAACTGCAACGTCCGCCGCAGCTCGATGATCTCGTCGCGCAGCGCGGCGGCTTTCTCGAACTCCATGGCGGCCGCGGCGGCCTTCATCTGCTTTTCCAGGTCTTTGATCAGGCGCGCAGCCTCGTCCCGGGGCATGGTCGTCGGGGTGACGCGATACTCAGGGCCGGATTCCGCCAAGGCAAGTTGCCCGGCCACCTGCCCGGCCGCCACGCGCTGGGTCAGATCCCGCACCGACTTGACGATGGATGCGGGCACGATGCCGTGGGCCGCGTTGTAGCTTTCCTGCTTCTGCCGCCGGCGGTCCGTCTCGTCGATGGCCTGCCGCATGGCGTTGGTGATCTTGTCCGCGTACATGATGGCCATGCCGTGAAGATGGCGCGCCGCCCGGCCGATGGTCTGGATCAACGCCTGCTCGGAGCGGAGAAACCCCTCCTTGTCCGCGTCCAAAATCGCCACCAGGCTGACCTCGGGCAGATCCAGCCCCTCGCGCAACAGGTTGATGCCCACAACCACATCATAGATCCCCAACCGCAGATCGCGCAAAATCTCGACCCGCTCCAGGGTTTGCACCTCGGAGTGCAGATAGTGCACCCGCACGCCCACTTCCTGCAGGTAGTCGGCCAGGTCCTCGGCCATCCGCTTGGTCAACGTGGTCACCAGCACCCGCTCACCGGCCGCCACCCGCCTGCGGATCTCGGCCAACAGGTCGTCCACCTGACCCGTGGTGGGCCGGATGATCACCTGCGGGTCCACCAGCCCGGTAGGGCGGATGATCTGCTCGACCACCTGGGCCGAGTGCTGGAGCTCGTAAGGGCCGGGGGTCGCGCTGGTGTAGATCACCTGTTTCAACGACGCCTCGAACTCCTCGAAGCGCAATGGGCGGTTGTCCATGGCGCTGGGGAGCCGAAAACCGTAGTCCACCAACACCTGTTTGCGCGAGCGATCGCCGTTGTACATGCCCCGCACCTGCGGGATGGTCATGTGCGACTCGTCCACGATTAGCAGCCAATCGGGCGGGAAGTAGTCGAGCAACGTCCACGGCCGCGAACCGGGTGGTCGCAATGAAAGCGGGCGGCTGTAGTTTTCGATGCCGGAGCAGTAGCCGATCTCGCGCAGCATCTCCAGGTCGTAGCGGGTGCGCTGCTCGATCCGCTGCGCCTCCAGCAGCTGATCCTGCTCCTTGAACAGCTTCACCTGCGCGTCCAACTCTGTCTCGATGATCCCCAGGGCCTCGGTCAGCTTGTCTTGCGGGGTGACGAAGTGCCTGGCCGGGAAGATCTCGATCTCGTCCGGCCGGGCCACCATCTCGCCGGTCAGTGGGTCGATCTCGGTGATCCGCTCCACATCGTCGCCGAAGAACTCGACCCGGTAAGCCATGTCCGCGTACGCGGGCATCACCTCCAGCGTGTCGCCGCGCACCCGGAACTTGCCGCGACGCAGCTCGAAATCGTTGCGCTCGTAAAAGATGTCCACCAGCTCGCGCAGCGCCAGCTCCCGGCGCACCCGCCCACCCCGCTTCAGCTTCACCGTCACCCGGCCATATTCGGCCGGATCGCCCAGGCCGTAGATGCACGAGACCGACGCCATGATCAACACATCGCGCCGGCTCAACAACGACGACGTCGCAGCCAGCCGCAGTCGCTCGATCTCTTCGTTGATGTCGGAGTCCTTCTCGATGTAGGTGTCGGTGCGCGGCAGGTAGGCCTCGGGCTGATAGTAATCGTAGTAGGAGACGAAGTACTCGACCGCGTTGTGCGGGAAGAACTCCTTGAACTCGCTGTAGAGTTGGGCCGCGAGGGTCTTATTCGGCGCTATGACGAGGGTAGGCCGCTGCAACTCGGCAACTACAGCGGACATCACGTACGTCTTGCCCGTTGCCGTTGCGCCGAGCAAAGTCTGGTGTTTGTAGCCGGCCCTCAATCCTTCAACCAGCTTCTGGATAGCCTGGGGTTGATCGCCGCTCGGCTTGAAAGGAGATGAAAGCTGGAACTCGCTCATGGTATTGCCTCTTCGCGACCTTTACATTCCGCGATTGCCAAACCTGCGGTTGCGTTCCTCGATGTTTTCGCGCGTTCTGTTCATGTCGTAACGACGTTTGGCGTGCTTCAAGTATGGCTCGATCAACTCGCAAAAGCGCATCAATGCGTGCTTGGCGCCGATCTTGAGTTCCCAGTAATCCTTATTGTACCTGATGTCGTATTTATTGGCATAACCCGCAGGGGAGTGGATCCTGGGCGGCGGGCACTCGACATCAAATCCCAACAGCGCGTGATATATCTGGTGTAGAATGTTCTTATCGCACGAGCACAGAGCGAAGGCGACAAAACCGTTCGACATCCAAAAGCTACCTTCCGCATCTACATACCCCGCCAGGAAGGCACGAAACGCTTCGGGACTGGCTGAGACCCACTCTGGAATAGCATCTTCAAGGGTGAGTCTGAGCGGGTCTGTCCCTGAACTCTCGTTACGGCGTGACGCCAGCGAAGAATCCGTTCGCTGCGCTCAGGACAAGTTCTCCTTGCCGCGACGAGACCCTTCGTTGGATTCTCGCAGCAACGCACCTCACGGGGCTGACCCGTTGCCGCCTCCAGCTTCCCCAGGCGCTCGCCCAGCCGGGCTTTGGCGACCGCGCGCACCTGGCGCGTCAGAACCACTGCATCCACCCGCAGTCCGCCTTCAGGCGCGGGCGCCGGCACATCGCTGGGATAGAGGTGGGTGACGTTTACCCTCAGCCATGGCCGCAAACTGGGCATCGAGCCATTGCCGTTCGACAGCCTGCAAGAACCGCTCAATGGCCTGCACGATCAAGGCATTTTGGCTTCTCGCCGCGCCGTGCTCCACCGCGGCCTGGATCCGATCCCGGGTCGGAACGGGCAGATCCACCGTGGTCCGGACCTTCTCGTGGGGAACAGCATAGATGGGCTTGAGCATGGGTTCTCCTCTTTCATTCGGCAAGTGTCAAAATGCCATAATGCTCTGATTGTACTTCTTGCCAGTAGATTACGCAAGCCGATGGGCGCATACAGTACTTGGGGGAGCGTCGCAAGTCTGCCACGAATTTCACGGTATCTTCTCAATTTTTCGGGGAATCGCTCGCTGTGGCCGGTCTCCTGACCGAGCCACCGTGGCTCGGTCAGGAGACCGGCCACAGTCACCCCGGATTACTGAGAAGATACATTTCACGAATTGACACGAAACAAGATGGCAAATTCGTGAAAAGGGCCTTTCGTTGAAAGGGCATTTCAACGAAAGGGGTTTGGTTGCGACGAGAGGCCGCGCTATGAGGTCTGACAGTTGACCCCTCTCCCACTTGAGGGTACAATATGGCTGCCTGTGATTATGAAACAACTGCGCATCTTCCTGTGGCTGCTCACCAGCCTGTTGCTCGCCTGGCTACCGCTGATCGCGCCGGCCGCGGCGGCTCCCGCGCGCCAGCAAGCCACCACCCCGACCCCCACGGCCACGACAGCGCCCGTGGCGCCTGATGTCCAGGCCATTCTGGACGAAATGACAGTAACCGAGAAGGTCGGCCAACTGTTCCTGGTCACCTTCGTGGGCGATGACGTGTCAGAGGAATCGGACATCGCGACCCTGGTGCGGGACTATCGCGTCGGCGGTGTCGTGCTACTGCCCGCCAACGCGAATTTTCGCAACGTCCCGGCTCCGCCCTCCGGAGCCGGCCCCGGCCAACCCGACACGTCAGTAGAACACAACCTGCTGGACACACCGCAACAGATCGTCCGGCTGACCGATGCGCTCCAGGCGCTGGCGATGAGCCCGGCGAGACCGATCACCGTCGCAGCCGAAGCGCCAGCCGCCATCACCACGACCGTCGCGCTGACGACCACTCTCGAAGTAACCACCACCGCGCCGATCACGGAGGGCACATCCATCCCCTTCCTGCCCAGAACGCCGGAACCGGAGACGGTTCCGGTCACCGAGACGGCGCCGGTGGAGAGCGCCGTGGGCATTCCGCTGCTGATCGGCCTGGATTGGGTCGGCGACGACAGCTCCTTTTTCTCGGGTAACGGCGGCTTCACGCCGCTGCCCAGCGCGATGGCCATCGGCGCGACCTGGTCGCCGGACCTGGCCGAAGCGGTCGGCCAGGTGGTGGGCCAGGAACTGCAAACGGTCGGGGTCAACCTGCTGTTGGGACCCACTCTGGACGTGCTCGATGTGCCGCGGCCGGGGAGCAAAGGGGATCTGGACACCCGCACCTTTGGCGGCGACCCGTACTGGGTCGGCCAGATGGGCCAGGCGTTCATCCGCGGCGTGCAAACCGGCAGCGAGGGAGGGGTGTTCACCGCGGCCAAACACTTCCCGGGCCAGGGCGGCAGCGATCGCCGGCCGGATGACGAAGTCGCGACCGTGCAGAAGTCGGTCCAGCAGTTGCGGCAGATCGAGCTGGCGCCGTTCACCGCGGTGACCTCGGGGGGCAACCTGAACGGCCGGGGCGCCACCGCCGCGTTGATGACCTCGCACATCCGCTATCGCGGCTTCCAGGGCAACATCCGCCAGCTCACGCCCCCCATCAGCCTGGCTCCCGAGCTCCAAGCCCTGATGGAGCTGAAGGAATTCGCCGACTGGCGGGCAGCGGGCGGCGTATTGATCAGCGACGCGCTCGGCGTGCCGGCCGTGCGGCGCTACTACGACCCCCAGTTGCAGAAGTTCCCGCATCGCCAGGTGGCGCAGGACGCCTTCCTGGCCGGCAACGACATCCTCTATCTCTCACGCTTCGCGCTGACCGACGATTGGGATGCCCAGTTCACCGCCATCAAAGAAACGATCCTGTTCTTCCAGAACAAGTACCAGACCGACGCCGATTTCCGCGCGCGCGTGGATGCCGCGGTCAGGCGCATCATCGGGCTAAAGCTGCGCGCCTACGGAGAAAACTGGCAGGCCGGCACGCTGTATCACGCTCCGGACGAGATCGGTCAAAATGTGGGCCAGAGCGCGTCGATCACCGGCGCGGTCGCCCGCGCCGGGCTGACCCTGATCTACCCCGGCCGAGAGGAATTGGCCGATCGCATGCCCTCTGCGCCCCTGGCCGACGAAAACATCGTGATCTTCACCGACGCCCGACCCATCCAGGAGTGCGCCACCTGCGACCCGGCTCCCGCCATCTCCCCCACCGCGCTGGAAGAGATCATGCTCCGGCTCTACGGCCCCGACGGCTCCGGCCAGATCGCGCCCAAAAACCTCCGGAGCCTGACGTTTCGCGATCTCCACCGGCTGCTGAGCGTTCAACCCGGTCAATATCCGGGCATCGAAGCCGCCATCGCCAATGCCCAATGGATCATCTTCGCGCAGTTGGACTACAACCCGGACGAGTATCCCGAATCGGCCGCACTGCGCACGTTTCTGGCCAAGCGTTCGGACAGCCTGCGCGATAAACGGCTGGTGGTCATGTCGTTCAACGCGCCCTACTACCTGGATACCACCGAGATCAGCAAGCTAACCGCGGATTTTGGTATCTACAGCAAGACCGCGCCCTTCCTGGAGACCGCGGTGCGGGCGCTGTTCCGGGAGTTCAGCCCGGTCGGCTCACCACCCGTCACGATCACCGGCATCAACTACGAGCTGATCAAGCGCCTGGAACCCGCGGCGGGCCAGATCATCTCGCTGGGGCCGGTGGGACCGGCTGAAGATCAAAGCGGCAACAAGACGAGCATCCAGGTGGGCCGCCTCCTGCTGCTGGAGACGGGCGTCATCCTCGACGGAAACGGGCGCCCCGTCCCCGACGGCACCCCGGTGGAGTTCCACCTGCGGTATCCCACGGAGGCGTTGGAACTGGCGCCGAAGGTCGAAACCACTGCAAGCGGCAAAGCACGCACGACGGTGACGCTGGATCGCCCGGGCGAGCTGTGGATCACCGTACGAGCCGGCGAAGCGAAGAACTCCACCCGTATCGAGCTGAAAGTGGGCGGCGACACCCCGGGCAGCATCGCTGCGGTCGTACCATCACCGACGCCGCAACCCACGGCGACCCCGACCCCGGAACCGACCAGCACGCCCACCCCCACGACGGAGCCCAGCCCTACGCCAACCGCCACGCCGCAGCCGCCGGTTCCGACGTCGCGGCCGCGGGTGACGTGGCCGGCTTTTCTATATGGCGTGGCCGGCATGGTGGTGTCCGGGGGCACGGCATTCGCCGCGGGCAAACGCCGCGGCCGCGGCCAGAGTCATCCACGCTCCCACGCGGTCGGAAGCGCTTTGCGAGCCGGGACAACCGCCTGGATCGGCTATCTGCTCTATGCAACCGGCTGGCTACCCGGATCAACGCAGTGGCAGGCCGACGGCCGCGTCTGGGTGGCTGGCGTGGTCACCTTGATCGCGGGGTGGCTCTCGTTGCTGAGGCTTGGACAAGACGAGCACGCGTGGACAGATCGCCCGGCCGAAACGAGACACCAGCCGTGAAAACCTGTCAGCGCACTTCCGCTCTCAAGCGGCAACTCCGGCGACCAGATAGTGACCAGAACTGCCACCAGCGTTAACAACAGCACGATTACCAGCAGCGCCCGATGTGATAACAGGGCGGCGCGCCAGGTAAGTTCCTGCGTCGCCTGGAGCGGCGTTGAGTGGGCGGCAGGATCGGGGGTCTCTTCAGCGAACAGTATCTGCCGGAACGCTTCGACTGAAGCGGGCCGGTCGTCGGGGTGCTGGGCCATCGCGGCCAGGAGCGCCCGTTCCACACGGGGTGAGACGCGCGGGTTCAGGTCACGGGGGGGGATCAGGCTGCCCGGCCTGAGAAAACGCTGTTTGGCATCGGCGGGCGGCTGGCCGGTCAAGAGATGATAGAGGGTCGCGCCCAGCGAATAGAGATCGGAACGCACGTCGGTGTGGCCGGTGTCGCCGCCGTATTGTTCCAACGGGGTATAAGCGACCGTACCGCGACCCTGCACTACTGTCACCGTGCGGCTCTCGTCCGGCTGGAGCAGTTTCACCAGGCCGAAGTCCACCAGTTTGATCAGGCCGCGCGGGGTGAGTTTGATGTTCGACGGCTTGATGTCCCGGTGCAACACCGGTGGTTCCTGGGTGTGCAGATAACTGAGGGCCTCGCACAACTGCGCGGCCCAGCTCAGAACCGTCCGCTCGTCGAGAAAGGTGTCCCGGCGGCGCGCCGCCTCGAGGAGTTGACGCAGGTCCTGGCCCGGCACGAAGTCCATGACCAGATACTCGCGGCCGTCCTGGGCGAAATAGTCGGAGACCTTGGGCAGGTTGGGCTGATCCAGCCGGGCCAGGGTGCTGGCCTCCCGGTAGAACTGGTCGTGGGTCGGGCTCTCCATGCCGGGCGCGCTGATCAGCTCGGGCAGGATCTCTTTGACTGCGCAGATCCGTCCGCGCAGGCGCAGGTCGTCCGCCTGGTAGACAGCGCCCATGCCGCCCTGACCGACCAGCCCGATGATTTCGTAACGCTCTCGTAAGATCGTCCCTACCGGCAATGTCTGAGACATCAACTCACTCGCTGAATCGAGAATGGGAAAACCAGGGGTCGCGACCGGCGCGCCCCGCAGCTCCCGTATCCCTGGCCGGCAGCATAGCGCGTCCCGATCAGAGACCATCCTGATTATGGCGCAGGTTGTCGTGGCTGTCAAGGCACGCTCAAAACGATTTCAGTATCATCTCAATAATCCGGGGTGGCTGTGGCCGGTCTCCTGACCGAGCCACGGTGCTCAATAATTTGGGGTGGCTGTGGCCGGTCTCCTGACCGAGCCACGGTGCGGTCACAGACCGGCCACAGCCAGCGATTCCCCACCCGTGGCTCGGTCACAGACCGGCCACAGCCAGCGATTCCCCAGAAAACTGAGAAGATATTGTTGTGAGATGAGAGCAACTGCATCCAGTCCATTGGGGTGCGTTCAAAAAAGGAGCGCGAAGAGGCATGTCCTACGGATCGAATGTGCGCGAATCGGCCATGCTTATCTTGCAACGCGGCGCCGAAGCCGGGATGACCTGGCCTTTGGAGCGTCACACTATCACCATCGGCAGAAGCCCGGACTGCAACATCGTCCTGGACGATCGACAGGTCTCGCGCTTTCACGCCCGCATCCTCTGGAGCGGCGATCACTATGAGATCGAAGACCTGAGCAGCAAAAACGGCACGCACCTCAATGGGCGAGACATCATCAGCCGCCAGATGCTGCGCGACGGCGACGAGATCCAGATCGCCTTGCGTTACAAGCTGGCTTTTGTGGACACCGGGGCCACCGCGCCGTTGCTGTTCGAGGGCCAGGATGAGGTCGGATTGCGCATGGACACAGCCACCCATCAGGTGTGGATCAACGGCGCCCTGATGGAGCCCCCCCTGTCGGCCCAGCAGTACCGGTTGCTCGAGCTGATGTACAACAACGCTGGCATCGTCGGCCGAGACGAGATCGTGCACGCTGTCTGGCCCGAGTCCGCGGAAGGGGGCGTGTCCGAGCAATCCATCGACGCGCTCGTACGCCGGTTGCGCGAACGTCTGGTCGAACTGGACACCGAACACCAATACCTGGTGACCATGCGCGGGCATGGGTTCAGGTTCGAGAACAGAATCTGACGAGTGAAACGGATTGCGGATTGGTAGATTGGTAGATTGGTAGATTGGTAGGTTGGGACGGTCACTCGTCGTCCCGTCACCCTGTCACCCCGTCACCAATTTACCAATTTACCCCGTTACCAATTTACCAATTTACCCCGTCACCGTGTCCAGTATAGCTCATGCACCCACCCGTTGCCCTGTATATTCACGTTCCCTTTTGCGCGGCCCGTTGCCCGTACTGCGACTTCAACACCTGCGCCGGGTTGGAGGCGCTGTTCGAGCCGTACGCGGCCGCGCTGGTCGCGGAGATTCGCCGGGCCGGCGCGGCGCTAAACCGGCCATCGGCGCGCACGATCTTCATCGGCGGGGGCACGCCGACCGCTTTGCCGCCAGCCCTGCTCGCCCGCGTGCTGGCCGCGTGTCGAGGAGCGTTCGAGGTCGCGACCGACGCGGAGATCACCGGCGAGGCCAACCCCGGCACAGTGGACCAGGCCCGCTTCGCCGCCCTGCGCGAGATGGAGGTCAACCGGCTCAGCATGGGCGTGCAGAGCTTCGACGACGGCGAACTGCGCTGGCTGGGCCGCATCCACACCGCCGAAGAGGCCGTGACCGCGTTTGCGGCCGCTCGCGCTGCGGGGTTCGATAACATCAACCTGGACTTCATCTTCGGGCTGCCCAACCAGGACCCGGCGACGTGGGACCGCACCCTGGCCCAAGCCATCGACCTGGGCCCTGAACACCTGTCCCTCTACAGCCTGACCGTCGAAGACGGCACACCCCTGGCGGATCAAGTGCGCCGGGGGTTCATCCCCAAGCCGGACGACGACCTGGCCGCCGATCTGTACCTGGCCGCATGCGAGACCCTGGCCGCCGCGGGTTATGTCCAGTACGAGATCTCGAATTGGGCGCGGGGAATCAGCGAATCAGCGAATCAGCGAATCAGCGAATCGCAAATCCGCAATTCGCAATCCGCAATCCGCAATCAGTGTCGCCACAACCTGGTCTACTGGCGCCGCGAACTCTATCTCGGCTTCGGCGCGGGGGCGCACAGTTTTGCGGGGGAGCGCCGGTGGTGGAACGTGCGATCCGTGCCCGCGTACATCCAGCGGATCGGCGGGGGTAAATCGCCGGAGGCCGGCCGCGAGACAATCGAGCGCCGGCTGGCGATGGGCGAGACGCTGATGCTCGGTCTGCGGCTGGTGACCGAGGGGGTGCCGGACGCGCGGTTCGAGGCGCGGTTCGGGGTCGGGCTGGATGCGGCCTTCGGCCCGCAGATCCGCCGTTTGGTCGCCCAGGGGCTGCTCGAACGCCTGCCCGACCGCGTGCGGCTGACGCCGACGGCGCGGCTGCTGGGGAACCGGGTGTTTGCGGAATTTTTGCCGGGAGAATGATTTCTCAGGATTTCACTTCGCCTCTGCTGGATTTGCAAATTCCCGAAATTCATATTAGTATAGGGAACATGATCCCAAGATTACTTGAACAGACAGTCTTTGAGCAACTGGCCGCCCTGCGTAAGATCATCTTGATCCTGGGCGCCAGGCAAGTCGGGAAAACGACCCTACTGCGCGCCATCGAGACCAGGCTCGTGGGCGATGGCCGGCGTGTCCGCTACCTGAACTGTGACGTGGAAGAGGACCGGCGCGCCGTCAACACGACGTCGCGGATGCTGTTGGACAGGCTGGTGACGGGAGTAGATGCGGCGCTGGTGGACGAGGCGCAACGCCTGGACAACCCCGGACTGACTCTGAAGGTCCTCTACGACCTGTACCCGCAACTGGTCGTGATCGCCACGGGGTCATCGAGCTTCGATCTGCGCAATCGGGTGACCGATGCGCTCACAGGGCGTTATCTCGACTTCGCCATGTTCCCGTTTGCGCTGGGCGAAGTGCTGGCGGCTGCCGACGTCCTATCCGACCTGGCGTTGCGCCAGCCATCCGCCGATGCGCTGCTCCCCGATGTCTTGCTGTATGGCCTTTACCCGGAGGTCTACCTGGCGGGCGACCCCAAGACCAGGCAGCTCCTGCTCGCCAAACTGGTCGAGAGCTACCTGTTCAAGGACATCCTGGCCTTCCAGCGCATCCGCTATTCCCAGGTCATCGTGGATCTGGCGCGAGCCCTGGCGTACCAGATCAGCAACGAAGTGAATGAGAGCGAGTTAGCCAGCCGGCTGAAGGTTGACCGCAAGACGGTCGTGAGCTACCTCGACATCCTGGAGAAGTCGTTCGTGATCACCCGCCTGCACCCGTTCTCGAACAATCCGCGTCGCGAGGTCGGCAAGCAGGCCAAGATCTACTTTCTCGACCTGGGCATCCGCAACGCGCTCATCGACGACTTCAACGACCTGGCGATCCGCGCTGACCGTGGGCGTCTATGGGAGAACTTCCTGGTCGTGGAGCGCCTGAAGCATTTCGCCAGTCGGGGCGAGACGATCCGCAGCCACTTCTGGCGTGCTTACGGCGGCGCTGAGGTGGACTACCTGGAAGAATCGGCCGGCGGCGTGGCCGCGTACGAGTTCAAGTATGGCAGCGGCTCGCTACGGGCCGGCGGCGAAGCGTTTCGCCGCGCGTACGGTGCAGCCGTTCAGCTCATCAATCAGGACAACTATCTCGATTTCGTCTCAGGTTCGTCCTAAGGACTGAGAATTAAATAACTTGGGCGATTAGCCTTGCGAAGGTTCCCGAAGACGCCATTTCTAGCCCAAGTCGGAGCAAAAACCTTCGCAAGGCTGTCCTTTGCCGGAGCAAATGGGTAAGTTATTAAGCCTTAGCCGTCCTTAGCCCTAATCCCATCCGAAAGCGAGCATCTTTCCTTTGTCTGACGCAGTCGCGCCCGCCAACGGCGCCAACCAGAGCCGCCTCTGGGACGTGTTATTCCGCCCGGCCTCGCTGGAACAGTTCAACCAGCGCCACGTGCTGATCGATGGCATCGGCGTCGGGCTCACGGCTGGGGTAGGCAGCTTTCTCTCGGTGTTCCTGGTGCGCCTGGGCGCGTCCAGCTTTCTGATCGGCCTGCTCACCGCCATGCCCGCGCTGACCGGCATGCTGCTGGCGATGCCGGTGGGCCAGTTCCTGGCCGGCCGGCCGCAGATCGTGCCGTGGTTCGCCCGTTCACGCTTCTTCGTGCTGCTCTGCTACGTGCTCACGGGCCTGGCGCCGTTCGTCTTCCGCAGCCATCAGCCAGAGGCGATCATCGTCATCTGGGCGCTGGCCACCCTGCCGCAAACCATCGTCTCGGTGGCGTTCACCGTCGTGATGGGCGCCGTGGCCGGGCCAGGCGGGCGGTTGACGTTGATGAGCCGGCGCTGGTCGATACTAGGGCTGGCCAACATGCTGACGGTGCTCGCGGTGGGCCAGGTGCTCAGGGTGTTCGAGTTTCCGCTCAACTACCAGGTGGTCTTCATCGGTTCGGCGGCGGGCGCGTTGATCAGCTTCGCCTGCTCCAGCAGCATCAAACTCCCGGCGATCGAGGCGCCGACCACGCAGCAATCGCTGATCCACACTCTGCGCGAGCACGGTAGCACGTTGCGGGCCAACCAGCGCTTCGTGCGTTTCACCGTGAGCCAGTTCATCTTCCGCTGGGGCATGACGCTGGTGGTCCCGCTGTTCCCCATCTACTGGGTGCGCAACGTGCACGCCTCCGACCCCGCGATCAGCGCCATCAACAGCGTTCAGATTGCGGTGACCATGGTCGCGTACTTTCTCTGGGCGCGGATCTCGCAGCGCCGCGGCGAACGGGTGGTGCTACTGATCGCCGCGCTGGGCGTCAGCTTCTATCCGCTGCTGACCGCGTTCACCCATCGCGTAGAGCTACTGGTGGTCTGGGCCGGGCTGGCGGGGTTATTCTCCGCTGGCATCAACCTGGTTTTCTTCGACATCGTGCTGAGCACCTGCCCGGCGGACCAACAGCCGGCCTACGTGGGCATGTATCAAACCACGGTCTACAGCGCCACTTTTCTGGCCCCGTTGCTCGGCGCCGCGCTGGCCGACGCGATCGGCATCGGGCCCGCGCTGGTCCTGGGCGCCGTCCTGCAACTGGCGGGGTGCGGGTTGATGACGGCCTTGGGGGTAGGGCGAGAGGCCTGAGCATTCTGTGATCTTCGAGACGGCCCTCCCGGAGTAGCGGCTGTGGGTTCCGAAGCCAATCATCTTCCGAGGCTGGCAGACATGGGTTTCGTCAGCATCATCATGAAGGTCTGGAATGCCCTGGAGCATGTCCGGCCTTGCCTGAAAACGTTGTTGCAGCATACGGATGACCCGTTCGAGTTGATCGTGATCGACAATGGCTCGAGACCGGAGGTCGTTCGATTCCTGCGCGCCACGGCGCGCGGCGATCCCCGGATCCGCCTGGTAGAAAACCCGGACAACGTCGGACCGGGACACGCGAATCGTCAAGGGTTTGCATTGGCCAGGAGCAGCACGATCTGCCTGATCGACAGCGACGTGCTCGTGCCGCACCATTGGTTGGCGCGGCTGGCCATGGAATTCGAAAAGCATCCTGGCGTAAAAATGCTTGCCCCGCTGAACTATCATCAGACACTGGGTCACCCATGCGGGCCTGGCAACAGCGCGGAAGCGTGGTTCAGAACAAAGCGGGAGAATCCGCGGCTTCTGCCGCTGCAGCAGTTTCACGCCTATTCCGGAGGACTGAGCATCGACGAATTCGACGAGCTCATGTGCAGCACCCATGCGCAGGAGCTGGAAGCTCAGGAATGCCCGCCCATGTTCATAGGCGCCTGTTGTGCACTGCTGGACGCCGACTGCGTTGCATCCGCGGGTGGGATCGCCGATCCCCGGTTTGAAGGGTACGGCAGCGAAGATGTCGATCTGTGTTGGCGTATCGGTGAGAAGGGAGGTCAGGTCGCGAGAACCACGGCGGTGTATGTGCATCACTTCCACAACTCCAGCCTGATCGATAACGCAGTGGATACCGATGCCGCCTTACGGCGGGCAAATCAGATCCTGTACGCCAAGTGGAGGCCAAAACTGATCGGCCTTGTGCAGGCCGAAATGCTGCGGGGTGGTTCGATCAGGGACTATCTCAGCGCGCATTTCATATTCCAGCCTTTATCGCATCATACGTCATTCATCGAGGATCTGCGCGCGGCCACGGGTTGCGCAGACATCCCTGACCATTGCACCTGGAGACCCAAACCCTGAGTCCACAGCCGTTCTACAGATCAGCAGATCAGCGGGGGATTTATGAGCTTACCGATACGCCCATCGCGTATCTTCTCAGTCTTTCGGGGCGCGTGCCCGCTGTGGCCGGTCTCCTGACCGAGCCACGGTGGCTGACCGGCCACAGCCACCCCGGATTATTGAAAGGATACACGGATCACGAATACCGCGGTCGTCGAGAAGAGGTTTTTGAACTTACGCACGTGAATACGCCGACCGCGCGCCAGGTAGACTTGTCGTTCGATCCGCATACCCGCCGCCTGGCAGAAATGGGCGAAATCGGTGATGGTAAACGCCTGCCAACGCGGCTTGTCGTGCCACCGCTGCGGCAGATCAGGCGCCTGGGGGATGCAGCCGGTCAGCAGCAGCTCCAGCCGGCAACGCCAATAGCCCCAGTTCGAGAAGCTCACGATCGCCCGCTTGCCCACTCGCAGCATTTCCCCCAGGATCATCTCGGGGTCGTCGAGATAGGGCAGCGTCTGGCTGAGCACCACGTAGTCGAAGCTCCCGTCGGGGTAGTCGGCCAGCCCTTCCCCCAGGTCACCCTGGCGCACGCTGAGCCCGCGGCGCACGCACGTCAGAACCCCCTCCTCGCTCAGCTCGATCCCCCGGCCGCGCACTCCCTTTGCGCGCGCCAGGTGCTCCAACAATGCGCCGTCCCCGCACCCCAGGTCTAGCAGCTTGACCCCAGGCGGGACGAGATCGGCGATGATTTGCAGATCAGGACGCAGACTATCAGTAGCCATGTCTCTCAGCCCGACCACAGCGTGCGAACATCAACATCTCTCCTCCCGCGCCAGCCGGTCCATGAAGCTGCCGAGCAGCCGCGTCATGGTATCCACTTCCACCAGGAAAGCATCGTGGCCGGCGCTGCTCTCGATATCCAGGTACGAGACATCCGCGCCGACCGCGGTGAGCGCGCTGACGAGCTCCTTGCTGTGGTGGGATGGGTAGAGCCAGTCGCTGGTGAAGCTCACTACCAGGAACTTGCTGTGCGCAGCCCCTGCCAGCGCCGCGGCCAACGACCCACTCCCGGCGCTCAGGTCGAAGTAGTCTATCGCTTTGGTGATGTAGAGATAGCTGTTCGCGTCGAAGCGTTGGATGAAGGCGTGGCCCTGGTGTTTCAGGTAGCTCTCCACCTGAAACTCGGTCTGGAACTGGTATCCAAAACGTTCCTGAGATTGCAGGCGCCGGCCGAACTTACTGTGCATCGACTGTTCGCTCAGGTAGGTGATGTGGGCGATCATGCGCGCCACGGCCAGCCCCGCGTCAGGCCGCCGGCCGTTGGCATAGTAGTCGCCGCCCTGCCAGTTCGGGTCGGCGTAGATCGCCTGGCGGCCCACCTCGCTCAGCGCGATCTGCATCGCGTTGCTGCGCGCCGTGGTCGCCAGCGGGATCGCCGCCTTGACCCGGTCCCCGTGGCGGGCAGCCCATTCCAGCACTTGCATGCCCCCTATCGAGCCGCCGGCCACGCACAGCAGCTTCTCGATGCCAAGGTGATCGATCAACGCCAACTGCGCCCGCACCATGTCGCCGATAGTGACCACCGGGAAGTGCAGCCCATACGGCTGGCCCGTGGCCGGATCGATGCTGCTCGGGCCACTGGAGCCGTAACAGCTCCCGAGCACGTTGCTGCAGATCACGAAAAAGCGGTCGGTGTCGAACGCCTTGCCCGGACCGATGGCGTCATCCCACCAGCCAGGCTTCGGATCGTCCGGCGACCGATAGCCGGCCGCGTGCGCGCCGCCGCTCAACGCATGGACGATCAGCACGGCGTTGGAGCGGACCGCGTTGAGCCGGCCGTATGTCTCGTACGCCAGCGTCACCGGGCTCAGCGTCGCGCCGCTCTCCAGCTCGAACGGTTGATCCTGGGCGAAGGTGTAGTGTTGGGTCTGGACGATGCCGATGGAGCTCGACAAGGAAGTCTCGGTGCTCATGGGATTATGCTTTCTCCAACGCCTGCCCCAAATCCCACACGATATCCTCCACGTCCTCGATCCCGATGCTCAACCGGATGAAGTCGGGGGTGACACCCGCGCAGGCCAGGTCCTCCGCGCTGAGCTGGCTGTGGGTGGTGCTGGCCGGGTGGATCGCCAGGCTCTTGGCGTCCCCCACGTTGGCCAGGTGGCTGAAGAGCTGCAGGCCCTCGATGAAGCGTTTGCCCGCCTCCAGCCCGCCCTGGATGCCAAAGCCCAGGATCGCGCCGGGGCCTTTGGGCAGGTACTTCTGCGCCAGCGCGTGGCCCGGATGGTCCGGGAGGCCGGGGTAGCTGACCCATGCCACCTTGGGGTGGCTCGCCAGGAACGCGGCGACTCGCTGCGCGTTGGCCACGTGACGATCCATGCGCAGGCTGAGGGTCTCGATGCCCTGGATCGTCTGCCAACTGTTGAAGGGCGCCTGGCATGCGCCGATGTCGCGCAAGACCTGCACGCGAGCCTTGAGGATGAAGGCCGCGGGCCCCAGGTCGGCGTAGACCAGGCCGTGGTACGAAGGGTCGGGGTCGGTGAAGTTGGGAAAGCGGCCGCTGGCCCAGTCGAAGTTGCCGCCGTCCACGATCGCGCCGCCGATGGTGGTGCCGTGGCCGCCCAGGAACTTGGTGGTGCTGTGGGTGATGATGTTGGCGCCCCACTCGAACGGCCGACAAAGGTAGGGTGTGGCGAAGGTGTTGTCGATCATCAGCGGGATGCGGTGCGCCCTGGCAATCGCCGAGATCTCCTCGAAGGGGAAGACAGTGATGTCAGGGTTACCCAGCGTCTCGCCGTAGATGATCTTGGTGTTGGGCCGGATGGCTTGCTCGAAGCCGGCCGGGTCGTCCGGCTCCACGAACGAGACGTCGATCCCCAGGCGCGGGAAGGTGTAAGAGAACTGATTGTAGGTGCCACCGTAGAGCCGGCTGCTGGTGACGATGTGATCTCCCGCCCCGCATAGGGTCAGGATCGCCATGGTCTGCGCACCATGCCCGCTGCTGGCCGCCAGCGCGCCCACCCCGCCCTCCAGGTCTGCCAGGCGCTGCTCCAGCACGTCGCTGGTGGGGTTCATGATGCGGGTGTAGATGTTACCCATCTCCTTGAGGGCGAAGAGATTGGCCGCGTGCTCCGTGTCGCGGAACTGGTAGCTGGTGGTCTGGTAGATCGGCACCGCCCGGCTGCCCGTCGTGGGATCGGGCTGCTGGCCGGCGTGCAGTTGGCGGGTGGTGAAACCGAGTTGATGCGGGTTTGGCATGGTGATATCCTCGTGTTGGGTATTGGATATTGGGTATTGGGTATTGCGAAAAACAAAACACCCCCTCATCTGACGACGAGAGGGCGCTGGCAGCGGACGCCTGGTGCAGTTCGATGCTGCTCGACAAAAAATCCCCATAGCGGGGATGAGCAGGATCGGATCACCTTCCTCTCATCTTCCAGATCAAATCTGCCGGAATTGGCACCATGGATTGGTGGATTGGTGGATTGGTGGATTGGTGGATTGGTAGGTTGGTAGATTGGTGGCAAGTCGCTGCCCATCGAGCAGACCACCAATTTACCAATTTACCAGTTTACCAGTTTACCAGTTTACCAGTTTACCAACACCTGGTTGCCGAGGCTTCACAGGGCCGGTCCCTCTGCCTCTCTGGATAAGAGTTTTTGATGCTATGCGATTGTTGCCGGGGACTATACCAGCCTGGCGGGGATTTGTCAAATCGCTCGGGTACGTTTTATTTCACTTTGTGCCCTTCGTGTCTAAAAATTTCCTTATCCACTTAAATGTTTACATCTTTGTCCTGCGTAATCGCAAGCTATTGCTCACCACGAACACGCTGCTGAACGCCATCGCGCCAGCCGCGATCATGGGGTTCAAAAAACCTGCCGCCGCAGCCGGGATGAGGATGACGTTGTAGAAAAACGCCCAGAACAGGTTCTGCTTGATCGTGCCGAGCGTCTTGCGCGAGAGCGAGATCGCCCGCGCCACGCCGCGCAGATCGCCGCTGATGAGCGTGACCGGGGCAGCCGCCATGGCCACATCCGTGCCGGTGCCGATGGCAATGCCCACGTCGGCCTGGGCCAGGGCGGGTGCATCGTTCACGCCGTCGCCGACCATGGCAACAACGTTTTCATGCATGCCAATGCCTGATTGCAAACGCTTGATTTCCGCAGATTTGCCTTCCGGCAGCACTTCTGCCAAAACTATGTCCACACCAACCTGCTTGCCAATCGCTTCGGCGGTTTTACGGTTATCACCGGTAAGCATGACCACTTTTAAGCCCATACGTCGCAGTTCAGCAATTGCCTCCGCAGAGCCATCCTTGAGCGGATCGGCCACCGCGATGACGCCACACACGGCTCCGTCTACAGCCACCAGCATGGCCGTCTTGGCTTCGGATTGCAGGCGTTCGACTTCACCCCTCAGGAACCCGTTTTCTTCGAGAAAACGGGTTCCTGCGATGCTTTCCATCATACGCAGATTGCCCACCACAACCGCGTGCCCCTCCACCTCGGCTTCGACGCCGTTCCCGGCCTCGGCCTTGAACCCGCCCGGTTCGGCCAGCAGCAGGCCACGGGTCGTGGCTTCCGCCCAAATCGCCTCGCCCAGCGGATGCTCACTGTCCTTCTCCACTGACGCAGCCAGCCTGAGAATTTCAGATTGCGGATCGCGGATTGCGGAATCTGAAATCCGAAATCCGAAATCCGAAATCACAACATCTGTCACCGCTGGTTGCCCCTTCGTCACCGTTCCCGTTTTATCGAGCACTACGATTGAAACCTTGCCAGCCCGTTCCAATGCCTCGGAACTGCGGAAAAGGACGCCCATTTCTGCCCCCTTGCCGGCGCCGACCATCACCGCGGTCGGCGTGGCCAAACCCATGGCGCACGGACAGGCGATGACCAGCACAGCCACCATGTTGATGAGGGCATTGGTAAATTTGGAATCGGTAATTGGTAAATTAGTAAATTGGGGGAGGAGGAAATACCAGGCGGCAAAGGTGGTGAGGGCGATGAGGATGACGCTGGGGACGAACACCGCCGAGACCTTGTCGGCCAACTGCTGGATAGGCGCCTTGCTACCCTGCGCCTCCTCCACCAGGCGGATGATCTGCGCCAGCGCGGTCTCTTTGCCGACTTTGGTCGCCTCGAACTTGAGCATTCCCAGTTTATTGAGCGTCGCCCCGATGACCGGATCGCCCGGCCCCTTCTCCACCGGCAGCGACTCGCCGGTCAGCATGGCTTCGTCCACCGCCGAACGCCCGGCCACCACTACGCCGTCCACCGGGATTTTCTCACCGGGGCGCACCAGCACCACGTCGCCGACGCGCACGTCATCCACCGGCGCTTCCATTTCCACGCCATCCCGGACGATGCGGGCGGTTTTGGCGCGCAGTCCCATCAGCTTTTTAATGGCTTCGCTGGTGCGACCTTTAGCCCGCGCCTCGAGGAGCTTGCCCAAGCGGATGAGCGTGATGATAACCGCCGCGGTCTCGAAATAGACATGCCCTGAAATGACATCCAGGGCGACAAAAATCGAATAGAAATATGCCACCGACGAGCCCATGGCGATGAGCACGTCCATATTGGCCGAGCCGTTGCGCAGCGCCTTGTACGCGCCGACGTAATACTGCCCGCCCACGTAGAACTGCACCGGCGTCGCCAGGGCGAACATCAGCAGCGCCGGCCACGCCTGCTCCATCCACATCATCGGCAGGAGGCGAAAATCCAGCCCCATCGAGAAGAGGAACAGCGGGACGGTGAAGATCAACCCAGCGACGAGCAGACGCTTCTGCTGGCGGATCTCGGCCTCGCGCGCTTTCGCCTCGGTGTCTTCGGCTGCGCCGCCCAGCTCCACCGCCTCGAAACCGGACCTGGCAACTGCCGCTCTTATTTCGGCCTGACTCACCACCGTCGGCACGTACTTCACCAGCGCCCGTTCGGTCGTCAGGCTGACCTGGGCCTCCAGCACGCCCTCCAGTTTGAGCAGGGACTTTTCCAGCCGCCGCACGTCGTTATCGTCCGACAGTCGCTTGATGACCAGGTCCGCTTCGCCGGTGGCGACGCTGTAGCCGGCGCGCTCGACACGGGCAATCAAGTCGGGCAACCCGACCTGAAGCGGCTTGAATTCTACGCTGGCACGCTCAGAGGAAAGATTGACAACCGCCTTCTCCACGCCCTCGAGTCTCTTCAGATTTCGCTCGACAGTGGCGACACAGTTGGCACAGGTCATGCCGGTGATCGGCAAGGTGAGTTGTTTGGTTTCAGGCATAGGACAGTGTTCCAGTGTTTCAGTGTCAAGTGTCACGTGCTCCGGTGTCAGGTGACACGGGAGCACGTGACACCGGAACACGTATAAATCAACCCGCGGCTGGATAATTGATTTCGGCCAGCAGCGCCTTGATCTTGACCTCGTCCGCCGGGGCGTCGAAGGCAATCTCGACCTTCTTGCTGGCCGCGTCCGCCTTGACAGATTTGACGCCAGCCAGCTCAGCGACCTCGGTCCGGATGGTATGCACACAGTGCATGCAGGAAATGTTGGGGACAGAGTAAGTTACTGTTTGCATGAGGAACTCCTTTTGGGGGAAAGTATCAGGTACACAAGTAGACAGGTACACAAGTAGACAGGTAAACAGGTAAACAGGTACTTGTCTACTTGTCTACTTGTTTTACCTGTTTACACTTTATTCGCCATCTCGAACACCTCGCTGATCTCTTTCAGCACCCGCTCGCGCTCGCTTGGGTCCTCCCCGCGGATGGCAGTCGTCACGCACGAATTCAGGTGATTCTTCAGGATAGCCGTGCTGACCTTGTTCAGCGCGGCCTGCACGGCCTGGATTTGGCGGATTACGTCGATGCAATAAGCATCTTCCTCCACCATGCGGATCACACCGCGCATGTGGCCCTCGATGATCTTCAATCTTTTCAGTGCATCTTCATTTTTCATACCAACCTCCTACCCCACCCCCTTGGGGGGGATACAAACATTTTACACCTGAACGGTCTGGTTCGTCAAGATGCCCGCGTTCATTCATGTAAAATGTTACCGAACGTGGCGCTTGACAGCCGTTAACGGATCGGCTATAATGCAGTTGCAATGCAGATTAGACGCTCAGCGCAAGGAGTATCGGCATGTATGTCGCCCGCACACTCGAGACCTACGTGACCAGGGCCACGGAGCAGTTCCCGGTCGTGTTGTTGACCGGGGCCAGACAGGTCGGTAAGACCACCCTCCTCAGGCATCTCAGTCAGGCGGATCGCACCTACGTGACCCTGGACGATCCGCTCGTCCTGAGCCTGGCGAAGTCGGAGCCGGCGCTGTTCATGCAGCGGTTTCCGCCCCCCGTGCTTATCGACGAGATGCAGTACGCGGCGGAGCTGTTGCCCCACATCAAGATGGCCGCCGATCGCGCCCAGCGGCCGGGGCTGTTCTGGCTCACCGGCTCGCAGCAGTTTCACCTCATGCGGGGCGTATCCGAATCGCTGGCCGGCCGGGTTGCCGTGATGCAGTTGCTGGGGCTTTCCAGGAGAGAACTGCTGGGGCAAGGGCGGGAGGCTCGGCCGTTCCTGCCGACGCCCGAAGAGCTCGGTCGCCGAATCGGTGCGGGAGGCAAGCTCACGCTGAAGGAGCTTTACCGGCTGATCTGGCGGGGCGCGCTGCCCGCGATTGCCCTCGACGATGCGGTGGAGCGCGACCTGTTCTATAGCTCCTACGTGCAGACCTACTTGCAGCGCGACGTGCGCGATCTGGCACGGGTCGGCGATGAGATGGCGTTTCTGCGCTTTCTGCGGGCCGCAGCAGCCCGCACCGGGCAACTGTTGAACCTCGCCGAACTGGCGCGTGATGCTGACGTTGCCCCAAACACGGCCAAGAGTTGGCTCTCGATCTTGCAGACGGCTGAGATCGTCTATCTGCTGGAGCCGTACTACACCAACCTGAGCAAGCGCCTCGTCAAGTCGCCCAAACTCTACCTTCTCGACACAGGCCTGGCCGCCTATCTGACTGAATGGGCCAGTCCGGAGACGTTGGAGGCCGGCGCCATGTCCGGCCCGATCCTGGAGACCTGGATCGTCGCCGAACTGCTCAAGAGCTACTGGCACACCGGCCGGCGCGCGCCATTCTACTACTACCGCGACAAGGACCAAAGGGAGATCGATCTGCTGCTGGTGCAGGATGGCATCGCCTATCCGCTGGAGCTCAAGAAGACCGCCGCGCCGAGCCGGGAGGATGTCCGGCATTTCGGGGCGCTGGAGCGGCTCGGTTTGCCCGTCGGCCCGGGTGGCGTGATCTGCCTGGCGGAGCAGTCTCTGCCGCTCACGGCGTCCGCCCAGTCTATTCCGGCCTGGGTCATCTGAACCTCATCTATTTGGAATTCCTGGTTGGAAGTTGACGGCCGTTGAGAACCGGAATACAATACTGTTGTATACACAACAAGACTAATTCAGTTATACAGTGCATACTGAAAGAGGATCGGCATGTCTGACCAGATCCAACTCAGTCATCTCGATCAGACGGCATACTGCGCAGCTTTGTGATCCGGATCCTCACGCGCTGCCAGAGTTGGACGAGTCGAACAACGTGGCGGTGGCGCGGTAAAGAGAGTTGGGATCACTTCGTAGCCCGCGTCTCCGTCGTCTCTGTTGACGTTAATGCGCCAGGGCTGTACGATATGGCCGTCAAGAGCAAAATCGGGGACAGGGAGGAGACACCCTGAACGTGACAACCGCAGGATACGCCCGTCTGATCGTGAAGGTACCCTTGAAGTTAAAGCAGCGCGCCCAGTTGGTTTGTGCTCGTCGCCAACTGTCCATGCGCGAGTACTTGACGAAGGCGCTGGAGGAGCGCCTGGCACGCGATTTGACTTTACCGACCGAAGGCAGTCATCTGCTGGCCCTGACAGCGCAAGCCGATCCGGTATTGGCCGAATTATGGGCTAACGAGAAGGATGCCGCCTATGATCGTCTGTGAACAGGGGGATATTGTACTCGTCGTTTTTACTTTCACCGCCGAAAGCGGCGACAAACGTAGCCCGGCGGTTATCCTCAGCACAAGCGATTATCACCGCAACCGGCAGGAGGCGATCATCGCCGCGATCACCAGTAACGTAGACCGGATGCTCTGCGGTGATCATCTCATCGCAGGCTGGCGAGAGGCCGGCCTGCTCTGGCCTTCGGCGGCTACAGGTATCATTCGCACTGTCAAACGTTCCATGATCGAACGCCGGCTGGGCAGGATGCCTGCTGCGGACATGGAGGCGATCCGCGGCCAGTTACGCCGCGTGCTGGCGCTTTGAGCAACGAACGAGGGGGATTGGCAGATCATCGTCACGGCGACCGTCTGCTTCCTGGCCATCGGCGGGGAGACGACCGTCGATGGCATGCTTGCCGGTCAACCAGCCAACCTTTCTTGTGAGAGTGGTGGTCTTGGGCTATAATTGATGTGTGAACCCGGTGCCAGAAGGAACGTTATCGGCATCCTCTCAAGCGACAGCCATAATCCGGGGTGGCTGTGGCCGATCTCCTGACCGGGCCACGGTGGCCCGGTCAGGAGACCGGCCACAGCGAGCGATTCCCCGAAAAATTGAGAAGATACCTGATCGCGACCATTACAGAATTTATCAAGACGTATAGACATTTTGACATTTGACTTTCCATGTGCTATAGTCCAGCCATAAACGCGGTCCTTGTCCTCACGATCAGCCAGCGATCCTCGTGAAAAGGCGCCTATGACCATCGTCAGCATGCAGGAGATCCTCGCCCAGGCTCTTCAACACGGTTATGCCATTGGCTATTATGAGTCCTGGGACCAATACTCCCTGGAGGGCGCCATCGAGGCAGCGGAAGAAGCTCACGCGCCCGCCATTCTGGGTTTCGGCGGGGCCGTGACGAACCCGGACTGGCTGAACACTCGGGGAGTAGCCGGCCTGGCTTGCCTGGCCCGTTGCCTGGCTGAGCATGCCGGGGTACCGGCTGCGGTGCTGTTCAACGAGGGCCAGACCCTGGGCCAGATCAGGCGCGCGCTGGAGGCCGGCTGCAACGCGGTCATGCTCGATAGTTCGGGCCTGCCTTTCGAGGAAAACGTCGCCCTGACGCGCCAGGTTGTAGCTGCCGCGCGTGCGGTGGGAGCCACCGTCGAAGCCGAGCTGGGGCGCCTCCCCGACGCCATCGCCGAAGCGCAGCACGCAGCGCTAACCGACCCCGACCAGGCGCGGCGCTTCGTGGAACGCACCGGGGTGCACGCCCTGGCGGTATCCATCGGCAACACTCATCTGGTCCTTGAAGGGGAGATCGCCGTGGACCTGGACCTGCTGGCTCGCATCCACGAGGCCGTGCCGGCGCCGCTGGTCCTGCACGGTGGAACCGGCTTCCCCCGTGCCGCCGTGCCCGACGCCATCACGTGCGGCGTGGCCAAGTTCAACCTGGGGACTCGGCTGAAGCGGCTATTCCTGGCCGGCGTACGCGACGCGATGCCTGATCCTCTGCGTGTCCGCAATATCCACCCCTACGTAGGCTCACGGGACAAAGACGACGTCTTGCTCCGCGGCAAAGAGCGTATGAAGGCGGAGATCATCGAGTTGACGAAGCTGTACGGCAGCGCCGGCAAGGCCAGCCTGTACTCCAAACCCATCCAGGAGCGATTCTGTGTTGACCAAGGAACAGTGGCGTGAAGCTCGTGACCGCGCTTGGGCTATGCTCCGGAAAGCTGGCATTGTCCTGACAGCCGAAGAACTCGAGCGCCTGGAGGTAGCCGACTTCGGCCTGGAGATGCTAGAAGACATCGGCCTGGAAGTGTTGACCTACGTCAACACCGACCGTGTCTGCGCCAAGGAAATCATCGGGTTCCCCTGGCAGATTTGCCCCGAGCACATGCATCCGTCCGTCACAGGCCGGCCGGGTAAGGAGGAGACCTTCCGCTGCCGCTGGGGCGAGGTGCGCCTGTACGTCGATGGGCCGGCGAGCGAAACTTTCCTGGCGCGCCTACCAGCGCAGCGGGGCGAATACCTGACGGTGCGGCACCAGATCGTACTGCATCCGGGCGAGCAGTATACGCTGATGCCAGAAACCTGGCATTGGTTCCAAGCCGGACCAGCAGGGGCCATCGTCTCCGAGTTTTCCACCCACAGCACCGACGAGGCTGACATCTTTAGGGACCCGGCCATCGCCCGCATACCCGTCGTTGAGTAGGGGTCGGGTCTCCCGGCCCGGCAGCGGGGTGCAACGCACTTCCGGCAGGTCCTCCGGCGAATACTCAGATCGGTTCGAGGGCGCGCCGGGGCGTCGCCAGAGGCCAGTAAAGTGCGTTGCACCTGGAGGACGGAGACCCGCGCTCCACATGCATCCCCTGGGAGGTCTCGCATGCCTGGCTCCATTTATGACGCGCTGTGTGTCGGCATCCTGGTTGCGGATATGTTTGCGCCGCCGCTGCCCCGGCTCCCGTACGCCGGCGAATTGTTGCGGGTTGACGACATGCTGCTCAGCACTGGAGGCTGCGCAGCCAACACCGGCGCCGACCTGGTCAGGTTGGGGGCCCGGGTAGCCGTCGTCGGCAAAGTGGGTAACGACATCTTCGCCGACTTTGTCTCCCGCGATCTGCGCGCTAAGGGCCTGGACATCTCCGGTCTGTGCATCTCTCCCACCACGCCCACTTCGCGCACTATCATACTCCCCGTCGTCGGCGAGGACCGCCGCTACATCCACATGATAGGCGCCAACGCCGAGCTGACACCCGCCGATGTGGACCTCGACCTGGTGGCCCGCTCGAATATCCTCTATGTGGGTGGCTATCAGCTCTTTCCCGGCTTCGACCAGGCCTCGCTGACCCGGCTCTTCCAGTTTGCTCGCCAGCGGGACATCAAGACGGTCCTGGACGTAGCAGGGGTGCACCCCAACGAAGGCATGAAGCCGTTTGAGCAGGTTTTGCCCCTCACCGACGTCTTCCTGCCCAACGACGACGAGGCTGCGCTCATCACCGGCGAGAGTGACCCTTTCTATCAGGCGGCGCGCTTCATCGAGTGCGGCGCCGGCACGGTCGTCATCACCCTGGGCGCCGAGGGCGCCGTGGCTTGCACACGCGAGCGTGCGCTGCGCGCCGGCGCCTTCAAGGTCAACGTGGTCGATCCCTCGGGGGCAGGAGATGCCTTCGACGCCGGCTGCATCATCGGCCTGCTCGAGGGCTGGGACCTGGAGCGCACCGTCGAGTTCGCCTCGGCTATCGGCGCCTCGGCTTGTACCAGGCTGGGCACTACGGCGGGGGTCTTCACCAGGCCGGAAGCGCTGGATTTCCTGGCCCATAACCGGCTCCCGATCGAGAGGATGACTTGACATGGTCAACGTCGTCAACATCCGCATCACCAGCGACGAATTGCAGGAGCGCGGCGAGTATTTTCACCCACGATACCGGCAACAACAAAGTAGATCCTTGGCCTGTTCATGCGATTCCTCCTCCAGACCTGCAACTTGCCACCGTCGGTGGAAACCTGGGAGTGCAATGGCAGTGCTTTGGCTTGAGCGCACATCATCCAGCCGAGGTAAAGCCGGACGATCGAGACCTATTGGATCAGCCCGAACTCACGGCGGGTGATGCCCAGTTCTCAGATGACCGCCCGTACGGTGCCCAGGGTCAGGTCTCTGGCGCTCCAATCGGGAATGCTGGTCACCTTTTCGGTGAGTGGGTTGTACCAGATGCGATGGCTGCCCTTTCCGGCGTGCATCTCGTCACAGCCGAGGTCGCGTAATCGCCGCGCAAGATGTTGGTAGCGCATCAGGCAGCTACCAACATCTCGACGGTCTGGGGACGATCAGCCAGAGCGGGACGCAGCGCAGGCGGGAACTCCTGGCCCAACTCGTGCCACGCCTCCACCAGACCAGCCAGAGCCTCTTGGACGTTACTCACGATCTCGGTGGGTGTACGGCCCTCGGTGACAAGGCCGGGCACATCGGGGCTGGTCACAGTGTAGATACCAGTCGTATCGGGTTCGAGATAGAGACGGATCGAATAGAGATTCATGGCTGCTCCGATGGAGTGCGGTAAGATTTCCTCAAGCGCTACACCAAAAACCTGGTCGAAGAACTGCTGGGGAACAAGGGTCTCCTGCCGCTCTTGATGCCACTCGCCATAGTCACGCTCCCCAGGCTGTTGAACTCTCGGGCTGGCGTCAGGGGTCATGTCGTTGTCTCCGTAGCCCTCATTGTACCGCCGAAAACTCAGCATGGTAAACGATTGCGGCGCATGGTTTCACCTGGATTGTCCCCGATCATCCAGGATTCGCTCGACAGCCAGGCGAGCGGAAATCAAAGCCGTCGGCGCGCCTGTGCCGGGATGGGTGCTGGCACCCACGAAGTACAAGTTGCGGTAGTAGGCGTGCCGGTTGTGGGGGCGGAAGTAACCCAACTGGGTCAACGTATGGCAAAGCCCATGGGTGGAGCCCTTCATCAGGTTATAGCGCTTCTGCCAGGAGAGCGGGAGGTAGCAAACCTCGAACTTCAGGTGCGCTTCCAAGTCTGTAATCCCCAGCCGAATTTCGCTCCAATCCTGTTCGCCGGTCTCGTCCAGGTGCCCAACGGGGACGATGGCGGTCAGGGTGTCCTCACCCGGCGGGGCCATCGAGGCGTCGAGTCGCGCCGGGACATGCACGTACAGGCTGGGGTTATCCGGCAAAGCCAGGTCACGGATGATACTCGTGAAGTTCTCTCGATAATCGTCTGCCAGGAAGAGCGTGTGAGGGCCCAATTCCTGATAGGGTCTGTCAACGCCCCAGAAAAAGCTGATCGTCGAGCAGGAGTAGCGTTTGCGGGCCAGCCGCTCAGCCGCGCCATCCGCCGGCAGCAGATGCCGGTACACGTAAGGCAGGTCGGCGTTCGCCACGATCGTGTCCGCTTCCAGCCGGCGACCGTCCGCCAGAGTCACCCCGCGGGCGCAGGTCCCATGCACCTCGATCCGCGCCACCTCGGCATCGAAAACGAATTCCACCCCAGCCCGGTAAGCGAGTTCCACAAGCGCCTCCACGATCTGGTACATGCCCCCCCTGGGATACCAGACCCCGTGGGCCAGCTCGGTGTAGGGCATCATGGAAAAGGTCGCCGGAGCCTCGAAGGGACTCAGCCCCATGTAGACGTCCTGGAAGGTGAAAGCCGCCTTCAGACGAGGTTCAGTGAAGTAGGCCGCCATATTGCGGTAGTGTCCGACGAGCGGCTTCAACCTGAATAGCAGGGGCACGTTGCTCAAGTTGAAGAACTCGGGGGCGGTGCGGAAGTCCTTGTTGACCAGCCGTGCCATGGCCAGGTGGTAGTGGCGGTGGCCCTCCTCCATGTAGCGCAGATATCCCTGAAAACTGCCCGGCTCGATGGATTCCAACTGCTCGCACGTGGATGTCATGTCGGAAGTGAGGACCAGTTGGCTGCCATCATCGAAGACCAGGCGGTAGCTCGGATCAACCCGCTGCAAGGCCAGCATCTCACGCAGCGGCGTGCCCAGCGCGGCGAATTCCGCCTCGAACACATGCGGCATGATGAACAGTGTCGGGCCGGTATCGAACCGGTGGCCGTCGCGGGCGAAATAATCGCAGCGACCGCCCGGCCGGAAGTTCTTTTCGACCACCGTCACCTGCCACCCACGCCTGGCCAGGTGCGTCGCGGCGGCGATGCCGCCGATCCCGGCGCCGATGACGATCGCGGAGAGAGGTGTCATAGTTTTCCTTCTGAAGTCTTCAATATGGAAAGCGATGCGCGGGGCGCCGCCTCACCCTGCGAGGGTTGAGCGCCAACGCGAGCACCGACCAACCCGACGCGATCCCGCTTCTCAGACTCTTGCACTCAGGGTATGCGCTCCGCAGCCGGTAGCCATCCCGCTCGATGGCGTCCAGCACCCCGACGAACCGCGCGATGTAGGCGTAACCGGCGATGCGGCAGCGTAGATTCTCGACCTGAGAGAGGTAAACCTTGCCGGCCTCGAAGCAGGCGCGCGCCATCCGGACCCTGCTCTTGACCCACGCCCGGTAGGCATCGCTGCCCACATCCTGCGGCGTGATCGCCGCTTCCAGGATCTCGCGGGGGACGTTGAAGTAGCCTGCGGCGGCATCGTCCAGGGTGTCCCGCAGCATGTGGGCGATGTGCGCGCCAGTGGCAGCGAGATAGCGCGCTTCGCTGTGCGGCGCGGCGCAGCCATGGCCGACGAAATAGTGCAAGGCCTCCGTCACCGCGGTAGCCAGGGCGCGCGAGTACTCAGCCAGCTCCTCCTGGCCGATCAGCCGGCCTCTGCGGTGCGCGTCGAAAGCCATCACAGCCATCATCTCGCGGATATAGACCCGCAGCCCGCTGTTCTGCCTGGGGTCGCCGCGGATCAGGTCCACCAGCATACGCTCTTCGACGCTCGCTCGGCGCGGCCACTCGCCCCGGAAACAGCTTTCCATGAGCGCCCTTTGGCGCTCCACGAACGCAATCCTTTCCAGCCCACTCATCAATTCCCCGTCCAGTTGATCATCCAACCAGCGGAAATAACCATAGGCCCGGTAGGCGTCAGCGATGAGATCGCGGTCTACAAGGAAGCGGACCGTAAAGTAGGTCTGCTTGCTGGCCGCCCAGGTGATCGCGGCGGCCGGGGTATGAACAGGTTCGGATTGATGTGATATCAGTTTCATCTCGTTGAGCTCCCAATGTTTGTTATACTGGTCGGAAATCAAACGAGTGCATTAGAAGCCAGAACCGCAAGCGGTCATTGCGAGCGTTTTTTGCGAAGCAATCTCGATTGCCGCAATCGGGATTGCCGCAATCCCCCTATCGCAACGAGGAGATTGCTTTGCTTCGTGCCTCGTATATCAGGATGTCCACCTTGATGAAGGTCCCGCATCGTGCTCGTCGTCCGCTGCTGGTCGCCCTCGTCGTTCTCCCGCGCTAGATTCGACAATAATACGAATCGTGATTATAATAATCGTGATTTGTAAACTACCGGACACAACCTGACAGGAGGGTCTCATGTTCATCAACCGCAAGGTGGAGCTGGCTAATCTCGAAATGCTCTATCGTTCCGACCGTGCGGAGCTTTTCGTGCTCTACGGCCGGCGGCGGGTGGGCAAGACCGAGCTCTTGCGCCATTTCTGCGCGGATAAGCCGCACGTCTTCTTCATCGCCACCCTCAGTTCCGACCTCGACCAACTCGCCTCCTTCTCTCAGGATATCTGGCGCTTTACGCACGCCGAGACGCCTGATGGTTTCACCTTCCCTACCTGGGAAGCCGCCTTCCGCGCCCTGGCCGAGCTGCCGGGCCGGCCGGTGGTCGTGCTGGACGAGTTTACCTACCTGTTCAGCGGCAACAAGGCCATCCCCTCCCTGCTGCAGAAGACCTGGGATGAGACTTTGCGTAACACCCGGGTCTTCCTGATCTTGTGCGGGTCCTACGTGGGGATGATGGAGCGGGAGATCCTGGGTTACCAGGCGCCGCTCTACGGCCGCCGGACAGGCAGTTACCTGCTGCCAGCGCTGGAATTGCCCGCTGCGGCCGCCTTCTTCCAGGGTCCAGCAGAACCGGCTTACACCCCGATCCAGCAGATCGAGGCCTGGGCAGTGCTGGGCGGCATGCCCTATTACTTGGCGGCGTTCTCGTCTGAGGCCGACATCTTCGCCAACATCCGCGCCCACATCCTGGACAGCCAGGGCCTGCTGCGCCGCGAGCCCCAACTGCTACTCATGGAAGAGTTGCGGGAACCGCGCAACTACTTCTCGATCCTGCGCGCCATTGCCCAGGGGGCCGAGAGCCGCCCGGAAAAGAGCAAGCGCGGCCTCTATCACATCGGCGACGCCTTCCTACGCTTTTGGTTCCGCTACGTGCATCCGCACCACAGCGCGCTTGACCTGGGCCTGGCTGACGCGGTGTTGGTGCAGCGCATCCGGCCGACCTTCGACCAGTTTGTCGGCTACGCGTTTGAGGAGGCGGCCCGCGCGCATGTCGCGCGGCTGGCCCGCGCTGGCGAGATCGACTTTCTGCCGGAGCGCATCGGCAGTTGGTGGGGCCGAGAGGGGGAAGTGGACGTGGTTGCGGTGAGCGACGCGGACGGCGCCCTGCTGCTGGGCGAGTGTAAGTGGTCGGCCAAACCAGTGGGTGTCGATGTGTTGGACGACCTGCAACGCAAGGCCCACCTGATTGATCCCAAAGGCCGCTGGCCGGCCGTCTCCTACGCGTTGTTTGCCAAAGCCGGTTTCACGCCAGCCGTGGTCACTCGCGCCGCGGTCGAGGGGGTACGCCTGGTGGGACCGGATGCGCTTGTGGCGGGTGACTTCTGATCTGCTCACAAATGAGTTTTTCCGTAACTACTCAGCCACCGTGTCATTGCGAGCGTTTTTTGCGGTTGCTTCGTGCCTCGCAACCGCAAAAAACGCCTCCTCGCAATGACAAGCTGAGTAGTTACGTTTTTCCCTACTCTTACTCCCAACGGAATGTCTTGATCGAGACCAGTACTCCCACTACCAGCAGCGCCAGCAGGACGATCACCTCAGTGGTGTGCTGGCTCCAGGCCTCGCCGATCCACAGGCCGCGCAGCAGGGTGACCACGTGCGTCAGCGGCAGGAAGCGGGCAAATGAGCGTACCCCCTCGGGCATGACTTCGAGCGGGATGGCGGACCCGGAGAGGAAGATCATCGGGTAGAAGATGACCATGCCTACCACCTGGGCGGTGCGGGCGGTCGGCATCAGGCCGGCCAGCACGAATCCGAGGGCGAAGAAGGACAGGCTGCCGAGCACGAAGGCGGCCGCCACGCTGAGCGGGTTCCCGTCAAAGCGCAGGTGATAGACCAGTTTCCCGGCCAGGACCAGCAGGGCCATGCCGAGGAGCGTCATCAGGAAGATGACCACCACCTGGGCCGACAGGATGGTCTGCGGCCGCAGGGGGGTGGCGCGCAGGCGGCGCAGGATGCCGAACTCGCGGTAGACCGCCATGGTGATTGTCAGGGTCAGGAGGCCGCTGGTGCCGATGATCATGGCGGTATAGGCTGGCACCGAGACGTCCACCGTGCCGTAGCCGCCGAAGTAGGGCGAGGGCTCGTTACCGTAGATGGCCCCGAACAGGAAGAGCAGCATCAGCGGGAAGGCCAGGGTGAAGAAGGCCCCATACGGCTCGCGGAAGAAGAGCTTGATCTCGACCCGGGTCAGTTTCAAGAAAGCACGCATATTCATTTCTCCTTGCTAAGGACTGAGGATTGAATAACTTGGACGAATCATCCCTTCATTTGCCGGAGCAAGTGGGGAAGTTATTAAGTCCTTAGCCCTAGTCTCGCATGGCCTGCCCGGTCAGGGTCAGGAAGACGTCTTCCAGGCTGGGCTGTTCGGTGCGCAGGTCATCGAAGCGCACCCCCCGGCTGGTGAGGGCGTTGACGACCTCGGCCACCAGCGGGGCATGACCGTTCTGGCCGTTGGTCCGCCCGTAGACGACGATCCGGTCGCCGAGGTTTTCCACGCGCGTGACCGACGGCAGGTCCGCCAGCCCCTCGGGCGTGCGGCCGCCCTCCACGCTGAAGACAATCCGGCTCTCGATCCCCAGGCCCTGGATCAGGTTGGCGGGCGTATCGAGGGCCACGATGCGGCCGTGATCCAGGATGGCCACCCGGTCGCACAGGCGCTCGGCCTCTTCCATGAAATGGGTGGTCAGGACGATGGTCTTGCCGCGCTGGCGGACGTCGCGCATCAGGTCCCAGATGGCGTGACGCGCCTGGGGGTCCAGGCCGGTGGTCAATTCGTCGAGGAAGACCAGTTGCGGGTCGTTGACCAGGGCCAGGGCGATGAACAGGCGCTGTTTCTGTCCGCCGGAGAGTTTGTGGAAGGCGGCATCCCGCTTCTCGGCCAGGCCGAGCTGCTCGATCAAACCCTTCCAGTCCACCGGGTGCGGGTAGAACGAGGCGTACAGGTCGAGCGCCTCCCAGACCTTGAGATGCTCAGGCAGGTTGGCCTGCTGGAGTTGGACGCCGAGCAGCGGGCGCAGGGCCCGTTCCTGGCGGGTGGGGTCCAGCCCCAGAACGCGCACCGTCCCCCGCTCCGGCCGGCGCAGACCCTCGACGCACTCGATGGTGGTGGTCTTGCCGGCCCCGTTCGGGCCGACCATCCCGAAGATTTCCCCTTCCCGCACCTCGAAGGAGACCTCGTCCACGGCGACGGTGGCGCCGTAGGTCTTGCGTAATTTTTCGACTTGCACGACCTGGTTCATGTTTGCCTCACTTGTAGTTGCGTATCCCTGCGAAGGTTTGACCGGTTCATGAATATGCTTGCAGATCGAACTCTTGCTCGCGGGCAAGGTTTTGCCGATCAGGAAACCTTCGCAGGGTTGTTCTTCAAAATCGATTCCAGCGCCGCCACGTGCTCGCTGAAGACCTTGCGGCCTTCAACGGTGGCAGAGACGTAGGTGCGCGGCTTGCGCTCGACGAAGGTCTTGTTGACGGCGATGTAACCGGCCTCTTCCAGTTTGCGCAGGTGGGCGCCCAGGTTGCCGTCGGTGACCTCGAGCAGGCCGCGCAGATAGGTGAAATCTACTTCCTCGTCCGGCTTGAGGGTCACCAGGGCGGCCATGACGCGCAGGCGCACCGGCTGGTGGATGGTTTCGTTTAGCTCGGCCATGGGTCTACCACCTGTAGCGGATGTAGATGCCCATGGCGATCATCCCGCCGCCGCCCAGGATGGCCATCCAGAGATAGAAGATATCCAGCAGCAGGAAGTAGCCGATCAGCGCCAGGGCGGCAATGACCAGCCCGGGCAAGATGGAGTCGAAGGAGAGCAGCAGGTCCATGGCCAGCCAGCCGACCATGACGAACAGGATGATAAACATGGCAACCTGCTTGCCGTCTACCGGCCAGGCGACTCCGATAGCGGCCGCGCTGTAGATGATCAGCAGCAGCCAGAACCAGCCGATCCGTTTTCCGGAGGCGGCTGCCAATGGACTGCGCACCTGCCTGCCCATGCGGATGCCGATGATGGCAGAAAGGACGCCGCCGAGAATGTCCAGTCCCATCCAGATGTAGCCGGCGATTTCATCGGGCAGGAAATGGGAACACAGGAAACCAAGCAGCCAGACGACACCCCAGACGATAAGGAATCCGTAGGCGCCGCTGGCGGAAATTGCCCGGCGGGTTTTCTTCATCGTGGCCTGGATGGCGGCCAGGGCTTCTTCGGCTTCGGTAGGGGAGATGTTCATGCGGATGCTCCTTTTTCTACTTTCGCCTTCTTTTCTTTCAACGGTCTCTTTTTGAAAGAAAGAATTAAGCCATATATGGAAATGATTACCAATGGAAAATGTAACACGCCATTCCACCATAAATTTGGAGTAGTGAAATTAACCACCATATTCCAAAAACCGATAATTATTCCGGCAAGAGAAGTAACCCGCAGCGTTGCGATATTTACTTTTGGATAATAGAGGATAAGCATTGTTAGATACACGGGCGTCATCATACAAAAGGCTAAACCAACAGGGTTTGTGAATAGATAAAGTGGATTGAAATCTGGATGCACGGTTTCAAGATTGGTTGGATACCAAAAAGCTAAAAATGCCAATGGCAAAACCCAGTAATTCCAGATTGAAAACTTCCTTGGTGTAAAGTCGTTCTTCCTCATCTTTGCTTCCCAGAGCCAAAAACCCGCAACTACGAGCAGCATAATAACATTTCCAGTAACAATACCAATACCATACCTTTCAGTAATAGCGACACCTTGAAGGATTGCAAAAAGAATATAGGTTATGCCAGCATAGACGCTAAAAAGCCTTGTAATTCGATTCCCCAAAAGAATTATGAAAACAATCAAAAGGATGGGGATGACTTTGAAAATTGGGTAAAGTAACGGATCGACATGATCGATCAAAGCCTTACCTAATATATAGCCACTCACTTCCCCTATTTTCGAATATTCATATCCTTTTGAAGCATACGGTGGCAGTACGGTTCCCATCAAAATAAAAATGAGAATAAACCACCACCTTCCGGTCAGCCATTCAAGTTTTCCCTGAATTTTGTCAAGATTTTCTTTATTCATTTTTTGCCTCCATCTTAACGACACCCCAGACGATGAGGAATCCGTAGGCGCCGCTGGCGGAAATAGCCCGGCGGGCCTTCTTCATCGTGGCCTGGATGGCGGCCAGGGCTTCTTCGGCTTCGGTAGGGGAGATGTTCATGCGGATGCTCCTTTGGTCTTGTGATTTAGAGGACTCTGTAATACAGAGCATTCTATAACGAATAGGGGAAAATGTCAAGTGAAGACCAAACACTTCTCGCAGTCCGGAAGCCCTGCGGGAAGTTCCATCTCCCCTAATTCATAACGCG
>PHCA01000003.1:37106-38609 GCA_002842085.1 Chloroflexi bacterium HGW-Chloroflexi-1
ATCCCACGCAGTGCATATTCGGCCACCACCGCATTCTTGTCCTGGCAGAGGATCAGACCGATGGTCGGTTGGTCGCTGCCATGTTTGAGGTGATCGTCTATCACGTTGCAGTAGAAGTTGATCTTGCCTGCGTATTCAGGCTTGAACTTGCCGCGCTTCAGGTCTATGACCACAAAGCAGCGCAGACGGAGATGATAGAAGAGCAGGTCAATGTAGAAATCATCCTCTCCGACGCTGACCAGATACTGCCGCCCGACGAAGGCGAATCCCCGGCCAAGTTCGAGCAGGAATCGTTCCAGGTGACGAATCAGGTTTGTTTCGAGTTCGCGCTCGTGAAAAGGCTCCTCCCAGGTGAGAAAGTCGAACAGATAGGGGTCTTTGAGCGTTTGCTGCACCAGGTCCGATTGAGGGGCAGGCAGACGGGCAGAGAAGTTGCTGGTTGGTAGACCCCGGCGCTCTTGCAGTCGGCTATCAATCATCAAGGCGAGAATGTTGCGGCTCCACCCCTGCTCCAGGGTTTGCCGCATGTACCACAGACGGGTGGCTACATCTTTGACCTTCTCGATGAGCAAGGCGTGGTGCCCCCATGGAATACTCCAAAGCAGATTCTCATTCGCTAATGGAGCGCCGAGTTCTCGGCTCGGCTCGCCATTGGGCAAAAGTGCCACAGCTTGTGGCACTTTTGCCCTGATCGTGGGATAGGCGCGGTAGAAGGCCAGCATACGCTTCAGATTGCGCTCGGAGAACCCTTTCATCTCCGGCAGTTCATTGCGCAGATCTACGGCAAGTCTTGGGATAATGCCGGCGCCCCAGCCCTCTTGCCGCTGACGCTGAGCGATCATTTGCCCAATATCCCAATAAAGCTGAAGCAGTTCAGCATTGACTGCCAGCACCGCCCGGGTTTGCGCCTCACCAATGCGTTGTTTGATGTCAAGCAAGAGGTTCTTGTAAAGCGTCAGTTCATCCATTGTAACAACCTCTGTGCGTTCTGCTGGTTTGCTGCCCTTCCAGCGCCTTCAGCGCCAGCAGGTTGTCGCCGAAGATCAGCCGGTTATCGAAAATGTCCTGGTCGGTGACGCGGTGGCCGGCGTGGTAGGATTTCTCCGGGTCTTCGAGCAGGAAGCGCGGCTCCAGGTGCGGCCGGTTCTCTTTGCCGATCCAGGTGAGTTCGAGTTTCTGGTTCTTGGTTGTCACGGGGTCACTCATACAGAAAAGGGGTCAATCACAGAGGTGATCCTTCAGATGGGGCGAGACTTTTGCCAACAGGGAGCGCAGATTCTGCCAGGGTACCAGGTGCTCGCGCTGCAAACGCCCCAGGATGATCCCAGGATGGCGTCCCTGGTCGGCGGCGAAGGCCTCGATGCGCGCCCTGGAAAAATAAGGCTGGGTCAGGGTGACGAATTGGCGGAACGCCGCGGGCGGCACGAGCCAACCGGCGGCCAGGCGGTCCGCGGTTTCCTCGTGACGATCGGGCTGGTCCGCTGCGGCCACAGGGTCGCCCTC
>PHCA01000003.1:38630-65929 GCA_002842085.1 Chloroflexi bacterium HGW-Chloroflexi-1
ACCAGCGCCACGTCCTCGACGCGGCACGCCAGCGCCAGCAACTCCGCAGCCAACGGCTCCAGGTGTTCAGGATCCCAGTTGCCGGCCGTTTGTTCCCGCGCAAGCGCCTCGGCGCGGCGCAACCAGGCGAGTTGGGCATAGGTGAGCGGCTCGCGTGTCGTCGAGGCGCGCAAGCGCGCCACCAGCACGGGGGCAGCCGACACCGACACACCCAGCAGGCCGCTGACCTCGCGCTCCAGATCGTCGGCCGACTCGTGCAGGCAGAGCCAGCCGCGCCGCGCCATCTCGCGCAGCGGCAGGGCATCGTAGAGCTGGCCGCGCCTGGCAATCGCATCGTCGTTGCCCCGGCGCTGCGCCAGCTCCAGGCGGTAGTTCGTCTCCAGGTGATACCAGAACTCAGGCGAGCTGCCGAACGCCTGGGCCAGCGCCAGCGAGGTTTCCGGCGTGATCTGCTTTGTGCCGGTGGCGATCTCGCTCACCATCTGCTCCGGGCGCCCCAGGATGGCAGCCAGGTCCTTCTGGCTCCAGTCGCGCGCCTCCAGCTCTTGCTTCAAGATACGTCCCGGTGGCACAGGGCGTGCCGGCCTTAAGGCTTCGGTCATCGGAGGCCCTTCCTAGTGATAGTCCTCGATGTCGAGGATGCGCAACGATTTGCCCCGGTTGTCGGTCTCGATGGTAAGGGTGAGTCGGTACTGCTTGTTGAGGCGGAGGGAGTACTCGCCGCGGTTGCCGCGTTCCCCCTTGAGTTTTTCGAAGTGCAAGCTCTTCATGGCCCGCAGGTCGTTTTCGTGGCTGGCGGCCACAACGACAGCCATCTTGTCGAAGAACGCTTCGACGATCTCGGGCGGGTATCGCTCAGTCCCGAACTCGTCGGTGTACAGCGCCTGGAGTTTCTTGCTGGCAAAAGTGAAGCGCAACTCGCACCCCTAGTGTAGCACAGATATGCGATAAGTCAAATATCAAAATTCACCCCTGGGGTGAACTTCTATCTATTTCAGATCAGCCGCCAGCGAACCTGGAATAAATTCGTCAGGGTGATTCCTTGTTTCAGCTTGCCCTCGATCGCCGCAATCAACTGCTCCCGCCGATGGTCAATTTCATCCTGCGCATCGAACAGCGCCCGCCGCTTGCTGTTGCGTTGCCCCTCCAACGTCCTGACTTGTTTTTGACCCTCGAGCTTCACTTCCAGCGTCAGCGTAGCAGATGCCGCGCGTCGCGCTTCTTTGATCTGCCGGTCCAGCTCCTTGATCTCTCGTTCCAGCGCCACCTTCAGATCATCCGCCCAGCTATCCAGCTTGGCCGCTTCCTCCTGCCGGCGGATCGCTTCCTGTCGTCCCGTCACAACCTCCTGGAGCCTCGCATGAGGTTGGCCGTTACGGAGTTCCTGACGCGAGCGAACGTCGTTGTTGGAGCCGTCGAAGAGCACGATACCGTCGGCGTGGGGGCTGTCGGCCAACAGGCGCAGCAGGTAGTCTTGGGTGCGCCGCGACTCGGTGAAGATGTTCGCCTTGCGGGGTGCGCCCAGGCGTTCCGCTTCGGCGAAGGCGCGGTCTAGCGCGATCAAGAGCGCCGCGCCCTTTGCGTTGTGGGTAATGGAGACCGCCAGGCTGCGAAACTGCTCCAGGTCGGCGATCTCCCGTTCAAGCGCCGCGCGGTCTGCCGCAGGGTGCGGTTCGGCATCGGCCGGATCCTCCGGCCATTCCTCGGCCGTCTCGTCGAGGACCTCATAATCCTTGTCCAGCTCCTCTTCCAGCGACTCGGCCATCTCCTGCCGCT
The DNA here is from genome assembly GCA_002842085.1 of Chloroflexi bacterium HGW-Chloroflexi-1. Classification (GTDB taxonomy): domain Bacteria; phylum Chloroflexota; class Anaerolineae; order CG2-30-64-16; family CG2-30-64-16; genus CG2-30-64-16. Next base: position 40,407 of record PHCA01000003.1, read on the forward strand.
TGAGTCGAGCCTGGAGGCGCCGGCTGATGGTTTCCAGCGCGCCGGCGATGGCAAAGGAGGAGGATGCCAGCAGCTTGCGCAACACCAGGGTCATGAGCGAGCGTTGGCTGCTGGGCAACGCTTGCAGGTTCTCGCGGCGAAGGTACTCCGACACCAGGTTGTAGAGACGGTCCTCGCTCTCCTCCGGGGTGAATTCCTGCACCAGCGGATGGCGACGCGTGTAGGAGACATACGCGATGACTTACCGGCGCAGGGTCCGCTTACAAATCGGCCTCAGTCGAGCCTTGAGGGTTTCAAAAACAGCCCGGTCGTTGAGATAGGCAAACTGCTCGCGGAAACTTTGTAGATCACCGAACGCGTGCTCGTCGATGAAGCTGACCAGGCCGAAAAGCTCAAGCAGGGAATTTTGTAGCGGCGTCGCGGTCAGCAACAACTTCGGGGCATGTTCCAGCGCGCCCTTGAGCGTGTTGGCGATCACGTTGGCAGGCTTGTAAACGTTGCGCAAGTGGTGTGCTTCGTCGATGGTCACCAGGTCCCAGGGGGTGGCGCGCACCTCTGCCGCCTTGCCCCGTGCGAGAACTGATAGGAGCAGATGATGATGCTGTCCTTGGGCTCGAACGGACGATAGTTGCCCCGCCGTACAGCTTCGGTATAGGAACGGTGTGATGACCAGGACCCGCCGTTTCCGCTCGGCCCACTTCTGCGCGATGACCAGACCCGCCTCGAAGATTTTGCCAAGTCCGACCTCATCGGCGAGCAGCGCACCTTTGGAGAGCGGTGACTGGAAGGCGAAGAGCGCGGCTTCAACCTGGTGGGGGTTGAGATCCACCTGCGCATCCACAAACGCACCGGCCAGCTTTTCCAGGCTGTCAGAGGCGCAGCGCTTGGTGAGCTGGTGGGCAAAGTCCCTGGCGTGGTAGGGTGTGATCATAGAACTGGATTATTTTCCTGAACTTGAAAGCTAGTCTCTTCTCTCCATCCAATACAGGCCAAAGATATATGTGGGTGCAGTCTGGCACACACCACCGAAAAGCACAACCGATGTTGCCGCTCGTTTCTCCTGTTTTCATACTACTGCACGTTCTCTGTCAGTATCAGATGCAGGTCTGAGATGGGAGATGCCGCAATTGGAGACGCCCGGCGCCTCGCACCAGGCTACTTGCCGAACCGCACCCCCAGCAGTTCCGCCAGCTCCTGCACGTCCTGCGCGCCGCGGACCAGGATGCCTGCGTCAGCGGCATAACTCAAGGCCGACGGCTTGAACCCGCCCCCCGAGACCACCCAGAGCGTCGGCGCTCCCGCCAACTGGAGCCGCCCGGCCACCGTGCGAGCCTTGTCGGCGAAGGCCGCGATGTCAGCCCGGCTTACCGGCCGGTTGCGCCATTTGACTTCCACCAACCAGGGTGTCGCACCTTCCGCCACCGCGTCCAACTCGATCTGGCCGTCCGGACTTTGATAGGCTGCCACACGGGTGAAAACCGGCAGTTGTACAACTGCGGCGCCGCTGGTCGTCCGACCGAACAGGCGGCCCGACGCCAGGCGGCCGGCGAAGGCCGCCATGACCTCGCGTACCTGGCTTTCCTAGGCCAGACCCAATTCGCTGCTGAGCCGTTGATAGCGCTGGGCCATATCTGCCACCAACCCCTCCAGGATCTCGCGCCGCGGCACGGTCAGCAACTCGACGCCGGCGTGGAAGTAGGCCAGCCAGACCTTGAGCACCGGATCGGGGCAGGATCACGTTGACCACTACACCTCACGCGCCGTCATTGACACCAACGCCACGGGGCTGTACAATGCAGGCCATAGGAGACAGTCTGCACATGCGCCGAGAACCTGTGGCCCTTGAGGCGATCTCGCCCGAACTGCTGAACGAAGTGCGCGATACCATCGTGAAGCACATCGCGCCCGATCGCATCATTCTTTTCGGCTCGGCGACGCGTCGAGAGGAGGTCGCGCCTCACGACATTGATCTCTACATCGTCAAGAGCGGCCTGGCAGACCGGCGGGAAGCTGAACGAAGGATCGAACAACTTTTCGAGGGACGGCTTTTCGCCCTGGATATTTTGGTCAGCACTCCCGAACAGGTTGACAGGAGCCTGAAGGCCGGCAATTCATTCCTGGCACAGGAAGTTCTCGGCAAGGGGCGGATTCTCTATGAGCGCACCGAACAACCAATCTGAGTACCCCGAGACAAGTACTACGCTCAACTCCTCTTCTTCGCCAGGGGCGACCTGGAGTGGGCCAGGAGCAGACTTGAACGCACAACCCATTTCTACCACATGCTGCGAGAAAAAGAATTGACAGACACCCGATCACCCAAACCCACAAACAGCGTCCATCCAGGCCAGCCACGCACCACCGCGCAGGTGAGATTCACCGACGGCCGCATTTACGAGGCGCCGTTGGGTACCCAGCTCGAAGCCTACGTCCGGGCCGCGGATGTCGATGCACCCTGGCCCATGCCAGTCATGGCCGCGCTGATCGACCACGAGCTGCGCGAGCTGACCTATCACATCGAGCGGGACGTGGCGGTCACGCCGCTCGGCATGGACGACCGCGACGGCAGCCGCGTCTACCGCCGCTCGTTGACCTTCCTGCTGGTGGTTGCAACGCAGGAGCTCTTCCCCGAGGCCCGGCTGCACGTAGACCACTCGGTCACGTTCGGCGGTTACTACTGCGAGGTAGCCGGCCGGCCACCGTTCTCACCCGAGGAGCTGGCGGCCATCGAAGCCCGCATGTGGGAGATCGTGCGTGCCGACGCGCCGATCGACAAACAACGGGTGCCGCTGGCCGACGCCATCGCGATGTTCCGTCAGTGGGGCGACGAGGACAAAGTCCGCCTGCTCTCCCATCGTCGCAAGGACTACCTGGTTCTCTATCAATTGCGGGGCGTGAGCAGTTACTTCCACGGCTACATGGCGCCGTCGGCCGGCTACCTCAACCACTTCGCACTGCATCACTACCCGCCCGGCTTCATCCTGCGCTTTCCGCGGCGCAGCAGCACGGAACTGGACCCGGTCGTGGAGTACCCTAAACTGATCCACGTCTTCCGCGAATACGGTCAGACCTTGCGCCTGTTAGGGATCGAGGACGTGGGCGCGCTGAATCAAGCCATAGAGGCCGGCCGTACCGGCGAGATCATCCTGGTGGCCGAGGCGCTCCACGAGCAACGCATCGCCCAGATCGCCAGCCAGATCGCCAGCCGCCGCGACCAGGTGCGCCTGGTGCTGATGGCCGGGCCATCGTCGTCCGGGAAAACTACGTTTTCCAAGCGGCTGGCGGTGCAACTGCTGGCCAACGGCCTCCGGCCCATCGCCGTCGAGATGGACAACTACTTCGTGGACCGGGACCTGACGCCCAGGGACGCGCAGGGCAACTACGATTTTGAAGTACTGGAAGCGTTGGACTTGAAGCTGTTCAACCAGCACCTCCTGCAGTTGATGGCCGGTGAAGAGGTCCAACTGCCCAAGTTCAACTTCGTCAGCGGAAGACGGGAGGTGGGCGAGACGATCCAGCTCGGGCCGGATGAGATCCTCCTGGTGGAAGGGATCCACGGGCTGAACCCCGCCCTGGTGCCAGACATCCCGGCCACGCGTCTCTATCGCATCTACGTGTCAGCGCTGACCCAGCTCAACATCGACCGCTACAATCGCGTCCCGACCACCGACACGCGGCTGCTGCGCCGGATCGTGCGCGACGCGCGCACGCGCGGCTACTCGACCGCCGAAACCATCGACCGCTGGGACAGCGTGCGCCGCGGCGAACGGGAATTCATCTTCCCCTACCAGGAGAACGCCGACGTGATGTTCAACTCGGCGTTGGTGTACGAGGTCTCGGAGCTGAAGGCGCTGGCCGAGCCGTTGCTGCTCCAGATCGAGCCGGGGAAGCCGGGCTACGTGGAGGCCAAACGGCTACTGGCCTTCCTCCAGTGGTTCCTGCCCATGCCGATCGACCCCATCCCGGACAACTCGATCCTGCGCGAATTCATCGGGGGCTCCAACCTGGCCGATTTCAAACCCTGGCGGTGACTGCTCAGCCCGAAGACGCTGACGTTCAACCGGTTCAGGATGGTATCCTCTCAAGCGATAGCCGTAATCCGGGGTGGCTGTGGCCGGTCTCCTGACCGAGCCACGGTGGCTCGGTCAGGAGACCGGCCACAGCGAGCGATCCCCCGAAGAATTGAGAAAATACTCAGTATGCCACAGGTCACCTGACGAGTAACTAGTAAAAAGTGTTGTAACTACTCAGCTTGTCATTGCGAGGAGGCGTTTTTTGCCGACGAAGCAATCCCCGCGTTCAGTGCCAGGAGATTGCGGCAATCTCGATCGCTTCGCAAAAAAACGCTCGCAATGACACGGCGGCTGAGTAGTTACAAAGTGTTGTGATTTTACTCGTTACTCAGATAGTTCCAGAAAAATACTCATCCCAGAACCTCCTGAGATTCCCAGAGAAACCGGCGATATTGGGACATCTATTTTTCTGGAACGGCCTCGTTACTCGTTACTCGTTATGATGTCGTTCTGCGTCCGGCGCTTCTTGCAACAATTCAATCGCATGCGGCAGGACCGGCAGGATCGTCGTCAGGTTCTCGACCGCGGCTTTAGGGCTGCCGGGCAGATTGACGATCAGGGTGCGCCCGCGGATGCCCGCGACGGCCCGGCTGAGTATGGCGTGCTTCGTCACGCGCAGGCTATCGGCGCGCATGGCCTCGGCCAATCCCGGCGCCTCACGGCCGATCACGGCGCGCGTAGCCTCTGGGGTTATATCGCGCGGGGCAAAGCCGGTGCCGCCGGTGGTCAGGATCAGATCCAGGCGCAGATCATCGGCCCAACGAACCAGCGTGGCGGCGATCTGCGCCTGCTCGTCGGGCACGATGCCGGTTGCGGCCACGGTCGCGGTGGGCCAACGGTCCGCGATCGCCTGCGCCAACGCGGGGCCGCTCAGGTCCGCGCGTTGGCCGCGCGCGCTGCGGTCACTGACGGTCAAAACGCCCACTGAGATCATGGCAGGCTCCAACTTTCAGAAGATGCGCCGAATGGTTGAAAAAACGACAAATGCGGACTTCGGATCAACAAAGTCGCCAATCCGAAATCCGCATTCCGAAATCCACAATCCGTCTACCGCTTTGTGTACTGCGGCGCCTTGCGGGCCCGTTTGAGGCCGTATTTCTTGCGTTCCTTGGCGCGCGCATCACGGGTCAGCAGGCCGTTCCGCTTCAGGACCGGCCGGAGCGCTTCGTCCGCCTCGCAGAGCGCCCGGGCAATGCCGTGCGCGGTCGCGCCAGCCTGACCCGTCAGGCCCCCACCGACCACGTGGATACTGACATTGTAGCTGCTGGCCGTGTCCGTCACTTGCAGCGGACGGACAACGGCGAGAACGTCGGTCTCCCGGGGGAAATACTCGGCCATCGGCCGTTCGTTGACGAGGATCGTCCCCGTGCCCGGATATAACCGCACGCGTGCCGAACTGGTCTTGCGCCGGCCAACTGCCTCATAGTATCTCGCTGACATCTACTTAATCTCCTCCATCAAAAGCAGCCCCCCCTCAGAATCGACCCTACGCCAACGGAAACTGCTTGGGCTGCTGGGCCTGGTGCGGGTGTTCCGATCCGGCATAGACCTTGAGCTTCTTGATCAGTACGTCGCGCAGCTTGTTGCGCGCCAACATCCCCTTGACCGCCGCCTGGATGACCCGTTCAGGGCGATGAGCCAGTTGGTCGCGCAGGCTAGTCTGAGACAAACCGCCCGGATAACCGGAATAGCGGTAATAGAACTTCTGGTCCAGCTTGCGGCCGGTCACGCGCACCTTTTCGGCGTTGATGACGATCACAAAGTCACCGCAATCCAGGCTCGGCGTGAACAGCGGTTTGTGCTTGCCCTTGAGGATCGTTGCGATCTGGGTCGCCAGGCGCCCGAGGGTCATGCCGGTAGCATCCACCACGTACCACTCGCGGCTCGCCTCGGCCTCTGTGGCTGTTGCGCTATAGGTTCTCACGTTTGCCTTGCTCCTTTATCACGTCGCCCGTCTCGAAATCACACGGGCGCGTGTCATACTCTACATGCATCAAGCATAACCCACAGGCCGGCGCCGGCGGCGCCGCCAGCGCCCGATCCCGGCTCGCCAGGATCTCGGCGACCCGGTCCACGGACCAGACGCCGGCGCCGACATACAACAACGTGCTGACCAGCCGGCGGACCATCCCTCTCAGGAAGGCGTTGCCCACCACATCGAAGGTGAACCATGATCCATCCGTGTGCCACCGGGCGTCGAACAGGCGCCGCACTGTGCTATCGCCCTGGGGGGGCTGGCCGAAGCTGGCGAAGTCGTGTTCTCCCACCAGCAGCGCGGCCGCCGCCTGCATCGCCGCCAGATCCAGGGGCTGCGCAATCTGGTGCGCATACCGCCGATCCAGTGGCGAGCGCAGCGGCTGATTCAACACGGTGTAGCGATAGTGTCGCCACAGGGCGCTGAACCGCGGGTGCCAGGTCAGCGGCGCCGGACGCAAATCCCACAGCACCACATCGGCCGGCAACACCGCGTTAAGCGCCCGATGCAGATCCGCTATCGGATGGCGCCACGCCGCGTGAAAGGCGATCACCTGCCCCTGGGCGTGCACCCCGCTATCCGTGCGGCCGGAACCGACCACCCGGGTGGCCGTCCGGGTCACCTGGGCCAGGGCCGCCTCCAGAACCCCCTGCACGGTCCGCCCCGCCGGCTGCCACTGAAAGCCGAGAAAATCGGCGCCGTCATAGGCCACGGTAGCCCGGAGATATCCACCGGCCGTACTTCCGTCCTGGGTTTGCATAGATCCAGCCGGCCTGCGCCAATGCCAACACGTATACTTGACAAGGTGACAAGGTGAAGGGGTGACAAGGTGACGCCGATGCTACGCATCGGACAACCTCACTTTATGACCGTGGCGAGTATAAAACGTAATGCGTAAAACGCACACTGCCATCCCTTGTATCTTCTCAATTTTTCGGGGAATCGCTCGCTGTGGCCGGTCTCCTGACCGAGCCACGGTGGCTCGGTCAGGAGACCGGCCACAGTCACCCCGGATTACGGCTATCGCTTGAGAGGAGACCATCCCTTTACGTTTCACGTTTTACGTTTTAGTCTTTCCCCTTCTCGACCAACTCCAACATGACCATCTTCGCCCCATCACCGTAGCGGGGCCCCACCTTGATGATCCGGGTGTAGCCGCCTGGGCGTTCCACGAAACGCGGCGCGATCTCATCGAACAGCCGCTCAGTCACCTCAGGATCGGTGATGACGCGCGCCGCCAGGCGGCGGGCGTGCACGGCCTGCCCGCCTTCGGCCAGGCCGCGCTTGGCCACCGTGATCAGATGCTCAGCCTCGCCCCGCATAAACCGGGCCTTGGCCTCGGTCGTGCTGATCCGATCGTGTCGGAAAAGCTCAGTGACCAGGCCCCGGGCCAACGCTTTGCGCTGGCCACTATTACGTCCCAACTTATATCCTGCAACCCGATGTCTCATCGAGAAAACTCCTGGGTCTCCGCCATCATGCGTGATTCCGATACGTGATACGTGACCGCTCTCGCACCACGTATGCCAGATCCGATCTACAGATCGGCGTCTTCCTCATTGTCGATCTCGATCGCGGCCGCGCCGCCCTCAACCGCTTCGTCGTCAGCGTCAGCTTCGCCGACCGCAACCGTCTCGTCCGAACCACCAGGTTGATACGAGATAGCCGAAAGGAACCCCTTGGCCTCCAGTCGTTCCACCAACTCGTTCAACGACTTGCGCCCAAAGTTGCGAATGGCCAGGATCTCCTCCTCGCCCTTCTCCAACCGTTCGAGGATCTCGCCCACCCGGGTGACGCCGGCGCGTTTCAAACAGTTATACGCCCGCACCGTCAGTTCCAGCTCTTCGACAGGCACATCGTAGATGCGACTGGGCACGCCCGGCGTCTCCTCAAGCTCCTGCTCCGCCGGCAGCACATCGGCGCCGGCGATCAGGGTCAGATGGCGCACCAACAGCCTGGCCGACTCACGCAGCGCCTCTTCCGGCTTGAGCGTGCCGTCGGTCCAGATCTCCAAGCTCAGGCGGTCGTAGTTGGTCTGCTGGCCGATGCGGGCATGCGCCAGCGTGTAGTTGACCTTGCGCACCGGGCTGTAGATGGCATCGACCGGGATCTCACCGAGCGGCAGCTTCCCCCGCTCCTCGGTAGGAGAATAGCCCCGGCCGCGGCTCACCGTCAGCTCCAGATCCAGATCGACAGCGTTAGAATCTGCCGTCAGCAACAGCAGTTCCGGATTCACCACCTCAACTTCGGGGGGACACACCAGATCACCGGCGGTGACCGGGCCGGCGGTCCGCACTTCCACATGCAGGCGCACCGGCTCGTCCACTTCCGACTTCAGACGCAATTGCTTGACATTGAGCAACAGGGCGGTGGTGTCCTCCAACACGTTCGGAATGGCCGAAAACTCGTGGTGGACACCGCTGATGCGGATCGACGTGACTGCGACGCCGCTCAGTGAGGACAACAGCACCCGGCGCAACGCGCTTCCCAGGGTAATGCCATAGCCGCTTTCCAACGGGCCGATTACAAACCGCCCGTAGTTGCGCGAGCCCGCATCACGCTCGATCTTGGGCAGTACAAAATTCAACAACGGTTGTACCCTCCTCTCCCGATTGCGGATTGCGGATTGCGGATTGCTGATTGCTTCCATTATGGCCAGAGACCAATACGGTTCAGTGAGTGTTCCGGAATCGAGGCTTCAGCCGGAGGCGCTCCGCCTGAAGGCTCCAGTCCAGGCTTATCTGTACCGTATTGAGCCAGAGACCTTCCAGAAAGCGCCCGGCTCATCCGCAATCCGCAATCCCAAATCCGCAATCGTCTAGCGGCTATAGTACTCGACGATCAATTGCTCGTTCAACGGCAGATCTACCGCCTGACGATCAGGCATGGCGACCATCCTGCCAACCATGCGCGCACTGTCGAGCTCCAGCCACTGCGGCACACTCCGGTTACCCGTCTGTTCGGCCAGGAGCTTAAAATAACCGTTCTGTCGGCTATTCGGGCGCACCTCGATCACGTCCCCAACCTCAACCAGGTAGGAAGGGATATTGTGATTACGCCCATTGAGGGTGAAATGTCCGTGGCGCACCAGTTGGCGAGCCTGGGCCCGCGAATCCGCCAGCCCCATGCGGTAAACGACGTTGTCCAGGCGGCGTTCCAGCGTCAGCAGCAACATCACGCCGGTCATCCCCTTGACGCGCAGCGCGCTGCGGAAGTAGCGGCGGAACTGGCGCTCTTGCACGCCGTAAATGCGCCGGGCCTTTTGCTTTTCACGTAACTGCACGCCGAAATCGGACACTTTACGCTTGAAAATACCCTTTTTGCCGTGCGCGCCCGGGGCATAATTACGCTTCTCAAACGCACACTTGGGCGAAAGACACCGCTCGCCCTTCAAAAACAGCTTCATGCCCTCGCGTCGGCAGAGCCTACACACCGGACCAGTATTTCGTGCCAATGGATTCCTCCTAAAGAATCTATGTACTGTCACCGAGAGGTTTACGGCTTGGCGACCTTCATCCCTCTGATTGGATTGCGGATTGCAGATTGTCGATTGCGGATTTCTGATGTTGCGCAGTTCAATCCGAAATCTCCAATCCGAAATCCGAAATCAAACGCGGCGCTTCTTGGGCGGCCGGCAGCCGTTGTGCGGAATGGGCGTGATGTCCGTGATGGAGCGCACGCGCAGCCCGGCAGCCTGCAACGACCGGATCGCCGCCTCGCGGCCGGGACCAGGCCCCTTCAGGAACACGTCGGCCTCGCGCATGCCCAGATCCATGGCCTGCTTGGCCACCTGTCCGGCCGCCAACTGGGCCGCATAGGGCGTGCTCTTGCGCGAACCCTTGAAACCGGAGGTGCCGGTGCTGGTCCAGGTCAGCGTGTTGCCCTGCGGGTCGGTCACCGTAAGGATCGTGTTGTTGAAGGTGGACTGGATATGCACCTGACCTTGGGGCACCATCCGCTTTTCGTGACGCGCCCCACTACGACGCCCTCGCCGGCCTGGAGTGGTTGCTGTTGGTTTCGCCATTACTCTTCTCCGTTATGTCCGTCAGCCTTGCGAAGGTCCTAAACCTTCGCAAGGCTCATCGAGCCGCTCGCTGTGGCACGGTCAGGAGACCGGCCACAGCATCCCCGGATTATGGCTGTCGCTTGAGATGATACGGCCACAGCATGCCCCGAAACACTGAGAGGATACACCATCGACACGCCATCCACCCAGCACGCCGACGTCCCCCCATGCTCACGTGACCGTTACTTCCGAGCGCGCTTCTTTCCGGGCACGGTCCGGCGGGCGCCGCGCTTGGTGCGAGCATTGGTCCGCGTGCGCTGCCCATGCGCCGGCAAATTGCGGCGATGGCGCAGGCCCCGGTAGCTACCGATTTCCTGCAGCCGCTTGATGTTCATGCTCACCTCGCGGCGCAGATCGCCTTCCACCTTGTAATTGCGCTCGATCACCTCACGCAGGCGTGCCACCTGGGTTTCGTCCAGATCCCGAATCCGGATGTTGGGGTCGATCCCCGTCATCAGCAGGATCTCCTGGCTGGACGTGAGGCCGATACCGTAAATATAAGTCAGGCCCATTTCGGTCCGCTTGTCACGCGGCAGGTCTATACCAGCAATACGAGCCATGCACTCCTCCCCATACAAAACGCTGAATGCTGAATGCTGAGTAACTACTCAGCCGCCGTGTCATTGCGAGCGTTTTTTGCGAAGCAATCGAGATTGCCGCAATCGAGATTGCCGCAATCGAGATTGCCGCAATCGAGATTGCCGCAATCGAGATTGCCGCAATCGAGATTGCCGCAATCTCCTGGCACTGAACGCGGGGATTGCTTCGTCGCAAACTACGTATCTTCTCAATCTGTAGGGGCGCACCCTTGCGGTCGCCCAGGCGGGCAGGCGCAAGGCCATGTCCCTACCCCGGATGATTGAGAAGATACCAAACTACGCTCCTCGCAATGACAGGTTGAGTAGTTACCATCATTCATCATTACCCTTGCCGCTGCTTGTGCTTCGGGTTTGTGCAGATCACGCGCACCACACCGCGGCGCTTGATGATCTTGCATTTATCGCAAATTCGCTTCACAGAAGGTCGGACTTTCACCTTAGCTTCTCCTCGAGAGCGCCGGTCGCCCGGCCGCCCTCCTGCTCTCACACGACGGTCAGGATCTCCGTCTGGCCATCGACGATCGCGATCGAATGTTCGAAATGCGCCGAACGCTGGCCATCGGCTGTGATCACCGTCCACCCGTCGGACAGGGTCCGCGTCCGCCATGTCCCGGCGTTCACCATCGGCTCGATGGCCAGGGTCGTCCCCGCCCTGAGCAACGGTCCCCGCCCGGCGCCGGTCGGAACGTAGTTCAGCACTTGTGGATCCTCGTGCATCTTACGTCCCACGCCGTGGCCGGTATATTCCCGGACCACCGCGAACCCCCGCCCCACGACATATGTCTCGACAGCCCGGGAGATGTCGCTGAGCCGCTTGCCCTCACGGGCCTGCGCAATGCCGGCCCACAACGCCCCCTCGGTCGCATCCAAAAGCCGTTGGCTCTCGGCGTCGATCTCGCCCACCGGATAGGTCCACGCCGCATCGCCCACCCAACCGTGATAAACAGCGCCCACGTCAAGGCTGAGGATGTCACCAGCCTCCAACCAGCGCTGCCGGTTGGGGATCCCGTGCACCAGCTCCTCGTTGATCGAAGCGCAGATATTGGCCGGGAAATCGTTGCGTCCGTTGTGCGGATACCCCAAAAACGCGGGGATGGCATCGTACGATCGAATAATCTCCGCGGCTTTGCTGTCCAACTCGGCCGTCGTGATCCCCGGCCGAATCATCTCCCGCAGCGCCTCATGCACGCAAGCTACAATGTGGCCCGCTTTGCGCATCTCAGCGATTTCACCCTTGGACTTCAGAACGATCATCGGACCCCTGATTACACCGACGCGGCCTGCACCGCCGACAACAGGTCGGCCTGCACCGCCGCGATCGGCCGATCACCGTCGATGGTGACCAGGACGCCGTGTGCGAAGTAGTAGCCGACCAGCGGCGCGGTTTGCTTATAGTAGACGAACAGGCGGTTGCGTACCGTATCCGGTTCATCGTCGGCCCGGCGATACAACTGACCGCCACACTTGTCGCACACACCCTCGACCTTGGGCGGTGAGAACACTACGTGATACATCGCCTGACAGTCCCGACAGACGCGGCGGCCGGCCAAACGACCGATCACCGCGTCATCACTGACTTCCAGCAACGGCGCCAGGCTCACACGGACGTCCTGAGCAACCAACGCTTGCCGTAACGCATCAGCTTGCGCCAGCGTGCGTGGGAAGCCGTCCAGGACCGCGCCCCCGGCGCAATCCGGACAGCTCAATCGGTCCATCACCATGTCGATCGTCACGTCATCCGGCACCAGCTCACCGCGGTCCATGTAGCCTTTGGCCAACCGGCCCAACGGCGTCGCGTTCCTCAAGTTCTCTCGGAAGATATCCCCCGAGGACACTTGTGGCAGGCCCAACACTTCCGAAAGCATGCGAGCCTGCGTCCCCTTGCCAGCGCCCGGCGCCCCCAACATGATCATGAACAGCGGCTTAGACGACGTATCCATGACTCTATCCTCTAACTGGCCTTCAGTCGCCGGATCGATAACGAGTAACGAGTAACCAGCAACCAGTAACCAGTAACCAGTAAACTCTCAATCGTTGTAACTACTCAGCCGCCGTGTCATTGCGAGCGTTTTTTGCGAAGCAATCTCGGATTGCCGCAATCCCGATTGCTTTGCTTCGTGCCTCGCAACCGCAAATCCGAATGAACCCCTCATAGTGCCGCATCAGCAACTGCGCCTCGAGCTGTTTCATCGTGTCCAACACCACGCCCACCACGATCAACAGCCCCGTGCTGGAGATCAGCATCGTGCTCGATGCCCGGCCCCCGGCAGTGCCACCAAAGAGCAACTGCACGATCCAGGGCAAGATCGCCACGAAGCCCAGGAACAGCGCACCCACCAGGGTCACCCGCGAAAGCACCTTGTTCAAATACTTCTCAGTATTCGGCCCGGGGCGGATGCCCGGCACAAACCCACCCTGCCGCTGCAGCGTCTCGGGCAGATTCTGCTGCCGGAAGACGACATCGGTATAGAAGTAGGTGAACGCGATCACCAGGAAAAAGTAGAATATCCAGTACCAGTTGTACTGTGGGCTGAACGTCTTGTAGATGAAGCCCGCCACCGCCGCCACCCAGGCCGTCTGCGAGACCACGAAGTAGCTGGCGATCGTGCTCGGGAAGATCAAAAAGCTGCCCGCAAAGATCAGCGGGATCATGCCGGCCGAGTTGACCCGGATCGGCACGTGGGTGCTCTGCCCGCCAACCACCATCAACCGATTCCCGCGCATGGCCCGCACCCGCTTGCCATACTGCACTGGGATCCGGCGCTGCCCCTCTTGCACTACGACGATCACCACCACAGTCAGAATCGTCACAATGGTGAAGATCAGCAGTTGGCCGATGCCACCTTGCACCGCGGTCTGCTGGACATTCTGGGGCATACCGGCGATGATGCCGCCGAAAATGATGATCGAAATACCATTACCGATGCCCTGCTGGGTGATCAACTGGCCCAGCCACATGGCCAGCATCGTGCCCGCGGTCAGAGTGAACAGAATCGAGATCGTTGCCAGCGGATATTGCCGGAGACCGAACTCGGCGAGCACCCGCTCCCCGCCCGAGACGCCTGGCTGCGCCAGGAGGCTCGACTGGCCAAAGGCCTGCAGAAACGCCAACGGGATCGTCAGGTAGTTGGTGTACCGATTCAGTTTGGCCCGGCCCGCATCACCCTCTTTGCCCAACGCCTCGAGCGCCGGGATGATCGGCTGGAGCAACTGAATGATGATGGAGGCCGTGATGTAGGGATAGACCCCCATCGCCATCACCGAAAAGTTGCTCAACGCGCTGCCCGAAAGGATGTTCAGCAAACCGAGCAACTGGTTGGATTCGAAGATCTGGGCCAGCGCCTGGCGGTTCACGCCGGGCACCGGGATGTGCGAAGCCAGGCGATAGATCACCAGGATGCCCAGCGTAATCAGCAGCTTGCGCCGTAGATCTGGCAGCCTGAAAGCATTCCGAATGGCGTCAATCATCGCACTCTCCTTATTCAAGCGCTAGTTCTTCGACGGTACCGCCAGCGGCCAGAATCTTCTCCCGCGCCGCAGCGGAGAATTTGTGCGCCTTGACCACCAGGGCCCGCTCCAACTCGCCGCCGCCCAGGATCTTCACGGGCAAGTTGAACGATTTGACGAGACCGGCCGCGACCAACACCTCGGGCGTGACCTCGCTCTCGGGCCAGAAGTCGTTCAAGCGCTCGACGTTGACCGGCGCATATGCGACCCGCCAGATATTGGTGAAGCCGCGCAGGTGCGGCAGACGCCGGACCAGCGGCAACTGGCCACCCTCGAAGTACGGGCGCACGCCGCCGCCGGAACGGGAGTTCTGGCCCTTGGTACCGCGACCAGCAGTCTTACCACGACCGGCCGAGATACCCCGGCCGGCCCGGGTGCGGTCTTTACGAGAGCCCTCGGCGGGCTGCAAATCGTGTAGCTTCATCGTTTACCTTCCAACAACCCAGTTCCTGCGCCGAATCGACCCACCTCCGGGGCTGACACCCCACGAGCCGGGCCGGCCCAGCGCGGGCGCAGATGCAACCGCCGACCGGCGCTGCAGGCTTGGGTCGGCCGTTCACCGTGGTCACTTGCCGACTTCCTCTACCGTCACCAGATGGCGCACTTTGTGGACCATGCCGCGAATAACGGGGGTGTCCGGTTGCTCGACAGTCTGCCCCATCCGGCGCAGCCCCAACCGCCGCACGGTATCCTTCTGGTCCTGCTTGACGCCGATCGCGCTGCAAGTGTAGGTAATGCGCAACTTCTTACTCGGCATTTTGACCTCCTCGCAACCAATACGGAGTGACCGTTTCCACCGGGCGACCGCGGCGCCTGGCTTCTTCCTCGGGGCTCTTCAACGACTCCAGGGCCTTGAAAGTCGCCGCCACCACGTTCAGGATGTTCGCGCTCCCCTGTGACTTGGTGAGGATGTCGCGAATGCCGGCGGCCTCCAAGACAGCCCGCACCCCCCCACCGGCAATCACGCCGGTGCCAGGGGACGCCGGGCGCAGCAGCACGCGCGCCGCGCTGAAGTTGCCGATGGCCCCGTGGGGAATCGTCGTGCCAACCATGGGCACAGGCCGCATGATCTTGCGCGCCTGTTCAGAGGCCTTGCGCACAGCCTCGGGCACTTCACGCGCCTTGCCAACGCCATAGCCCACCTGGCCATGATTATCGCCCACCACCACCACAGCTCGGAAAGCGAAACGGCGACCACCCTTCAACACTTTAGAAGTCCGCGCGATATGGACGACACGCTCGTCGAGTTGCTCGCGCTCTTCTTCGCGCTCGCGGCGTTGGCGGCGTTCCTTGCCTTGCCCGCGCTCCTTCTTATCCATCTTACCAGGCATCAGTCCTCCCCAAATCAATTGGGAATCTCGGATTTCGGATTTGATAGACGCTTGATCCACAGTCCGCGATCGTCAATCCGGGTTCGCTAGAACTCCAAACCGCCTTCACGTGCCCCGTCGGCCAGTGCCTTCACCCGACCGTGATAGGGATAGCCGCCCCGATCGAACACAACCTGCTTCAAACCCTTGGCAACCGCCCGTTCTGCGACCAGTTGGCCCACGCGGACGGCCTGCTGGGGCCTGGTCAGCCCGTCTAATTGACCGCGCAGTTCCGGGTCCACTGTGGACGATGCCACCAGCGTATATCCCATATCGTCGTCGATTACCTGCGCGTAGATGTGCTGCAGGCTGCGAAATATGTTCAGACGAGGGCGCTCAGCAGTCCCATGGATGCGCCGGCGAATGCGCGCATGTCGGCGATTACGAGCTTCTCGACTCCTGTTCATGGCCATCGATTTTGATCCTCCTGACCGGTCTCCGCATCTCGCGATTCCTCACTTACCGTCCTTGCTGCCGACCTTGCCGCTCTTACCAGCCTTCCGGCGAACGACCTCACCGCGGTAGCGAACGCCCTTGCCCTTGTACGGCTCTGGCGGTCGAAGCCCGCGGATTTGGGCGGCGATTTGGCCCACTAACTGCTTGTCGATCCCGGTAATGGTAATCTGGCGCCCCGCCTTATCGACCTCGAAAGCGATCCCGTCCGGGGGCACAATCTCCACCGGATGCGAGTACCCGACCATCACCACCAGGTGCTTGCCGTTCATGTTGGCCCGATACCCCACACCTTCGATGTCAAGAATCCGCATGAAACCCGCATCGACGCCCGTCACCATGTTGTTCAACAGCGCCCGGCTCAGGCCATGCAGCGCCCGATGGTTCTTCGCATCCGATGACCGGGTCACGCGCATTTCCTCGCCGACCTGCTCGATCTTGATTTCGGCCGGGAGTTGTTGTCGAAGCTGTCCCTTCGGCCCCTGCACGGTGACAAAATTGCCCTGTCCAACCGTCACGGTTACGTTCTTCGGCAGCGAGACCGGTAATTTCCCAATACGCGACACTGTCCTACCTCCCTCCTGATTGCCGATTTCGGATTTGAGATGTCGGATTGATCCCTGATCGCAATCCGCAATCTGCAATCCGCAATCCGCAATCGGATTTGCTTACCAGATATAGCAAAGCACCTCACCGCCCAGACCCAACCGGCGGGCCTTCTGACCGGTCATGATCCCTTGCGGCGTGCTCAGAATCGCAATACCCAACCCACTCAGCACCCAGGGGATCTCGCTACGCTTAACGTAAACTCGCCGGCCCGGCTTGCTGATCCGTTGCAAGCCGGTGACGATGGACTTGCGATCCCGGTCATATTTCAAAACGACGCGCAGTTGCGGCTGTGGCACATCCTTGGTGACCTCAAAGTCCCGGATGAAGCCCTCTTCCTTCAAAATCCGCGCGAGCGCGACCTTCACCTTGGAACCCGGCACGACCACCTGCTTGTGACGCGCCAGCAAACCATTGCGGATACGGGTCAGCATGTCGGCAATCGGATCACTAATCATTACTCTGTTACTCCTCTATAGACCACCAGTCAGCCAGCCCCGCCCCGCTGAGGAGCGCCGGCTCTTAGCAGCCCAGCTAGAAACTGGTTTACCAGCTCGATTTCACCACGCCGGGCAGATTACCCTTCAACGCCTGCTCGCGGAAACAGATGCGGCACAGGTCAAATCGGCGCATGTAGCCGTGTGGACGCCCACACATACTACAGCGGTTGCGCACGCGGACCGCGTATTTGCGGCGCTTTTCTCGCAACGGCATGCATGTCTTGGCCACTGATCTATCCTCCTACGTGTTGCCGGAATGGCATTCCGAGAAGCTGAAGCAACCGGCGGCCTTCCTCGTCGGTGCCGGCCGTGGTGACAATCGTCACCGCCATGCCCCGGATCTTGTCGATTTTGTCGTAGTCGATCTCGGGCCAGACCAGTTGCTCACGAAACGCCAGGCTGTAATTGCCCCGGCCGTCGAACGAATCCGGCGAAACACCGCGGAAGTCACGTTGCCGCGGCAGCGCGATGTTCATCATGCGGTCCAGAAAACTCCACATGCGCTCGCTGCGCAGCGTCACCGTCACGCCGATGGTATTGCCCTCACGCAGCTTGAACGCCGCAATAGACTTCTTGGCCTTGGTAAACACCGGCTTCTGGCCTGTAATGACGGACAGGTCGCGCGCCGCGGCATCCAATGCCTTGGCGTTCTCCAGCGCTTCACCCATCCCGATGTTCAAGACCACTTTCACGACGCGCGGCACGCGCATCACGTTATGATAGCCAAATTCCTTTTCCATCGCGGGTACCACTTCGTTCCGGTACCGCTCTAAAAGTCTCGGCATTGTCATACACCCCCAGTCGCACACCGCATCGCGGCGACAATCCAGACCCGACAGGTTTCACAGGTATCCTCTCAAGCGACAGCCATAATCCGGGGGCCACAGTGGCTCGGTCAGGAGACCGGCCACAGCGAGCGATTCCCCGAAAAATTGAGAAGATACTTTCACGGATCACTTTTCGACGTAAATTAGTTCCAGAAAAATACTCCCTACGCGTCCATCACCTCGTCGCACTGCTTGCACACGCGCGACCGGCTGCCATCGCTATGGACCCGATGCCCCACCCGCGTGGCCTTGCCGCACCGCGGGCAAACCAGCGCCACGTTGGACAGATGGATCGGCGCCTCACGCTCGATGATGCCGAATTGGGTGTTCACATTGCCAGTGCGCCGTTGATGCTTCTTGACCAGGTTGATGCCATGGATCACCACCCGGTCGCCAGCGGGTTTGCGTTCGCCGGCCCGGCGGCCCTTGCCCCACTTGGCCCGTACCACCCGCTGCACCTCGCCCTCGGCGCCCCGTTCGGCGCCCTGCAGCACCCGAACCTTGTCACCTTTCTTGATATCCATCACAGCACCTCTGGAGCCAACGAGACAATCCGCATGTATCCCCGTTCGCGCAGCTCCCGAGCCACCGGCCCGAAGATCCGCGTACCCCGCGGCGCCCTGAACTGGTCGATGATCACCGCGGCATTGTCGTCAAACCGGATATGCGACCCATCGGGCCGCCCCTGCGGATACGTTGTGCGCACCACCACCGCCTGCACGATATCACCCGACTTGACAGCACTGTTCGGCGCGGCCTGCTTCACCGTCGCGACAATGACATCGCCGATCCGTGCATAGCGTCGCCTCGAGCCGCCCAGTACGCGAATGCAGAGGATTTCCTTGGCGCCGGTATTGTCGGCTACCCTGAGTCTGCTTTCCTGCTGAATCATCACTATACCCTCATTCCCTGGCGGGACCTGACGCAACCGGCTCAATCGCTACACAGCCTTTAGGATCTTACGAGTTAAATTCTTGCACAAAAGCTGGAAAAACTCTCACGCAAAGCCGCAAAGTCGCAAAGAATTTTCTTAGCGTTCTTTGCGCCTTTGCGTGAGTCATTGACAGCCTTGCGAAGGTTTTTGCCCCGACTTGGGCTAGAAATGGTGTCTTCGGGAACCTTCGCAAGGCTGATCGCGCAAGTTATTTAATTCTCAGTCCTTAGCGGGCTGGTATCGCGCTGCTCGGCGCGCTGGAGGATCTCCTCGACACGCCAATGCTTATCCTTGCTGAAGGGCCGAGACTCCACGATGCGGACCTCATCCCCCACAAGGCATTCGTTCTTCTCATCGTGGGCCTTGTAGCGCTTGCTGACCCGAATGACTTTCCCGTATAGCCGATGCTGCCGGGTGCGGCGCACGACCACGACCACGGTCTGGTCCATCTTAGTGCTAACGACCTTGCCCACCAATCGTTTGCGTTGTTCCTGCATCGACTATTCCTCCTGTCTCGCCGCGGCCAGCTCCCGCTCCCGCAAAATCGTGCGGAGGCGCGCGATCTCACGCCGAACCTGGCCCAATCGCGCCGTGTTCTTCAACTGGCCCGTCGCATACTGAAAGCGCAGGTTGAACTTCTCTTGATGCTCCTCATCCAGACGCCGCGCGATCTCGGCCTGTGCCAGATTACGAATCTCAGTGGCGTGCATCACCCTTCCTCCCCAACTTCACGGCGCACAAACTGCGTGGGAATCGGCAGCTTCTGGGAAGCCAGTCGCATCGCTTCGCGTGCATCCGCCTCGGCCACGCCAGAAACCTCGAACAACATCAACCCAGGCCGCACCACCGCCGCCCAGTAATCCACTGCGCCCTTGCCGCCGCCCATGCGAGTCTCCGCTGCCCTGGCCGTCACAGGATGGTCCGGAAACACCCGGATCCATAACTTGCCACCCCGGCGCAGATAACGCACGATAGCCCGCCGGGCCGCTTCGATCTGGCGGCTGTTGATCCAGGCCGGCCCCAGCGCCTGCAATCCATAGTCGCCGAAAGAGATCTGGTTGCCCCGGCTGGCGACGCCTCGCCTGCGTCCGCGGTGGACTTTGCGGTATTTAACGCGCTTTGGCATTAACATACGACTTACTCCTAACCTGAACAGGCCAGAGCCAACCAGGCAAATGCCATCAGAAAATTCTTGTCTGTCGTGCAAGGATTTAACTGGTTAGGCCCTCATGGGATTGCGGATTGCGGATTGCGGCTCGCGCCGGGCAAGGGGAGGGCAATCCGAAATCCACAATCGGAAATCCGAAATCAACTCACGCAGTCCCCGGCAGGACTTCGCCCTTGTAAATCCAGACCTTGATGCCAATCCGGCCGAAAGTAGTCAGCGCCTCATGTTGCGCATAATCGATCTCGGCCCGCAACGTATGACGGGGCACCTGGCCCTCGCGCACCGTCTCGACGCGGGCCATTTCCGCGCCGGAAAGCCGGCCGCCACAGCGCACCATGCACCCCTTGGCCCCAGATCGTAGCGCCCGCAAAACCGCCTGCTTCATCGCCCGCTTGTGGGAGACGCGGCGCGCCAACTGCTCGGCGATGCTCTGAGCTACCAAGAACGCGTCCATTTCGGGCCGCTCGATCTCGGCAATGTCCAATTTTACCCGCTTGTTGGTCGCCTGCTGCAAGTCGTTGCGCAACGTGTTGACGGTAGCGCCCTTGCGGCCGATGACGATGCCAGGCTTTGCCGAGTGCACGGTGACCCGGACCTGGTTGGGCGGGAAGCGCTCGATCTCGACCTTCGAGATCGCGGCCTCAGGCAACGCAGCCCGGATCAGCTTCCGGATCGTGCGATCTTCCACCAGCAGACTCGTGTACTCTTCGCCCTCAGCATACCAGCGAGAGCGGTGCTTTTCAACCTGGCCCAAACGGAAACCTATCGGGTGTACTTTTCGGCCCAAAGCTGCCTCCTCAGAATGTGACGTGTTGCGTGTTGCGTGCTACATCCGGGCGCCCACCAGGGGCCACCCCCAGGGCGCCATCGGCAGGGTCGGGATCCGGCACGCAAGACCGGGACTCTCTTACGCTCGCTCTTCCAACACAACCGTGATGTGCGAAGAGCGACGAATGATGGGCTTGAACCGCCCGCGCGCCCCATACCGGCGCCAGCGCCGGACCGGCGCCCCGTCCGCAGTGATCGTAGCGATGTACAGATCCTCGCGCTCCAGGCCAAAATTCTCTTCGGCGTTCGCCAGGGCAGACGCGATCGTCTTGGCGACCGGCTGCGCCGCCGACTGCATCATATAGCGCAACATCCCCAACGCTTGCTCAGCGTTCATACCGCGTACCTGGTCGATCACCCACCGGGTCTTCTGGGGCGAGATACCCACGTACTTGGTGATTGCTCGAACTGCCATTCTGTAACCTCACTCCGTCAGCCGCCGCACGTTCAATCGATTCGCACCGCTACAGGTCCAACGCGCAACGCGCCGTAACAGTCCTATGCGTGCTGGTCAGGACCGTATCTTCTCAGTTTTTCGGGGCATGCTGTGGCCGGTCTGTGACCGAGCCACCGTGGCTCGGTCACAGACCGGCCACAGCCCCGGATTATTGAGAAGATACTCAGGACCTTTCCAATGATATTCTTGTATTTTGTGTAAGTAAGCGTAACTGCTCAGCCACCCTTGCGAAGGTTTGTGAGCAGATTTCAGGCCGGAAGTGCCCTCGTCAGCCAAGAAGCGCTCTATCGGTAAGGCTATTCGCAACCTTCGCAAGGGTGAACGCTACCTTAGCGTGAGCTCTTCTTCTCGCTGCGCACGTGCCCACGGAAGAAGCGCGTCGGCGCGAACTCGCCCAACTTATGCCCGACCATGTTCTCGGCCACATAGATGGGCACATGCCGCCGCCCATCGTGCACGGCGATCGTGTGACCAACCATCTGCGGAAAAACCGTCGAAGCCCGGGACCAGGTTTTGATCACCTGCTTCTTGCCGGTCCGGTTCATGGCCTCAACCTTTTTCAACAGCCTGGCCTGTACAAACGGGCCTTTCTTAAGAGACCGAGACATACGCTATCCCCCCATTACTTGCTGCCGCGCCGGCGCACGATGTATTTATCGGTGGACTTGCTCTTGCGCGTTCTATAACCCAGCGCCGGTTTGCCCCATGGCGTCTTCGGCCCAGGCATGCCCACGGGCGACCGCCCCTCACCACCACCATGCGGGTGATCGCGCGGGCTCATGGCGCTGCCGCGCACCGTCGGCCGCCACCCCAGCCAGCGCTTACGGCCGGCCTTACCGAGGTTGAGGTTAGCGTGATCGGTATTGCCGACCTGACCGATGGTCGCCATGCACACCAGCTCCACCCGCCGCACCTCACCACTGGGCAAACGCACCTGGGCGTAATCCCCTTCTTTAGCCATCAACTGGGCCTGCGTCCCCGCCGACCGGGCCAATTGGCCCCCCCGGCCAGGGTACAGCTCCAGGTTGTGGATCATGGTGCCCAGGGGGATGTTGCGCAACGACAACGCGTTCCCCACCCGGATCTCAGCTGCGGGGCCAGACATGATCTGCGCGCCCACTTGCAAGCCCAAGGGCGCCAGGATGTAACGCTTGTCACCGTCAACATATACAATCAACGCGATGCGCGCCGAACGATTCGGATCGTATTCGATGGACGCCACCCGCCCGGGCACGCCGATCTTGTCGCGCTTGA
Source organism: Chloroflexi bacterium HGW-Chloroflexi-1 (assembly GCA_002842085.1). Classification (GTDB taxonomy): domain Bacteria; phylum Chloroflexota; class Anaerolineae; order CG2-30-64-16; family CG2-30-64-16; genus CG2-30-64-16. The sequence continues at coordinate 63,021 of PHCA01000003.1, forward strand.
AATCGATCACGCGGTACCGACGCTTGTGCCCGCCGCCACGATGCCGCACCGAGACCCGCCCGGTATTGTTGCGCCCGGCGTTCTTGTTGACCGGGCGGAGCAAAGCACGCTCGGGTTTCGTGCGGGTGATCTCCTCAAAACTCGAGACACTCATCCCGCGTCGCCCCGGAGTCGTGGGCCGATAAACCTTAATCGCCATGCGAAAAGCTCCTCAATTGGCAATCTATCCGACCAAATCGGCCGGGGCAGGTGATACCGTTGCCGTCTTAGCCACCTGCCTCTCGACGCATGAACGTTAGAACGTTAGAACGTTTACACGCCTTCGAAGGACTGGATCGTGTTCCCGGGGGCCAATGTCACTACGGCCTTTTTCCAGGCCGCTTTCTTGGTAACCATCAAGCGGCCGTAGCGGCCCTTCTTGGCGGGAATATTGCTGATGCGCACCAGCGTCACCGAGACATCGAACACCGTCTCCACCGCGTCCTTGACCTGGAGCTTATTCGCGCGCCGGTCCACTTCGAAGGTGTACTGGTTGGCGACAGTAGCCTGGCCGGTGGTCTTCTCAGTCACAATCGGACGCTTCAAAATGTCATAAACATGCATCGGGCTTGACCTCCTCAGCCTGGCCCAAGATCTTTTCGATCACGGCCAGCGCTGCCTGCGGGATGACCAGATAGTCGTAGACCAGCAGGTCGCGAACGTTCAGGTAATGGGCCCGCAACAGCTTCACGTCTGGCAAATTGTTTGCCGCCCGCTCCACGGCCCAGTCCTCGCCCGGCATCACGATCAGCGCGCTGGAATCAACTGCCAGCCGCTCCAACACCAACGCCATCTCGCGCGTCTTGGGCACAGCCATAGCCAATTGATCGAGCACCACGATCTTATCTTCCGCGGCCTTGACCGAGAGGGCCGAGCACAGCGCCGCCTGACGCATCTTACGGGGCATCTGCTGCGTATACGAACGCGGTGTCGGCCCAAAGATGATGCCACCACCACGCCATTGCGCGGCCCGGATGGAACCCTGGCGGGCCCGGCCGGTACCCTTCTGGCGCCAGGGCTTGCGACCGCCGCCAGCTACCTCGCTGCGGCCCTTGGTCTTGTGTGTACCCAGGCGCGCGTTGGCCAACTGGCGCACCAGCGCCTGATGCATCAAAGATTTGTTAACCGGCGCAGCGAAGATCGCATCGGCCAATTCCACCTGTCCGACCGTCTCGCCGGCCATGTTTATCACTGAAACTTGCATCGTCGCTACCCCTGCTTGCGCGCTTCTGTAATGAGCAACAGGCCGCCTTTTGCCCCTGGCGCCGCACCACGTACGGCCAGCAAATTGCGTTCTGCGTCAATCAATACCACCTGCAGGTTCGAGATCGTCACCGACGCGTTGCCCATGTGGCCGGGCATCCGCTTGCCCTTATAGACCCGACCCGGCGTGGTGCCCGAACCGATGGCGCCCGGCGCGCGTAGGCGGTCCGACTGACCGTGGGTCCGCGGACCACCCCGGAAACCGTGCCGCTTCACGCCGCCTTGAAAACCGCGCCCCTTGGAAACCCCCATCACATCGACGCGCTCCCCAGCCGCAAACACTTCGGCATCGAGCTTCTGGCCAATGGCATAATCGTCGATATTCTTGAGTCGGATCTCCCGCAGCACGCGTAGCGCCGGTAAATCATTGCACCGCAAATGGCCCAACTGGCCCTTCGTCAGCCGCTTCGGTTTGATCTCATCAAACCCCAACTGGATCGCATCATATCCGTCGGTCTGCGCGGACTTGATTTGCGCCACGTAACAAGGCCCCGCTTCGATGATCGTCACAGGCACAACCACGCCGCTGGCCGTGAGCAACTGCGTCATGCCCGCCTTGCGGCCCAGAATCCCCTTCATGCATCCTCCTTGGGACTGTCGTGATCCCGCCACCCGCGAGACCGCATCATCCCACCCGATTGCGGATTTTCGATTTAAGATTTCGGATTGACTCTCGAAGGGGTTCAATCCGCATTCCGCCAAGCGATAAGCCGCAATCCGCAATCACAACTTGATCTCGATATCGACCCCCGCCGGCAAGTCCAGCCTGGTCAAGCTCTCGATGGTCTTGGAGCCCGGCTCCACCACGTCGATCAGCCGTTTGTGCGTGCGAATCTCGAACTGTTCGCGGCTGTCCTTATCGATGAACGGCGAGCGGGTCACCGTGAACTTCTCGATACGCGTCGGCAAAGGCACGGGGCCCACCACCGCGGCGCCTGTGCGTTCTGCCGCATCCACGATCTTGCGCACAGAATCATCCAACACCCGATGATCGAACGCCTTCAGCCGAATCCGAATCCTGTTTTTCGCCATGAAACTCACTCCGGGTCATATAATGCCAACCGACGCCTCAGAAAATCACACTTGAGCCAGCAGGCGCCGGTTAACCGGTGGTTATCTATTCCAGAATCTTGGTGATGACGCCAGAACCGACGGTCCGGCCACCCTCGCGGATCGCAAACCGCGAACCCACTTCCAGCGCCACCGGCACGATCAACTCCACCAGCAGGTTCACGTTGTCGCCCGGCATCACCATCTCCACCCCCGCCGGCAACTCCGTCGCCCCGGTCACATCCATCGTCCCGGTGTAGAATTGCGGCCGGTACCCGTTGAAGAACGGCGTGTGCCGCCCACCTTCCTCGCGCTTCAAGACGTACACTTCCCCCAAAAACTTCGTGTGCGGCGTGATCGACCCCGGCTTCGCCAACACCTGCCCGCGCTCCACCTCGTCCCGCTCGATGCCGCGCAACAAGCACCCCACGTTGTCCCCCGCGATCCCTTCCTTCAGAATCTTGCGGAACATCTCCACGCCCGTCACCACCGTCTTGCGCGTCTCCTTCAGACCGATGATCTCCACTTCTTCACCGACCTTGATCACGCCGCGATCG
>PHCA01000240.1:0-2044 GCA_002842085.1 Chloroflexi bacterium HGW-Chloroflexi-1
ATCGATTTTGCGCGCATCGTACTGGCGCTACACGCCGCTGGCTACCATGAATACCTCTCAGCCGAGCTGTTGCCGCAACCTGACCCCGACTCAGCAGCCCGTTTGACGGTGGAGCACATGCGACCGTTGATTCCCCGCCAGAGCCGCGACGGGGGCGCCCGGCCGCCGGAGCGTACGCTATAGTATTACTCCGCGACATTTGCGTTGATCGCGAGAATCTTTGGCGGCGTCATTGCGAGCGCAGTTTGCGAAGTAATCTCCCCCATGTGTCAGAGATTGCTTCGTCGCACACCCCGCTCCTCGCAATGACTACCATGTTTGGTTGCGGCAGGAGCCGCGCTACGATGAAAGTGAGTTGTCTCCCAGTTTCGTTCTTCCAGGAGATGATCCAGGGTCGCATGACTATCGGGCAGTGGGCCCGCCTGGGCCATGCTTTAGGGCTGGATGGCATTGACCTGAGTATTGCACTGGTACCAGACCGCTCACCCGCCGCACTTGACGAGTTGCGGAGAGAAATCGAGGACGCCGGAACTCGGGTGGTCATGGTGACCAGCTACCCTGACTTCACGCATCCAGCGCCGGCGCAACGGCTGCGCGAGCTGGCCTTGGAGCAAGAGGTTGTGGCGACTGCGGCCCGCCTCGGCGCGGAGCTGGTGCGGGTGACGGCCGGGCAGGCCCACCCCGGGGTGCGGCGCGGCCAAGGGATCGAGTGGGCGGTCAATGGTATCACCCGGCTGGCCAGAGCCGTGTGTAACTCCGGGATTAGCCTGGTTTACGAGAACCACGCCAGGCCGATGGTCTGGGACTTCACCGACTTCTCACAGCCGCCAGATATCTTCGTAGAGATTGCCCAGCAGGTGGCTGGCGCTGGTGTGGGTGTCAACTTCGACACAGGCAATGCGGCCGCGTTTTCGGACGACCCGGCAGGTTTACTGAAGCAGGTCTTGCCGCTGGTGGTAAGTGTTCACGCGGCCGACACGGCAGTCCACGGCCGCCTGGAGCCCGTGCTGTTGGGCGCTGGCATCACGCCCTTCGCGGCACTGTTCGAGACGTTATGTCGGCATGGCTGGGATGGGTGGATCTGCATGGAGGAGGCCTCTGGCCAGGGGCCGGCCGGCGTCGCTGCCGCGGCGCAGTTCATCCGCCAGACCTGGTCAGACGTATCAAAAAGGTGTTGGGCGTCCAATGCTGAAGGGAGGCGGGATCTCAAGTGAAACGCGTAATCTTCTTGCATACGCTGATTTCGGTTGCCAACGAGTTCTCCGAGTTGGCCCAGCGTCTCTTACCGCCTGATGTGCAAAGCTGGCACATCGCCGACGAGATGTTAGCCAGGCTGGTAGTAGAACAGGGTGAGCTTTCGCCATTCCTCTACCGGAGGGTGGCAGACCACGTCTTCGCGGCCGAGCAGGCCGGCGCCAGCTTCATCCAGTTTACTTGTTCCTCTATCTCGCCGTGCGCTGAGGTGGCCGGCCGGCTGGCGCACATCCCGGTCCTCAAGGCCGAGCTCGCCCTGGTCCAGCGCGGGCTTGAGCTGGGTAGCCGGCTCGCGGTGGTCGCCACTGCACCCACCGCGCTCAGGCCTACCAGGGACCTGGTGGTGGAGGAGGCCGAACGCCGCCGCCAACGCGTGTCCGTCGAGGCAGTGCTCTGCACAGGGGCATACGATGCCATGTTGCGCGGCGACCTCCAGGCGCACGATAGCAGCGTTCTGGAGACGCTGCGTACCTTGTCATCTCGCAGCGATGCGGTGTTGTTGGCCCAGGCTTCGCTGGCACGCGTTGCAAGCACGCTATCGGTCGAGGATCAGCACGCGCCGATTCTCTCGATCCCACCACTGGCCATGGCGCGCCTCGCCGCACTGCTCAAGGAGTCGAGTGAGTGATGAAAGATACCAATCCTGTTCAGCAACTAAAGCATTGCCATCCTACCACCGAGCTATGGTGGGACTCATCGCCCCTGGTCTACGCAGACTGGCTGCGGCGCTCCGACCACCCGCACTGGGGGGCTCCGCTGTTCCAAATGGTCCGGACGCCCGCAGGCGCCA
>PHCA01000240.1:2055-5259 GCA_002842085.1 Chloroflexi bacterium HGW-Chloroflexi-1
TGTGGCGCCTCTTTATCGAGATCGCGGCCCGGGGCGCCGACATGCTGGAACCGATCTTCGTCCAGTCGCAGGGTCGCCTGGGCCAGATCTGTTGCCAGGTGGATCCCCGGCATATGACCGACCTGGAGGCCATGCTGGCGCAGGCTCGTCGTATCCATGCTGCCCGGCCCAACATCATGGTCAAGATGCCGGGTACCAGAGAGGGCATCGCAGGGGTGCGGATTCTGACGGCCGAGGGCATTCCCACCAACACGACGCTTTGTTTCACCCTGCCGCAACTGGTAGCGGTCGGGGAGGCGACGCAGGTTGGTTTGGCTGAAGCACACCGCGGCGGCACGGACCTCTCATGCTGGCGGTCATGCGCCGTGATGATGTTAGGCCGCTACGAGGATATGCCGTTGTTCAAAGCTCAGGCTCAAGAGCTGGGCATTGACTTGAGTGAAGCGGATCTACGCTGGGCCGGCATAGCGATCTTTCGCAAAGCGCACCGGCTGTTTCACGAACGCGGCTATCCCTGCAAGCTGATGGCGGCCTCGATGCGTCCTGGTCCCACCGTGGATGGCAGGCGCCACGTTTGGCATCTGGAGAAGCTGGCTGGGGCGCACGCGGTACTGACCATCTTCCCTAACATTTTTGAGCAATTCATGGACAATTACGCCGGTCTGCAGTTGACGCCGCAAATTGACGAACCGGTACCCGCTGACGTACTGGAGCGTCTACTGCGCATTCCATACTTCGCCGAGGCTTACGACGCGCATGGCATCGCGGCCGCGGATTTCGTTACCCACCCGGCTTTACAGGCCACCGCGACCAGTTTTGCGCGGTCGATGCAGCAGATCGAAAGCTTTGCCGCGCAACATGCCGGTACAGACAACCCCGGATCATCTCGATAATCCGGAGTAGCCGCGATGCAGGTGTGGTTGCGCGAAATCAAAACCGTGGTAAAATGAGGTCGAGCAGAGACGACACAATGGGCGCTGTGAGTGAGGTCAAAATGGGTATCACGATCGAGGCACAACAAGTCCATAACGAGCTTACATGGCTCAGGCAGGCAGTCGAGGGTTTGACACAGAAAGTCGAGGGTTTAGCCGCCAGACAGAAGCTGCCTGCCTTGTCTACCGATCATCCCTACGTTGCTCGAGTCCAAGGCGTCAAGGGGGGCGAGCCGGTGATCCGCGGGACAGGTGTTACCGTCCAGACGATCGTGGCGCTAACCCGACACAGTCTGACACCAGAGCAGATCGTCGAGGAGTATGAAGGACAGTTGAAACTGGCCCAGGTCTATGACGCGCTCGGCTACTACTACGACCACCGCGGAGAAATCGAGCAGTACATAGTTGAAAATCGCGCCGCGAGAGAACGCGTATGGCCGAGCAGATCTTCGTAGCCCTGTATACGGACGCTGACGTTACGCCGAAACTCGCCAGGCTGCTGCGGGAACGCGACTTCGACGCCATCTCGACTCAGGAGATGGGCAATCTCGAAGCGCAGGATCTGGAGCAACTGGTCTATGCCGCGGGACAGAGCCGCGCGATTTTGACATACAACAGCAAGGACTTCGAGCCGCTCTACCAGGAATGGTGGTGGACGGGCCATGACCACTTCGGCATCATCGTTTCCGAGCAACTGCCGGTTGGAGAACTGCTCCATCGGATCCTCCGGCTGCTGGACTCCGTTACGGCCGATGAGATGAAGAACAACTACAAGAACTTGGCCGAGTTTGCCGAGAGGTAATGAGGACAACCACGAATACATCCTTCGATGGCTTGGGCATGAGCCTGGGCAACAGGTTCCCCGAAAAATTGAGAAGATATAGCCGACCCGCAAGTGAGAAAGGAGAAAAGCAGTGGCAGATTTCGAACACGCCCGGGCGTTGCTGCGCGGGTTTAAAGGCCAAAATTACATTCACGGCGTGGCTGTCCTGCCCCAGGTGGGATCAGCCGCTGCCAGGCTGGGGGGGCGCGCGGTCCTGGTACGCGATACCTTTCCCGGCGCCGAGACGCATCTGACGATCATCCGGAATGCGCTGACCACGGCGGGTGTGGCATTGCTGGCCGAAAGCGCTGGCGCGCGGCCCAATGCGCCACGCCAGGACCTGGCCCGCATCACCGCTGAGCTAGGGAAACACAACCCCGACGTGATCCTTAGTTTCGGTGGCGGCAGCACCATCGATGCCACCAAAGCAGCCGAGGTTCTGCGCACCGTGGGCGGGGATATCGAAGATTATTTCGGCGCCGGCCGGGTCACCGCCGCGTTACAGGTGACCGGCCAGTCCCTGACACCCCACGTGGCCATTCAGACTGCCGCCAGTTCGGGCGCGCACCTGACCAAATACGCTAACATCACTGACCTGGAGACAGGTCAGAAGAAGTTGATCATCGATGAGGCGATCGTGCCTCAACAGCCAGTGTTTGACTATGCTGTGACCTACGGGGCGCCGCCCCATCTCACGGCTGACGGCGCCCTGGACGGGGTGGCGCACCTGCTGGAAGTCCTGTATGGCGCAGTGGGCAAACCCTATTATGATCTGATGGCAGAGGTTGCTGCGGAGGGCATTCGCCTGGCCGTGGCTTATCTACCCCGAGCCATGCAGCAACCGCACGACGCCGAGGCCCGCGAGGCCTTGGGCCTGGCCACAGATCTGGGGGGCTATGCTATCATGCTGGGGGGCACCAATGGCGCGCACCTGACCAGTTTCTCACTGGTCGATGTGCTGAGCCACGGCCGGGCATGTGCCATCATGAACCCATATTACACTGTCTTCTTCGCGCCGGCTATACAGGCGCCGCTGCGGCTGGTGGGCCGCATCTTTGCTGAACTGGGTTACGCGTCACCCGCGCTCTCGCAACTGAGCGGGCGCGCGCTGGGAGTCGCAGTGGCCGAGGCGATGATCGCCTTCGCGCGGCGCATTGACTTTCCCGCGACGCTGGACGAGGTACCTGGCTTCAGTGATGAGCACATCCAGCGGGCGCTGCACGCGGCCAGGAACCCGCAGCTCAAGAGCAAACTGGAGAATATGCCCGTGGCGTTGACCGCGGAGTTGATCGACGCCTACATGGGGCCAGTCTTGCAGGCTGCCCGCACCGGAGACCTGGCCCTCATTCGCAATCTGTCCTGAAAATACACAGCGAATGGGGAAAATAACGAATCTTTTGCTGTGGCCGGTCTGCGACCGAGCCACCATTTTCATCGGCCGTGGCGCCG
>PHCA01000240.1:5333-7178 GCA_002842085.1 Chloroflexi bacterium HGW-Chloroflexi-1
CGGCGGCTTGCGATACATTTTCATCGGCCGTGGCGTCGCGCGCGGCATGGACAACTGCCCTGAAAATGCACCTGTGGGGCAATCCGCTGGATTGCCGCTTCCTGCGCCGCCCACGCAAGCCGGCGGCTTGCGATACATTTTCATCGGCCGTGGCGTCGCCCGCGGCATGAACAACTGTCCTGAAAGCATTTTGCCATGAGCATCGAACTGCACTTCACAGAAGACGACTGGGCGCGCATCGCGGCTGATTGGTCGGCCTGGTGGGCGGGCGAGCTGCCGCGGCCGCTGGTCATGATCCAGGGCTGGCAACCGGCGCCGGGCGCCGCGCGGCCGGGCGCGCCCTGGTTCATCAACCACCTGCCCTGCGACATGCCCGCGGATCAGGTGATCGATATCTATCAGACCGACCTGGAGGCCACGCGCTGCTACGGCGACGCCTGGCCCAAGTGGTGGCCCAACCTCGGGCCGGGCATCATCGCCGCTTTCCTCGGCTCGGAGGTCTGCGCCGGGCCGGACACGGTCTGGTTCGAGCCGATCGCGGCCGCCGGTATCGCGGACCTGCGGCTGGCATATAACGGGGGCAACGCCTGGTGGCAACGCGTGCGCTGGACGCTCCGGATGAGGTCGCCGGCGTTCTGGGCGAGATCACGCGACTGTGGTTGCGCTACTACGACGAGCTGTATGCGATCGTCGCACCGGCCGGCCGCGGGACGTCGCCCTGGGCCGCCATCTGGTCCTCGGGTCGCTGCTACATGCTCCAGAGCGACTTCTCCTACATGATCTCCCCCAAGATGTTCGAGCGCTTCGTGGCGCCGGACCTGGCCGCGTGCTGTGCGAAGCTGGATCATGCCTTTTACCACCTCGACGGCAAGGGCCAGATCTCCCACCTGGACGTGTTGCTGGCCATCGAGGGCCTGCACGGCATCCAGTGGATTCCGGGCGCCGGCGCTCCACCGCCGGAGGAGTGGCTGCCGCTCCTCAAGCGGATTCGAGACGCGGGCAAGCTGTGCCAACTGTACGTCAGCCCCCCAGGGGCACGGGCCATCGTCAAGGCATTGGGTGGCCGGGGGTTTGCCTTCTACATCACCGAGGCCATGAGCCAGGATACGGCGCAGGACTTCCTCGCCACTCTCGCCGGCAGGAGGGCGGGGGCGGCCGGTGGCAATGTGTTGACGAGTGGGGCAACGTCTTTGAGCGGCTCGGCCCCTCAGGCAGCGGCGAGGTGGTCAAGCCGGCCATGCCGGATTGGGGCCGGCTGGACGAGACGCTGGCCCTGCTGGCGACCCCGCCACCGGCCGAGCCGCTGGCCCGCTATCGCGCCGAAATCCAGCAGGACAACGGCGCCCACTACTACCTGGCCGTCGTGCAGCACCCCTCGTTGTTCGCGGCGTGCCACGACCTGCGCGGGCTGGTCAACTTGTTCGTGGATTTCTACGAGCATCGTCAGGAAGTGGAACGCCTGCTCGACCGGCTTGCCGAGTCGCAGATCGCCTGCGTTGACCTGCTGGCCGGCACCGGCGTTCACGGCGTCATGGGCTACGACGATTGGGGGCTCCAGGACCGGCCGCTGATCAGCCCGGCCCTGTGGCGGCGGCTCTTCGCCCCGCGCTACCGCCGCGTCTGGCAGCACGCGCACAGCCGAGGGCTGGACGTCTGGCTCCACTCGTGTGGCTACATCCTGCCGCTGTTGGACATGATGATTGAGTGCGGGCTGAACGTGGTGCAGATGGATCAACAGGAGAACATGGGGCTGGAGAACCTGGCGCGCGTCGCGGGCGGCCGGCTGGCCTTCTGGTGTCCCGTGGACATCCAGGCCACGATGGCGCGCGGCAGCCCGGAGGAGAT
>PHCA01000241.1 GCA_002842085.1 Chloroflexi bacterium HGW-Chloroflexi-1
TACTTTTGGGGACGCATGTCAAGACCCGATTCTCTCCAGCTCGCAAATTCGCCGCGCCAGCGGCGCCAAAAGATGGTATACTGTCACTATCGTATCCTCTCAAGCGATAGCCATAATCCGGGGTGGCTGTGGCCGGTCTCCTGACCGAGCCACCGTGGCTCGGTCAGGAGACCGGCCACAGCGAGCGATTCCCCGAAAAACTGAGAAGATACTCACTATCGGACAATCGCTTACACAAGTCAGTTCATGCACAAATGACCGGAATGCATACAAGCACGAAGGTCGCGAAGACTGTCGCCGCGGATGGGCTTTTGCTATTCATCCGGCGGATGTTGGCCGGCGGCGATCCACAACCGGCGCGCGTTGACCAGCGCCGCCCGGTTGAGTTGCAGCACGTTGACGGTCGCCTGGCCGGCCGGTGTCAGCCCAATGATCAGCAGACCCTCCATTTGCCAGGCAAACTGCTCAAGCCACTGCTGTGTGTTGGGGTTGAAGAGGCGCACCACGGCGCCGCTGTGGGGGTCTATGCCGACGATCCGATCTCGTTTGATGAGGTTGCACCCCCAACAGGCCAGGCAGAGGTTATCGAGGATGGTGCGGCCGCCCAGCGATTCGGGGATGATGTGGTCAACCATGAACGCGACTCCGGTGATGTCTTCGGGAGTCAGGCAATAGCTACAACGATAGTGTGATCGTTCGGCGACCGCCTGGCGCAGCGCGGACGGGATGCGGGTCTGGCTCATCAGGCCCCGGCCATCGGTTGAGAGGACGTGGCGTTGGCAGCGCGGGCTTTGAGCAACACAGTCGCCTGGGCGCGTACTAACATCGTGCGATCGGCGCGGTGCAGCAGGCGCTCTGCTTCGCGTGTCTCTTGCGGCTTCAGCCCTTCCCGCTGGCGCTTCAGCAGCAGGGCTTGCATCCGCTCCGCATCACGAAACGGCAAGGTGGTCTGGCTGGCCTGTTGCAATTCGGCGTCGGCCAGGTAAGCCAGTTGCGCCAGGTCGCCGGTGATGTCGGCCGGCAGGTCTTCCACCGTTGGCAACGCCGCCGTCACGACGTCCACCAATTCGTCTTCGACCGGCCGATGGGCCTTGCGGGCGCGTTGTTCGACTTGCCGGTAGAGGGTAGCGGGCATGCGCAGGGTGATGGTTTCCGCGAGAGCAAGCATGACCGCACTGCTACACGCCGATATCACCGAACTTCATCGTGGACGATAAGCTCCTGCTGGCGCCGGTCGCGGTGAGCGAGATCAGCCAATCGGAGGCGAATCAGGTGCGCACGATCATGGCGTAGTCTGAAAACTTGCCAGATGCGTCGCAATTCGTCGCGCCGCCGCCGCTAAAACGTGGTAGACTGTCGTTGTTGCACAATCAATTTGCGTCGATCAATTCGGGCGTTGACAACTGAATCCCATATCCAGGCAAGGAGGCTCGATCCCATGGAAACCCGGAAGAACTTCTTCCACACATTTTGGCCAATCAAACACTTCAGCTTCCAGCTTCCATCTTCTAGCATCCAGCATCCAGCTTCCAGCTTCCAGCTTCTATAGAAGTTCAGATAATGTTTCGTGGTAGGGGCGATCCCTTGCGGTCGCCCAGGGCAGGCGCAAGGCACTGCCCCTACGAATCTTTATCTGACTCCTCACGCGCCAGCAATTCCTGCGTCAACGCTTCGTAGGCCGCCGCGCCGGTTGAGGTGGGCGCGTAGACCAGGATGGTCTGACCGTAGCTCGGCGCTTCGCTCAGGCGGACGCTGCGCGGGATGACAGTGCGAAAAGTCTGGTCGGGGAAGTGTTTGCGGACCTCCTCCACCACCTGCGTGGCCAGATTGGTGCGACTATCGAACATGGTAAGCACCATGCCGCTGATCAGGAGCTGTGGGTTGAGGCTCTTACGCACCAGTTGGATGGTGTGCCACAACCGCCCGAGCCCCTCGAGCGCCAGGTACTCACATTGGATCGGCACGATGACGCCGTCCTGGGCCGCAGTGAGCGCGTTGATCGTCAACAATCCCAGGCTGGGTGGGCAATCGATCAACACATGATCATAGTGCGCGGCTACCGGTTCCAGCACTTTGCGCAGCCGGTGCTCTCTGGACAGCATCGACACTAACTCGACCTCGGCGCCGGCCAGGGCGGGCGCACTGGGCGCCAGGTCCAGCCCTGCTTGTGCGGAGTGGACGATGATGCCGGCCAACGGTTTCATGTCGATGAGCGCGTCGTAGAGTGAGTGCGGTAGATCGGCCGTGTCAATCCCCAGGCTGCTGGTGGCGTTGGCTTGGGGGTCGGTGTCCACCAAGAGGACGTGGCTGCCGGCTGCTGCCAGGTAAGCGCCGAGGTTGACAGCGGTGGTAGTCTTTCCGACACCGCCTTTTTGGTTTGCGAAAGCATAGATGTGGGTCACGGAAACCTCGTGAATGGCGAATAGCGAATAGCGAATGGCGAATAGCGGTCGACTGCCAGGAGAGCAATTCGCCATCGGCCATCAGCCATCGGCAATTCGCCATCAGCTATCAGCCATCAGCCAGCGGCCAGCCATTCGTCCACCTGCTCTCGATATGGAATCGCGTCCATCCCCGGTGCTTCGACCGACATGGAGGCGACCACGTTGGCGAACTGGGCCGCGGTGAACGGGTCGCCGGTCTCGGCCAGGCGGATCAAGAAGGCCGTGGCGAAGATATCTCCTGCGCCGGTCGGATCTACCTCTTGGGTGGGGCGGGGTGGCACACGGCGGCAGCCGCCGTCTTGATAGATCGTTGCGCCGTGCCAGCCGTCGGTGACGATCATCAGCCGTGCCTGGGTGGCCAATGCCGCCAGGTAGACTTCATCGCCACCCATGTCCTCGCGACTGAGGATCACCACGTCGGCGCGGTGAAGGAATTCCGCGGCGTTTTCCCAGCGCGCCGGACGCACGTGGCCGGCCGCATCCCACTGGCGCATCCAGCCTTGCGGGGTGACGCCCATCAGGCTGGCGGGAAAGACGTTGACCCAGGCGGGCGGGATCTCGCGGACGAGCGGCCCCAGCAGCACGATGGGAACTTGCGCCCAGGCCGGCGGCAGCTCGGCCGGGCTGATCGGCTCGGCAAGCGCCTCGATCACTTGGGTGCGCTGACCGTCGCGGTAGATGTTGACGAATGTAGTGCTGACCGGCGACGGCAGCACGTGGATGGGCACACCCTCCAGGGGATTGCCCGGCAGCGCGGCCACGTTCGCCGGACTCTCCGGCTCGTTCGTGGTCGTCAACAGCCCGTTCAGCGCAGCCCGGGTCAGGATGGCGGGCCAATGCCCCAGGCGTCGGGCGGTGACCGCAGCGTAGGAGACCGTGCCACCCAACCTGAAGCCGTCGGGCGTCCGGTCGTGCGTGAGATGGCCGATGGCCAGGAAATCGATGGGCAAAAAGGCCTCACAAGAAAAGATTGGGTGCGTTTGTGTACTGGTCAGAGACGTGATGGACGCCCAACCTGCGGTTGGGACGCCTGAAAGGCTCACGCCAAGACGCAAAGAACGCTAAGAGACCCTATATTGATGCTTTGCGCCCTTTGCGCCTTTGCGTGAGGCTTTTCCAAGTCCAGCAGGTCATTGACCACTACAGATTGGGTGCGTTTGCAATGGCGTATTGTAACATACTCTCCAGCGAGGGTCAATGAAAACGCCGGCCCTGGAAGCAGCAGCCGGCGTCACTATGGGTCCGTAAAAGAATAACTTCCCGCACTATTACTTTTTCGGGATGATGGTGACCTTGCGGCGGTCCCCTTCGCCCACGCTCTGGGTGGTGATCTTGGCGTGGTCGCGCAGCGCCAGATGGATGATGCGGCGTTCGGCCGGCGTCATCGGCTCCAGGGCCATGGTCCGGCCAGTCTGTACGACCTGATCGGCCATGCGTAACGCCAGTTTGTGCAACGATTCCGCCCGCCTGGCCCGGTAGCCGTTCACATCGACGATGAAATTGCTCCGCGCCCGGCTTTGCTGATTGACCATCAGCCGGGTGATGAACTCCAGGGCCGAAAGGGTCTCGTTCTGGCGCCCGATGAGCACGCCCAGGTCGTCTCCCACGATATTCAGAACCAGCATCCGGTCATCGTCATCCGCCTCGGCGTCACTCTGCGGCACGATCTCGATTTCGGCTTTCAGGCTCATGCGCTCCAGCAAACCGGCCAGGAAATCCCTTCCCGCTTCGAGCGCGGCTAGCTCCTCGTCATCCGGCGTGGCTGTCGGCTGTGTTTTGGTGGCTTCCGGCTTGGGGGTCGGCTTCGGCTCAGGTCTTGCAACCGCAGCCGGTTCCGACCTGGGGGCCGGCTGCGGCTCAGGTTTGGGCTCCGACTTCGGCTCGGGTTTTGCAACCGCAGCCGGTTCCGGTCTGGGTGTTGGTTTAGATTCCGGTTTAGCCGGGCGCAGGGCCGTGAGGCGTACGATGGCCTCTTCGGCGCCAATGCCCAACACGCCCCGGCTACCGGGGCGCACGATCTCGACTTCGACCGCATCGCGGGACAGCCGCAGCGCGGTCAGCCCGGCGTCGATGGCCGCTTCTACGGTTTTTCCGCGGAACTCTCCGCTTTTTCCCCCTGTCATCTGATTGCTTCCTTCGACGGGCCAAAATACGCTTCTATCGCCCGTCCTGAACGAACTTGCGCCGCAACCCGTCTCGCCGATCGTCCGGGCTGGGCGGCGCGGTTTCATCTGATGAGGACGACTTCGACGGTTTTTGCCTTGAGCATCGGCAGCCAATCAGTCAAGCCGCCCCAACCGGTCACGAAATACTGTTGCACGACGCTGAGCACGTTGGAGATGGACCAATAGAGGGTCAGCCCGGAGGGCAGCCCCAGGGTGATGTAGCCGAACATGATCGGCATGAACATCATCATCTGGCCCATCATCTGCTGCTGGCTGTCTCTCTGTCCCGTTTTGGGACTCTTCGGCGGCTGCGTCATCTTCTGCAGCACCAACTGGGAGATGATCATGATCAGCGGGAGGCTGAAGTAGGCGATGAGCTTGCCCCAGTTTTGGGTCTGGAAGCTTTCCGAGATCCACTTCGTGCCCACCTCGAGGCTCGGGTAGGACAGATCGGGGATCCAGAAGAAGCCTGCCCCCTGGAGTTCTCCCATGCTCGGGTTGGCCAGCACGTACAGCGATTGGTACAGGCCCCACAGGACCGGCAATTGAATCAGCAAGGGCAGGCAGCCGCCCAGCGGGTTGAAGCCGGCTTCCTTGTAGAGCTTCATCTGCGCTTCAGATAGCTTCTGCTTGTCCTTGCCGTATTTGTCTTGCAACTCCTTGAGCTGCGGTTGCAGCGCCTGTTGGGCCTTGGTGGATTGAAGCTGTTTCAAGGTGAGCGGCAGTGTCACGATCTTGAGGGCGATGGTGAGCACGATGATCGCCCAGCCGTAGCTATATGGAATGCCGATCCCCGAGATGGTCCGATTCAGGAACATCAACAGTTTGGCGAGTGGGTATACGATGAGCGCCTCCCACCAGCCGGGCGGGGCATTCAAGTCGATCTCGCCGCGCGGCACACCGCAGCCGGAAAGCGAGATGGCTACGAGCAGCAGCACTGCTATCAGAAGCAGGGTGCGGAGCTTCTTATTCACACTGATCACAACTCCTTAGTTTGCAAGACCCGAGGGTTTTCCGTTTCACGGGACCGGGTCATACCCGCCTGGCTGCCAGGGATGACAGCGGCTCAGCCGGCGGATGCCCAGCCA
>PHCA01000242.1:0-3776 GCA_002842085.1 Chloroflexi bacterium HGW-Chloroflexi-1
TTGGTTCCGGCTACGCCGGGTTAGGATCTTACGAGTTGAATTCTTGTACAAAAGCTGGAAAAACTCTCACGCAAAGCCGCAAAGTCGCAAAGGATTTTCGCTACAGATTGAGAGGATACCTGCTGCTGACGCGCGGCTTGTAGACGGCCCGCGCCATGATGACCCCCAGGAAGTATAGCCCCACCAACGGCCCCATGACCAGGGCCATGTTCACCGGATCTACCGTGGGGGTGATCGCGGCGGCCACGAAGGCGATGCCGACGATGGCGTAGCGCCACTGCCGGATCATGGCCTTCGGCGAGACCAGCCCCAGCCGCGCCAGCAGCGCCATGATCAGCGGCGTCTCGAACGCCGCGCCGATCCACAGCAGCACGGCTAACACAAAGGAGAAGTACTCCCGGATGTTCCAGTTAGCCGTTGCCAACTCGCTGCCAAATGACTGCAAGTACTTCAGCCCGAACGGCAACATGATGAAGTAGGCGAAAGTTATGCCGAGCATGAAGAAGAAGGCCACCAGCGGCGTCCCAACGATGGCGATACTGCGGAATACCGAGATCTCCTGGGGCGTCTCCAGCGCCGGGCGGATGAACAGCAGCGCCTGATACAAAAGCACCGGCAGTGCCACCACCGCGGCCGCGCTGAAGATCACCTCCATGTAGGTCCACACCATGTCGGTCGGGCGCAGCACGATCAATTGGACGCCTTTGGCCGGGATGGTCAGGAGCTTGAGGAGGCGACTGGCGAAGATGCCGGCGACTATTGCGCCGACGAGCAGCGCGCCCAGGACGTAGAAGATGCGACGGCGCAGCTCGACCAGGTGCTCTACAGCCCCGTACAGGATCTGAATCAGGTCGTAAAGGGGGTTCTCGCTGGCCTTCCATACCCGCCGGGCTTCCTCCAGGCTTAGTGGTGGGACGTCGGTCTGAGAGCGGCGGAAGTTGGCGAGCATCAGCCAGAGTTGCTCCAGGCCCTGGGGCAGCTTGCTGGGGCCCAGCAGCGACACAGCAAGGATTCCTAACAGCACTAAACCGAAAATACCGGTAAACGACATGGGCTAATCCTGGGTAGACGATGCGTTGTGCGGCGCTGCGGCGGCCGGTGGCGCTGGCTCATCCGCGGGAGCAGGGGCGGTCGCGACCGGCCCTGTGACATCTGTCGCAGGCGTTGGGGCGGTCGTGGCCGGCGCGGGCTCAGCCACGGGGGGCGCGTCCTCGATGGCCGCGGGCGGATCACCCTGCGCGCCGGCCGGTGTCGCGGGATCCGCCGCAGGCGCGGCTGAAGGTGTCGCGTCCGTGGCGAGCGTGAGTTGGGCGTCTTTGAACGGGGCTTCGATGAGCGCCAGTTCGCGCAATACCGACTCCCGCAACGCTTTACCCGGGTCCTTCATGGCCTGGACGGCCTGTTGGGCATCGTGGAACGGTTGGGTGATCTCCTGCAACGGCCCTCTGATCTCGGTGATGGGGTTTTCTATGGCCTGGCGGGCCTGTTCGACTTCCTGCGAAAGCGCGTGGGTGGCACGGCGCATGCTCCGCATACCCTTGCCCAGCTTCGCGCCGATCTCAGGCAGGCGATCAGGCCCAAAGACCACCAGGGCCAGGATCAAGATCACGATCAGTTCCAGGGGGCCGATGCCCAGGATATCCACGTTCAGTCCTTTGCTGTAGTTATGGTGTGGGTGGAGGGCGGCGGGGCGCTGAGATCCCGGTCGCCGACCGCGGAACCCAGAACACCGTTGACGAAGCGCGAGCTGTTGTCGCTGCCAAAAATCTTGGCCAGGTCGACCGCCTCGTTGATGGCGACTTTGGGCGGCGTATCGGTTTCCCCGCTCAGCTCAAAAAGGGCGATCCGTAACACATTCCGATCGATGACGGCGATTTGCGAAACCGGCCATGCGGGCGCATATTTCTGGATCAGCGCATCCAACTCATCCCGGTGCTCGATGACACCGCTGATGATTTGCCGGAGAAACGTCTCACCTTCCGGCGGCAGAGGGTGGTCTTCCAACCGATAACGGATCGCGGTGCTGGCGACGTGGTTGGTAGTGTCTAGCTCATATAAGATCTGGAGCGCATTGACCCGAGCGAGCCGATGGATGTGCATTCGAATGACCTTCTGGGTGCAACCCTCGTTTTCGATGGCGCGCGTGCAGAGTGTGGGTCGCACGCGCACTGGTTGGGCCTCCGCCCGACGATCCAAGGTGGCTGAGCGCTACTCCGTCTTCGCGGCGGAAAGAACAATGTCATCGATATGAACGTCGACCGCGATGACCGGCAGGCCGACCATCTCTTCGATGGCCCGGGTCACATTGGCCTGCAACGCCTCGCCGAGCTTGAGCATGTTCGCGTCGGCCGCGGCGACCACGTGCAGCTCAACTTTGACGCCCGCGTCGCTCAGCTCGACGAAGATGCCCTCTTCGGCCGCGCCGCCAGCCAATAGGCCGCACACTTTGGGTGGCGCGGGCGCCAGCCGGTGCACGCCACGTTGCTCCAACGCGGTCAGGCGCACGATGGTGGTCAGCACCGTCGGCGCGATGGTCACTTTGCCCTGCACATCGTCCATTTTTCCTCCTAACCTGGACAAGGCCGCTGCGCTTACAAGCCAGAGCCAACCAGGCAAATGCCATCAGAAAATTCTTGTCTGTCGTGCAAGGATTTAACTGGTTAGTGGCCAGGAAGGCTACGGCGTAGGCGATCTCTTCCGGCTGGCCGAAGCGACCTAGCGGTGTGGCGCTGATGATCATCTGTTTCTGTGCTTCGGTCAGCACGTCGGTCAGGGCCGTGGGCACGAAGCCGGGCGCGACCGCGTTCGCGGTGATGCCACGTGGGCCCACCTCTTTCGCCAACGCCTTGGTGAAACCGATCAAGCCCGCCTTGGAGGCGGAATAGTTGGTCTGACCGGCCTGGCCGGCCAACCCGGACACCGACGAGATGTTGATCACCCGTCCGTAGCGCTGTTTCAACATCGGGCGCAACGCCGCCTTGGCGCAGTTGTAAGCGCTTTTGAGATTGGTCGCGATGACGGTGTCCCAATCGGTTTCGCTCATCAACATGAGCAGGGTATCGCGGGTCGTCCCCGCGTTGTTGACCAGGATGTCCACGCGGCCGAAACGGTCGAGGGTTTCCTTGACCAGCCGTTGCGCCTCGGCGAAGATACTGGCGTCGGCCTGGAGGGCGATCGCTGTCCCGCCCGCGGTAGCGATGTCGTTTACTACCGCTTCGGCTTGGACTGCGCTGTCGCGGTGGTTGACGATGATCGTGGCGCCTTGCGCCGCTAACTCCCTGGCGATGGCTGCGCCGATGCCCCGTGAGCCACCGGTGACGATGGCGATTTTCCCGTGTAACATGATGTCGATCTCCGCGTGTCAGACGTGAAACGAAAAACGTAACGAGTAACGAGTAATGAGTAACGAGTAATGAGTAACGAGTGATACTTGATAGTATTACTCTGTAACATTTGCGTTGATCGCGAGAATCTTACGAAGGATTGTCATTGCGAGCGTTGTTTGCGAAGCAATCGAGATTGCCGCAATCTCATGCGTATGACGGAGATTGCTTTGCTTCGTACCTCGCAACCGCAAAAACACTCCTCGCAATGACAGCCCTTTGGGTGCGGCAGGAGTCGCGCTATAGTATGACCCGATAACATTCGCGTGGATCGCGAGAATCTTTGACGGCGTCATTGCGAGCGGTTTTTGCGAAGCAATCTCCTGGTTGCAGCGATGGGATTGCGCCAATCGGGGATTGCTTTGTCGCAAAGAACGCTCCTCGCAATGACAG
>PHCA01000242.1:3807-9277 GCA_002842085.1 Chloroflexi bacterium HGW-Chloroflexi-1
TGTCACCTTGTCACCTTGTCACCTTGTCAAGTATACTCATTACTCGTAAACGCCTCGATCTCTTCCGCCGTTGCGACATTCGCCGTTTTCACGTTTCCATCGATGCGCTTCACCAACCCGGTCAAGACGTTGCCGGGGCCGATTTCGATAAAACGCGTCGCGCCGGCTTGGGCCATGTACGCCACCGATGCGGTCCAGCATACCGGCGCAGTCAGTTGGGCCACCAACTCCTGCCGGATCTCGGCTGCGGTGGCCAGAGGCGCGGCCTGGACGTTGCCGATAACCGGGAACCGGGGCGTGGTGAAGGGTGTGGCGGCCAGGTGCGCCGCGAAGTTTGCGGTGATCGGCGCCATCAGCGCCGAGTGCGCGGCGATGCTGACCGCCAACGGTATGGCCCGGCCGCCGACGGCCTTGGCCAGCGCCACCGCTGCGGCGATGCCGGCCGGCCCTCCCGAGATGACCACCTGGCCCGGCGCATTATAGTTGGCGGGCTGGACCACATCCCCCGACTCCGCGGCCGCCTGCGCGCAGAGCACTGCAACTTGATCATCCTCCAGCCGCAGGATGGCTGCCATGCCGCCGGGGTGGGCGGCGCCGGCCTGCGCCATCAACTCGCCGCGCACGTGGGTCAACCGCACCGCGTCGGCAAAGCTCAGCGCGCCAGTGGCCACCAGGGCACTGTATTCGCCCAGGCTGTGACCCGCCACGCAGCAGGGTGGGGGCAAGTCGGGCCGCGCGGTCTGGAGCGCACGGAGCGCCGCGATGCTGGTTGTCAGGAGCGCGGGTTGGGCGTTGTGCGTCTCGGTCAGCGTCTCGGCCGGTCCCTCAAAACAGAGCGCCGAGAGCGCGAAGCCCAGGATGGCGTCCGCTTCTGCAAACGTATCTCGGGCGATGGCGTAGGCCTCGGCCAATGTCTGGCCCATGCCGACAGTTTGCGAGCCTTGCCCGGGGAATAGGTAGGCGGTGTGGGTCATGTGTCTCACCGTCATCAAGACCTGACAGGTTTCCGAAGGTGTCGTTTTTAGCCGGATTCGATCCGATCAGACGGGCATTTACGCCGAAAAGTGATCCGTGAAACCTGTCAGGTCTGACAAAAATCAACACGTCGCCTGCACAGCTTCGCTCTGACTATTTTTGTTAGCGCGCCAAAGCGATGGGATACGGGGGCACGGTCGGGGACCGGCCCCAGCACTTTGGCACGCCAACCTATTTTTTGGCTTCTACTTCGAGGAAGGTTTCGCCGCGGTAGGTACCGCACTCAGGGCAGACGTGGTGTGGCCGCCGCATGCTGCCGCACTGCGGGCAGCGCACCAGGTGTATCGGCGGCAAGGCGTCGTGGGCGCGCCGGCGGTCCCGCCGACCTTTGGAGATCTTACGCTTTGGAAGAGGTGGCACGAGAATACTCCTTATACTTGACAAGGTGAAAAGGTGACAAGGTGACAAGGTGAAACCCATCCTTGCGAAGGTTGTCTAACCTTCGCAAGGTTCCCGGCTCAACAAGGCGGCCAGCGCCGCCCAGCGCGGGTCAGGCTCGGGTTGACAATCGCAAGGGCCTTCGTTCAGGTTTTGTCCGCAGGTGGCGCAAAGTCCCCGACAATCCTCCTGGCACAGCGTGTGGATGGGACTGGCCAGCATGACAGCCTGGCGCAGCACTTCGTGCAGGTCCAGGATGTGTTTCTCGTCGATCCACAGCGCCTGATCTTCTTCTTCGGGAGCGATCGATTTCCCGGTGACGATGTTGATCGTCGGCACGAAGATTTCTTCGAGCTCGATGTCCAACGGCACACTGACAGGATCCAGGCAGCGCGCGCACGGCAGGGCGACCTGGGCATGCAACGTCCCCTGCGCCAGGATGCCGTTGTCGATGCGCATCAGGCGCACGGAACCGCTCAGCACCGCCTCGGGCGCGTCCTCGGCCTGTTTCAAATCGGGCGTCAGATGCCCCAGCTCGACCGCCACGTCCCCGGTGCGGGTCGCGCCAACCGGGTCCTTCAGCAGTTGTGCTACGTTAAAAATCAGATTGTCAATCACGATGTTCTACTCTACCTGGACCCTTCGGGTGTCCAGGCTGCTGGATTCCCGCGTTCGCGGGAATGACGCACGAGTCACACCCGCGCAAGCGGGTGTTCAGGCTTCTGGTTTCCCGCGTTCGCGGGAATGACGTGCCCGGAGTTTTCAAGTGCGATCAGCATAGCGCGGCTCCTGTCGCAACCAAAGGGCTGTCATTACGACGAAGCAATCTCTGTCATGCGCAGAAGATTGCGGCAATCAGAGATTGCTTCGCAAACACCGCTCGCAATGACGCCGTCAAAGATTCTCGCGATCAACGCGAATGCTACAGGGTAATACTATGCAAACACCGCTCGCAATGACGCCGTCAACAGGGTAATACTATAACAAGCCGGAGGTTGCCATGGTGACGCGCGTAAAACAAGGCGCCTGAGTGCCAAGCGACCATTATAGGCTAGAGGGGCGCCCCTGTCAAGATTGGCCGCCCTCTTCCGATTGCTGGGCGAGATCCTGGTTCAAGGCGCGCTGGCCGGCCTGCGCCTCGCGCAACAGGCGTTGCAGGCGGGTTTCCAGCGTGTTGAGTTGGCCGATCACGTACTGGTTGGCATCGGCGCGCAGGGCGACGGCGTTCCGTTCGGCATCCCCCTGGATCTCACGCGCCCGCTGGCGCGCGGCCTGCACCATGCCCTGCTCATCCAACCGGCTGTTCAATTGGGCTTGGGCCTCTTCCAGCATCCGGCGCGCTTGAGCCCGGGCATCGGCCAGGATGCGCTCGCGCTCGCTGGCGATACGCTGACCCAGTCGCACTTCATCGGGCGCGGCCGCGCGCATGTCGTCGATGATGCGGCGGATGGCGGTTTCATCGATCAGGATCTTGCTGCTGGCGGGCACGCGGATGGCGCGCCCCAACAGGTCTTCGAGTTCATCGATCAGGCTCAACATGGCTGTGGCGCACCTCGTATTGTGTGAACGGCGTATCCGCTGTGGCAACAGTTCGGGCTCAGTCGCGCGAAGAAACCATCGGCACGGCGTGCCGGCCACTGTGTCCCAATTTCTCGAAATGAGCATGCAGGGCCGCCTGGACGGCCATGGGAGCCAACCCGGAGATGTCGCCATGCAACGCAGCGATCTCTTTCAGGATGGTCGAGCTCAGATAGGCATACTCCAGGCTGGTCATCAGGCTGACGAACTCGATATCCGGCGCGAGCTTCTTGTTGGTCAACGCCATCTGAAACTCGAACTCGAAATCGGAGATGGCCCGCAAGCCCCGGACCATGACCGACGCGCCGATCTCTCGGGCAAAGGCGACGGTGAGTCCCTGGTAGGGCATGACGCGCACGTTGGGCAGGTGTGCGAGCGCACCCTCGGCCAGGGCGACGCGCTGCGCTGTGTCCAGCAACAGCATTTTGGGCGGGCTATCGTAGATCCCGATCACCAACTCGTCGAACAGGGTCGCCGCGCGGGTCGCGATGTCCACGTGGCCGTTGTGAATCGGGTCAAAGGTGCCGGGATAAAGGGCACGGATCATGGCAGGTCCTTTATCACCCAACAGTGGGCATTGAATGGTGAGATCCCGAGACAGATGGCGAAGTCGTAGTCCTGATCGCGAATCTGCTGGAACTTGTAGACACCGCTCTCCCACAGAGTTGAGAACTTGATCTCCACGCGACGGCCTGCAATCACTCGGTCGGCTTGCGAATCGCCGCTGGAGACGACATCGAGGTCTTTGGCTGCACACCATCCGGCCACAAGTTGTTCGCCGATCTTTCCGACTTGACGAGAGGGCCGCGTGCGGATCCACGCGAAAGGGCTTCCGGCCCACGGGTCGGCCGCACCCTCGCGCACGTGGTCGCCCTTCAGAGTACTTGCGATCGAGGCCAACAATAAGACTTCAGGGTTTTTAATCTGGTATTGCATTTGGGTCACCTGTTCTGCTCGGCAGGTACGTTGAACAGGCGGCCCTGCTTGTGGCTACTCTGATAGGGAATGGCGTCGAAGCCGACCCAGCGAATGTCATCAACACCGTCAAACCGACGAGCCATCACTTCCAAGGCCTCCCGATTGTTGTCAATGAGGAGAAAACGCCGTCCGAGTTCGAGGGCGGCGACCCCGGTCGTTCCGCTACCGGCAAAAAAGTCGAGAACAAGCGCATTGGGACGGGAGGATGCCTGGATAATGCGCCGAAGGATGCCCAGTGGCTTCTGAGTGGGATAGCCCGTCTTCTCCGCACCGTTCGTGGGGACAATGGTGTGCCACCACGTGTCCGTCGGAAGCTTCCCGCGAGCTGCCTTTTCTGGACCTACAAGGCCGGGAGCCATATAGGGTATGCGCTCGATCTCGTCGTAGTTGAAGACGTAGTTCAACGGATCCTTCACGTAGAGCAGAATGTTGTCGTGCTTCGGCGGCCACTTCGTCTTCGGCCGGCCGCCGTAATCGTAGGCCCAGATGATCTCGTTGAGGAACGAGTTCCTGCCGAAGATGATATCGAGAAGAAGCTTACAGTAGTGGACCTCGCGGTAGTCAACATGGAAGTAGAAAGAGCCGTGCGGCGCCAGAACTCGGTAGGCCTCGAGAAGCCTTGACTCGAGGAATGCCAAGTAATCGTCAAACAGATCGCTGAAGCGCTTCCTGCCAACAACGATACTCTCGTAGCGCCGGCCCTGGAATCCGACTCGATCACCGTCGTCGGATCGGACGGTCCTGAGCTGGGTCCGTTGCTGGACTTTCCCGGTGTTAAATGGGGGATCGATGTAAATAAGATCCACTGAGGCTGCAGGAAGGCTCCTGAGAACCTCCAGGTTTTCTGCGAAATAGATGGTGTCGATCAAGTTGTCATCTGCCATTCTGTCTCCATTCTACTCAATGGCGCCTGACTCGCGTCCATGGCGCTGGCCCAAAACGCAGCGACCTGCGCGGCCAACGCCTGATGTTCGGGTAGTTCCAACTGCGGGTCGCGCTCGAACAGGCGCTGAGCGGAGGATCGAGCCGCCTCCAACGTCCGCAAGTCGCTCAGCTCGGCTGTACGCAGCGCCGGGATGCCGCTCTGGCGGGTACCGAAGAAGTCGCCCGGCCCGCGCAGCTCCAGATCAATCTGCGCCAGGGCAAAACCGTCATTGCTCTGCTCCAGTGCCCGCAAGCGCTTCAGGCCCTCACCTTCGGTCGCAGCGGAGATCAGGACACAGTAGGACGGGTGCTGGCCTCGGCCGACGCGGCCCCGGAACTGATGCAGTTGAGCCAGGCCGAACCGTTCGGCGCCCTCGATCAGAATCACGGTGGCGTTGGGCACGTCGATGCCGACCTCGACAACGGACGTGGCGACCAAGACGTCCAGCTCTCCGCCGCGGAAGGCCCGCATGACAGCGTCCTTCTCCTCGCCCTTCATGCGGCCGTGCAGCAACCCCAGGCGCAGGTCGGGGAAGAGCTCGTTCTGCAGGCGGGCGTGCTCTTCTACCGCGGCGTT
>PHCA01000243.1:0-4766 GCA_002842085.1 Chloroflexi bacterium HGW-Chloroflexi-1
CCTTGCTGTAGCCGGTCTGCGACCGAGCCACCTTTTTGCGGGGCGCATGTCCGGCCTCGCTCAATGTGCGATCGTCAACGCCGGATCACCCAAGAGATTGAAGGTCAACAGCACCTCGCGCACACCCGGTGATTGATCCCCCAATCCCGTCTGCGCCTGGTGGACCAGGTCACCCAGTGTCACACGCCCGCCCTGCCGGTCGGCCAACGCACGGGCCAGCCCCTCAGCCAACAGGCGCTGATCGCTGAGCACCGCGGCGCTGGACGGCACGAGCGCGGCCACAGCTCCACCGCCCTCGGCGCGCAGCAAGATTTCCCCCAGCGAAGGCGTGGTAGGGTGTTCGAAGAAGCCGCTCAGACAGGTCAGCGTGAACACCAGCGGCAGGCGGTCCCGGTTGCTCAACTTCGCCACGTCCTCGACGCTGAACACCCGCTCCTGGGCCCAAAGGTTGAGGCTGCCGTGGCCGAAATACCCCAACAGCCCGATCCCCGCGTCGAACGCCCGCAGCAGATCGGCGCGCACCTCGGACCCATCGCCAGCTACCGTGATGACCCGTGCCTGGTACGCGCGCAGCGCGGCGGCGAACGCTTCCGCCGCCGCTGCAAACCCCGGATCGTCGTTGTCGGCCAGGATCAGCGCGGTGTCACGCCAGGGGGCCGCGGGGTCAGCTCGCTCGTAGGCCAGGGTTTTAGCCACCATCGCAGCCATCTGCGCGGGGGTCTGCGCGGGGAAACGGCCCACCGCCAACGCCGGCACGGCCGCGGGGGAGTCATCCGGCAGCGCGTACCAGACGTCGGATGCGGTCCAGCCGGTGAACGCGGTGTCGATCAGTCGCGTGGGGACCAGGTCGCGCTCGGGGCCGGCAAGATGGTCCCGCGGGTCATAGCTGGCATCGCCGGCCAGCAGGAGATAGCGCGGCGCGGGGGACGCCCAATATGTCCGGGCCTGCTGGACCAACGCCCGGATCGCCGCCGGGTCGGCCCGCCCGTGGGCAAACGTGTCGTAGACGGCGGTCAAGTCGACCACCGCCACTCGTAAACCGGCCGCCTGGCGCGCGTCCACCAGAGGTTGCAGAGCATCGCGAAACTGCGGCACGGTGACGATGATCTCATCCGCGCCACCGGGCCACGCGCGCAGCGTTTGGGGTGAGTTTGCCGAAGGGTCGAAATCGGCTACCGGGGTGAGGGCGGCCGGTTTGCGCAAACCGGCCGCCGTGGCCACGATAAACCGGCGCGGCGTGCCATCCGCCGCAAAACTGAGCGTACCCCCCTCGGCCTGATAATCAACCAGCGCGACCGGTTGGGCCGGGTTGGTGATGTCCCACAGCGCGGCCGGCCGGTCGTCGACGCGCACCGCGTAGCCTGTCGCCGCGCCATCGAAGGTCAGATCCCCGCCTTCCAGGGTCAGATCGCGGGTATAGGTGATCTCCGCCCAATCCAACAGCGCCGCGTCGGCCTGGGCGCCGGTATCGCCGGGCGCGCGGAGGGTCAATTGGTTCTCACCGGCTTTCAGCACGCCTGCCGGCACGGTGGCGCCGATCACGTGCACGCCCATGCCGTCCCAGGTCTCATCCGCCACCGGTTCGTCGTTCAAGGTCACGACCAGATGATGGTCGGGGTTCGCCGGAGCCGAGGAATTGCCCCAAATCCGCAGCCGCAAGGTTGCCGCGCCTGCCACGCGGTATGGCGTGGCGACCGCAACAGCGGTCTGGCCGGGCGCAAACAGCGCCTGCCACAGCCACCGATCGTCGCCCACGCCCACTTTGGGGACGTACTGGCGCTGCTCCTCGACGCGCACCGTCGCCGAGACCACGGTAGCCGGATCGACCCCGACCAGCGCAAGGCCGAGTCATGCCCCTGGTCGACCAACAGGAAGCCGATCGGCCGCCCACCGCTGCTGAGCGAGATCTCTTCCGGGGCAAATGCCCCCAGATCGAAGCCGATGGCCCGTAAGGTATCGCCCCGCACTTCGTAGATCCCGTCCGCATCCACGATGATCTTGACGGCGGTCACGGCCAGATCCGGCGGAGGCGGTGGGGTTGGGGGGACAGAGCCGCGGGCCAGCGCCGCGACCAATAGGCCAACGACCAGCGTGATGACGATCGCCGGGCGCCATCCCGGACCAGACCACCGCTCTGCCCGAAGAAAGCGTTCCCGCGGTTCTCGCAAAGAGCCGCCTCCCGAGGGGAGGGGGGCGGGAGCAGGAGATGTCTCAGGATGCGCCATCTCAGCGTGACCTGAGACGCCAGATCACCAGCGCGATAGCGCTGAGCAAGAGCGCCAAGCCGATCGCTCCGCCGCCCAGCAGTAGAACCAGGCGGGTGTTCCGGCCGTCCCCGACGGGCTGGCCCGGCACTGTTGTGGCCGTGGGACGCGCCGGTATGCCTTTGGCTGCCGGTTCCCCGGTCACCTTGGGCCCGAAAACGGCAGGCGCGCTCGTCGGCGAGGGCGTGGCCGGGGTCGCCACAGGCGCCTCGATTTGAACCGGAGGCGTCTGCTCCGTCTGCGTGGCGATGGGGGGGGTCAGATCCGGCTCGGATGCTGGAGACGGCGCCGGCGGGGTCGGGGCCTCCGTGTCGGGGGGTGGTGAGGCCAGGCCCGGCGTCGGGCTGATGACCTGGGCCGGTGGCAAAGGGGTCGCCGACGGCTCCGTAGCCGGCGTCGCATCGGCCGGCGTGGACGTGACCGTCGCTGCGGCGATCGCCGTGGGGGTTGGCCCCGGTGTGTTGGTATACCGCCGCGTGGCGGTTGGCGCACCGGGCGGTTCGGGTGTGGGCGTTCGAGTGGGTGTCCGGGTTGGGGTGGCTGTTGCGGCGCCGGTCGCGGTAGCAGTACGAGTCGCGGTATTGGTAGATGTGGGAACAGAAGTGGCGGTTGCCGTCGCGGTGGCGGTCGCCAATGCCCCGGCGGTCGCGCTGGCGATGTGGTTTTCGTACTGCACCAGGTTGTTGTTGCGCTCGATCTCCTCCAGTAGATAGTAATAGGTCACGCCCAGGGTAACGTCGGCGTCGGTGTACGAATAGGTCGCGCCGATGATGTCGCCTTTGGCGCCCTGTTGGCTATCCTCCAGCAGGAAGGTCCAGGGGCCGTCGTGTGCGAGCGCGCGGTACAGTCGAAACGCGCTGCTATTCCATTCGCTGGCAGTCTCCCAACTGATCCGGATGGCGCCGTTGGCCAACGCTTCGGCGCGCACGTAGAGCAGCGTCACCGCCGCGCTGGCGCTGAGAGTCACCAAGAGGACGATCATGGCGGCCAACAGGCTGCCGAGTAGCGGTCGCAGGCCCAGCCGACGGGCAAACCGCATCGAGAACGAACTCATTTGCACGACTCCAATCGCTATACGATCATTCAACGGCGCTACCGAAGCCCGACCTTGCGCAGGAAACGGCCGCCAAGTGAGCGAACCAGGAGCAGCCCGGCCAGCAGTCGACCAACCGGTCGCGGCCACCGGGCCGTCACTGCGATGGGCCGGCCCTGACGAAAAGCCTCGACCACCCGCCCCGCGAGCTGATCGGCCGGCCACGCCGGGTCAGCGCGCGGCAGGCAATCTCCGCGCGTGACGATCATACCGGCCTGGCAAACCATCAACCGGTGTACAACGAAATCATCGCCGGACGCCGCGCGCACCACCAGATCACCAGGCTGCAAAGCGGCCGGCGCGACCGGCGCGACGATCACCTCATCACCGCGGCGGAGGAGCGGCCGCATGCTACCACTGACGACTCGCAGCCGCAACATCCGGCCGTCAGCCAAAGCACTCCTGGTCAGCGCCGTCACCGTGACGCTCAGCGCGCCTTTGTGGTCAGAGGCAGATAGCGCCATGCCAACCCTCGGGGCAGTTGCAGTGCGGGATCGCCGTACAGCATGATGGTGTCGAGCAAGTGGTTCGCGCCATACCGGTCACGGAACCGCCCCTTGGTGATGGTCAACGCCCGACCCAGCTCCCGCACGCCGTCCCGAAAAAGCACATCCATCAGGATCTGACGGAAGGCCTGTTGCTCGGACGGAATGCCCAGACCTGCGGGAGAGATCGCCGCGATCGATCCACCGCCGGGCAGCCGTTGCATCAATTCGGCAATCGCCGGGGTGCCCGGATAGGCGAAGTAGCCGTCCAGGCAATTAAAGGTTATGACAACCGGCAATCGGCCGGCGTTGCGCAAGCCCGGGATGTCCGTGCTCCGCCAGATCTCCTCATGGGTCCAGCGTTCGAACGCGCCGTGCCCGGCGAACTGCACCATCCAGACCCCGGATTGCAGGGCGTCTGAGATGGCGGCCCGGGCGCTCACCGCGTCGGGCGCCGTCTGGCCCAGGTACACGCGTTCGGGGAGCAGGTCCGCGGGCAGGTTCTCCCGGATGATCTGGTCGGAGAAGTACGGGAAATTGCCGACTTCGTCAGGGTTGTCGGCGATGAACAGGACGCGGCGCTGCCACGACTCGTCCCGGACTCCCTCGTCATACGCGATGATCTTGTCCACGACGGCCTGGGCCTGGGCTGGCGTCTCGACAGCCAGCCGACCCACCGCCACATCCGGCAACCCATCCCCGGTGATGTCGCCGTACAGGCCATCGGCAGGCACTTCACCCTGCCATTTATCGGCCCACGCCAGGTAGGGCGGGATCCAGTTGTTCTCGGGCGGGTAGAGGGCCGGGTTGTAGCCTTTGAAATTGCAGTGGCCATCCCCCATCAGGGTCAGGTACGCCGGCGCCGGCCCGGCCCAATGCTCCTGCGCCCACGCCAACAGCGCCGGCGCCGCCTGGGGGTGCAAA
>PHCA01000243.1:4809-5552 GCA_002842085.1 Chloroflexi bacterium HGW-Chloroflexi-1
GACGCAGCCGCACGCTCGTTGGTCCGCCGATCGTGCCCTCGGCCTGCAGCCAGTAGCGCGCGCTGACTGCCCCATCTGCCCGGAACTGCACCGCCCCCCCGCCCTCCTCGCTCGTGGCCGTCGCGCCCACCAGCCGCAGAGGCCGGGCTGGGTCGGTTACGTCCCAGATCGCAGCAACGGATGAACCGGCAGGCCAACCCTCGCTCGTCGTGAGGGGCAACCCGGTGATGTGGTATTCCTGTGGGCCGGAGACTTCGGCGCGAAAGTCGAGCTGGCCTTGCCAGGCACGAAACTGCCGCCGGTAGTCGAGCTCCCAGTAGTTGACGTAAACGTCATCGGAGATCACCCCGGGCAGGTTTTGCGCGCCGACCGTCACTGTATTCACCCCGCTGACCAGCAATCCGGCCGGCGCCGTGGCCGTGAACACCTGCCGTACCTGCCCGTCCCACGTCGCGTCGGCCAACGCCTGGCCATTCAGCCCGATCGTCGTCCGGTGATCGGGTGTCACGCTGTTGCTCCACGTCCGGCTGATCTCCTCCACGCGCAGTGTGGCTGGGTAGCCCGGCGCCGGGTCCGGCACGACGGAGGGCAGGGTGCGCGTCACCCCCTTGCTCCTCTGCGGCTGCAAGCGGTCCCAGAACCACGTATCCTGCGTGTCCAGGTCCAACGAGTGCAACGTGTACCAGTAGACAGACTGCTCGGCGTGGAGTGTCGTGGGGAAGTCGGCCGGGGGAGTCAGGTCG
>PHCA01000243.1:5622-6818 GCA_002842085.1 Chloroflexi bacterium HGW-Chloroflexi-1
GCCGCCGGATCCACCCCGGCCGCGGCCAGATCGGCCCCGGCCAGGTCGGCCGCCGTCACCCGCACGATCCCGTCCACGGTCACCCCGAGCCGCAGCCGCACTACGCCATCCACAGCAGCCGCAGCGTGCCACGGCAGTAGGACCAGTAAGGAGAGCAAAAGAACTACGCTGACTTGAAGTCGAATTGGGAGTCGCATAGGAGTCATTCTACACGTGACGATGCAAGTTTGGCAAGCGAGTCACCGGGTCACCGACGGCAGATAGCGCCACGCCAGCCCTCGCGGCAATCGCATGGCCGGGTCGCCGTACAGCATCATGGTGGCGATCAGGTAGTTCCAGCCGTACTGCTGGTAGTAATGGTCATTGGTGATGGTCAGCGCACGGCCCAACTCCTGGACGCCCTCCCGGAATAGGACGTCCATCAGGATCTGGCGAAAGCGCTGCTGGTCCGTGGTCATGCCCAGGCCAGAAGGAGAGATCGCCGCAATGGAGCCGCCACCGGATTGGCGCTGCATGGTCTCGGCAATGCTGGGCCGGCCCGGATAGGCGAAGTAGCCATCCAGACAGTTGAAGGTCATCACGACCGGCAGCCGGTCGCCGTTGTGCAGACCAGAGACGTCCGAGGTGCGCCAGATCTGTTCGCTGGCCCACCGCTCGGGCGCGCCATGACCGGCGTATTGCACCATCCAGGCCCCCGATTGCAGGGCGTCGGAGATGGCGACCTGGGCGCCCACCGCGTCGGGTACCGTCAGGCCCAGATAGACGCGCTCCGGGATCAGGTCCACGGGCAGGTTCTCCCGGATGATCTGGTCGGACACGGCCGCGAAATCGCCCCCACCGTCGGCATTGTCGGCGATGAAGACGGCCCGCCGTTGCCAGGGCGCTGACCGTACCGGATCGCTGCCAGGGGGATCGTATGCGATGATCTTGTCTACGACGGGCTGGGCTTCGGCCAGCGTGTTCACGGCCAGCCGCCCCACCGCCACGTCCGGCAGCCCGTCCCCCGTGATGTCGCCGTACAACGTGTCGGCAGGCACTTCACCCTGCACGGGGTCCAGCCAGGCCAGGTAAGGCGGAATGTGTTGCGGTTCAGGCGGGTAGACAGACGGGTTGTACCCCTTGAAGTTCCAGTGGCCATCCCCCATCAGGGTCAGGTACGCCGGCGCCGGCCCGGCCCAATGCTCCTGCGCCCACGC
>PHCA01000243.1:6859-7767 GCA_002842085.1 Chloroflexi bacterium HGW-Chloroflexi-1
CGTCGGCGCCGCCTGCCGGGTCCCGCAAACCGGTCGGCGGACGCAGCCGCACGCTCGTTGGTCCGCCGATCGTGCCCTCGGCCTGCAGCCAGTAGCGCGACCCGATTGCTCCAGTCACCCGAAACTGCACGGCAGCGGATGAAAGCGGATAAGCGGATGGCAGCGCATCGGAACGATCCACCAGAACTCCTGCATCACCGGGAGGGGTATCTTCGCCGGTCGTCGTCGCGCCCACCAGCCGCACCGGTCGGGCCGGGTCCGTTACATCCCAGATCTCGGCAACGGATGAAAGCGGATAAACGGATGGCAGCGGATGGGAACGGGCAACGGATGCAAACGGATAAACGGATGGAGCGTCGGGTTGGTCTGCATCGGCCGCGGGGGCGGGCAGTCCGGTGATGCGGTATTCCTGCGGGCCGGAGACTTCGGCGCGAAAGTCGAGCTGGCCCTGCCAGGCGCGAAACTGGCGCCGGTAGTCCAGCTCCCAGTAGTTGACGTAAACGTCATCGGCGGTCACACCGGGCAGGTTCAGCGCGCCGACTGTCACGGTGTTGACGCCGCTGACCAACAACCCAACCGGCGCCGTGGCCGTGAACACCTGCCGCGCCTGCCCGTCCCACGTCGTGTCGGCCAATGCCTGGCCATTCAGCCCGATCGTCGTCCGGTGATCGGGCGTCACGCTGTCGCTCCACGTCCGGCTGATCTCCTCCACGCGCAGTGTGACGGGGAAGTCAGGGGCCGGGTCCGGCACGACGGAGGGCAGGGTGCGCGTCACCCCCTTGCTCCCCTGCGGCTGCAAGCGATCCCAGAACCAGGTATCCTGCGTGTCCAGGTCCAACGAGTGCAACGTGTACCAGTAGACAGACTGCTCGGCGTGGAGTGTCGTGGGGAAGTCGGCCGGGGGAGTC
>PHCA01000243.1:7787-8856 GCA_002842085.1 Chloroflexi bacterium HGW-Chloroflexi-1
GCCGCCGGATCCACCCCGGCCGCGGCCAGATCGGCCCCGGCCAGGTCGGCCGCCGTCACCCGCACGATCCCGTCCACGGTCACCCCGAGCCGCAGCCGCGTCACGGCCCCCGCGCCGCTCGTGGCGCTCGCTGTGTGGCCCGAAAGAGGGGCCAACAAAGGCATCGACAGCGCCAGGGCAGCCAGCCACCGAACCATGAAGCGCACGGCGCGCAGTTTTCGTAAAGACGTGTCAGCGAAAGAGAGCATAAGGATCACCGCCTGAGCGAATTTTACATAGGAAGATGGCCCTTTGGTAACTGCCCAGCCGGTCCCCCAATCCTGGGGGGAGGAGCATGGTTTCCCCCCAGGATTGGGGGACCGGGGGGGCGGTCAGGCGCTGCGGAGGCCATTTTCACTGCCTGCCTGGGTAGTTACGCCCTTTGTAGACCTCCCCTCTCAACGCCCGCAGCCTGGCCAGCGTTCCCGCCAGGGCCGGCGTGTTGTAGCATTTGCACCGTCACGTCGACCAGGGCCGGCTCGGATGTCGCGGCGCCGGCCTGCGCCCGGGCGATCGCCTCCCGCAGCGCGGGGGCCAGGCGGTAGGCCGGGTGATAGGGGCCGGTCCAGCGGACGAACGCGCCCGGGCGCGTCACCCCGTCCAGCCGGTCCAACGCGACCCCGTCGCCCCAGATCACGTAGGCGTAGTCGGGCATGTACGCCACTATTTCCAGGCCGAGTCTTTGCATGCGGTCCAGCCACGCGTCCTGGATCGGCCCGGCGAACTGGATCAGCCAGAATTGGGGGTCCGCGCTGCGCGCCTGGCGCAGGCCGGTCGGGATGCCATCCGCGCCATCCGCTCGCCCGGCGCGCGTGTCGATAATCGCGCCGCGCAGCGAGATCACCGGCGAATCCTCTGGGTTGGTGGGCCGCGTCAGAATCGAGGCACGAGCCGCGCCGGGCAGGCCGGTCAGCGCGGACAGCAACGCGCAGAGTATCAACAGACGAAAGGATCCCAGGAATCGTTTGGACAATAGAAGACACCTCAGCGCTGTCCGCGGTGCACTGTGGCCGCCGTTCGACATGCTCAC
>PHCA01000244.1:0-6022 GCA_002842085.1 Chloroflexi bacterium HGW-Chloroflexi-1
CGCGGCCTTGTCCACGTTCGCCACGAACACCGGCTGATCCCCCGGCCGCCAATCCTGATAGCCCGTTGGGATCACCGACCGGCCGAGCAGCTCGCTCAACAGCGGCCCGAACTCCGCCCAAATCGAGAGGGTGTTGACCGGCCCGCCGCCCAGGTTATACACCTGACCTTTCGTTACGTCAATCCGCTCGGTCGCCAGTTGAAACGCGCGGACCAGGTCGTCCACATGCAGCAGATCGCGCACCTGCTTGCCGTTGCCGTAGATCGTGATCGGCTTGCCGGTCACCGCGGCGATGACGAACCAGGCCACCCACCCCTGATCCTCGACACCCATCTGGCGTTGGCCATAAATGCAACTTTGTCGAAACACTATGGATCGTAAATCATATATGCGAGCATAGTCGTGCACGTATTGATCGGCCGATCCCTTACTTACCCCGTAGGGCGAGTGGAAGTCCAGCGGCCGCGTCTCCGGCACACCATCCGGGTAGTCGGCCAGGACGTAGCGGGTCGCCAACTCGGTCGCGGGCGCGTCCTCCATGCTGCCGTAGACCTTGTTGGTCGATGCGAAGATGAAAATCGGGTCATCGGCCGCGTGGCGAGCCGCTTCCAGCACGTTGAACGTGCCCAGCGCATTGATCTCGAAATCGGTCCGGGGGTCGGTCACCGAGGTCGTGACCGCGGTCTGGGCCGCCAGGTGGTAAACCGCCTCCTGCCCCGCAGCCGCGGCCAGGATCGCGGCGTAGTCCCGGATGTCGCCCTGGACAAACGCGAACCCGGCTTCCCCGAACGATTCACGCAACCACGCCAGATTCGCCTGGCTGCCCCGCCGCGACAAATTGTCGAACAGCGTGACCTGATGTCCGGCCCGGATGCACGCATCGGCCAGATTGCAGCCGATGAACCCCGCGCCGCCGGTGATTAAAACTCGCATCGTATCGCTCCTGTGATGACAAGGTGAAAAGGTGACAAGGTGAAAAAGTCACCCTATCACTTTGTCACCCCTTCACCTTGTCACCCTGTCACCCTGTCACCCTGTCACCGTGTCACCATGTCACCCTGTCACCCTGTCACCCTGTCACCGTGTCACCGTGTCACCCTGTCACCCTGTCACCCTGTCACCCTGTCACCAATTTACCAATTTACCCCGTTACCAATTTACCCCGTCACCGTGTCACCCTGTCCCGCTCGCGCCACCGTCGCAGCACCTGCCCCAACGACGTCCCGTGCACCCACAGCGCGATCACGCCGGAACCGCTGAGCGTCAGATAGTTGACGCCGTGCCACACCAGCGCATAGCCCAGCGCCAGGTCCTTCGGCACCCCAAACGGCGCCATCGCCACGGTCACCAGGTAGTGAAAGACGCCGATGTAGCCGGGCGATGACGGCACGAGCATCCCCAGCGTCGTCACCACGACGGCAAAGATGATGGCTGTGACCGGTGCGTCCAACCGGAACGCCTGCGCGGCGAACCAGGCAAAGGCGATCACGCCGGCCCAGCCAAGCAGCGACACGCCAATCAGCCCCAAGCCCAGCCGGCCGCGCAGGGTCGCGAACCCGTCGATCAGGTGCCCGATGGCCTCGTAGGTTGCCGGCCGGTCGAGGACCTTGACGCGGCCCAGCAGCGCGTGTGCCCAGCGCAGCAACCGCGTCTTCCAGAAGGAAAGCACGATCATGGCCGCCGCCCCCGCCAGGGCCATGAGGCCCAGGATCTGCGCGGTGCGTGTCATCGCGGGCGGTAATTGGACAAAAGGCAGCAGCAATACCAATATCACCAACAGCGTCAGGACGTCGAGCAACCGCTCCACTACGATCGTGGAAAAGGTGCGGGCCACGCTCACCGGCTGCTCGCTGACCAGCAACACCAGCCGCACCACCTCGCCCAGCCGGGCCGGCAGGACGTTGCTGGCCAGATAGCCCGCGCACAGCGCGGTGAACACCGACCCGAACGGCAGGCGGTGCTCGGGATAGAAAAGCAACTGCCACCGCCAGGCCTTCATCGCCAGCAGCGCGGCCATGACCCCGACCGCCGGCGCCAACCACAGGTAGTTGGCCTGGCGCAGCGCGGCCCAGAGATCGCCGAGGCGGATGCCGCGCAGCGCCAAAATCAGAAACCCCAGGCTGACCCCCACTTCGAGGGCACGCTGCCATGACGCCCACCGAGAAGTCGCCGGGGCGACAGAAGAGAGATTGTCGTTTAGAGATGTGGACAAGAGACTGAATCCTCGGCTGATGACGTTGAATCCTGGCCGGAGCTACTTCTGGCTGCCCCAAAAGCTCACATATTATAACACCAACACCAAAGCCCGCCAAAGATGCGAATTGACACTTTTCCTCTTTTGCGTTATACTTTAGCCGTCGGATGTATAACGAAAGCGAGGTTGCGTATGGCGGTTGCTGCGATTTCGTCGAAGGGCTGGCTGGTCATCCCGGTGGAACTGCGGAAGAAGTACAATCTATCCCGTCGAAGAATCGGCCGGACTGCTCAAAGGCGGCCCTTCGCTCACGCGCGCGCTGCTGGCGGAGCGGGCCCAGGAGCGGGCTCGTGAACACTGAGCCTGACGTCTATGTGCTGGACAGTTTCGCTTTGCTCGCCTACCTGGGAGCGGAACCGGGCGAATCCCAAGTCAAAGCCGTATTGGCGCGCGCCAGGCAGAAGCAGGCCGAGGTCTATCTCGCCATCGTCAACTATGGCGAAGCCGTTTACATCACCGAGCGTGAGCAAGGGCTGCCCGCCGCCCAGAGGATGATCGCGGCTGTGGACCAGTTACCCATCATTGTCATCGAGGCCGATCGCCGGCTCACGTTTGCCGCCGCGCACGTCAAGGCGCACCATCCGATCTCGTACGCCGACGCGTTTGCGGTGGCGCTGGCGCAACAGCAGCGGGCGATCCTGCTGACGGGCGACCCGGAGTTCCGCAAGGTCGAGCAGTTGGTGACCATCGAGTGGCTGCCGCAGACCTGAGCGGCCGTGACACGGTCAGCCCAAAATGACGGGCCAGGAAGACCGGCCACAGCCACCCCGGATTTTGGAAGCGGTGTGTCCGCCTCACTTTCAACACCCCGTTACTGCGGCGGCCAATTCGGCAGCACCCACCGGATCTGGGAGCGGGGCGGCGGCGGGTCGAGCAGGTAGACGTCCACCCAGCGATACCAGAGGCGCAGATTGTCGTCATCGTACCCCAGATCGATCCGCCGGGCACGGATGGCGCCGCCCGTGTCGGCCGCGTCCCCGACGCCGTAGTCGGGCACGTACACCCGGCTGCCCAGCGCGACGATCGACGGGTCCACTGCGACGATGCCGAAACGCATCGGCCAGCCCAGGCGTGTGCGGCCGTAGTAGGCCACGTCGGGGGAGACGCCGGACGTCGAGGCCGAGTAGGAGGTCGCCAGCATACGCACCTTGCGCCAGTAGATGAACGTGCCCTCCGGCGTCTCCAGCTCCCGCGAAACGATGTTGCGGCCATAGGCCACCACGCGTGTGATCGGTTCCGCGGCCACCCAGTCATCGGTCAGGGTGCGGGTGACCTCCAGCCCGTCCTCGCAGACGACCTGAAACCGCCGCCGGTATTCCCCGTCTTCGCCGGCCTGCTCCAGCCGCTGCTGGTCGATCTCCAGCCCGTCGTCGGGGATCAGGATCGACTCGAACGGGATCGCCTCGCGCTCCACCAGCACGGTCGCCAACACCCGCACCACCTGGATTTGGGCGTTGTCCACCACGGGCTGGGCCAGGTCCGGCGTCACCCGGTCGCTGCCCGCGACCACGATCCCCAGGTCGACCAGGGTATCCCCGACCGTCTTGCCCTTGGTGCGAGTGTGCACGGTGCGACCGTCAGCGGTCACCAGGACGGGGGTCGAGCGTTCGATCATCACCCGCATGCCGGCATGGACCCGGTTGCCCAGGCTCGGCTGGACGCGGTCGCCCAGGTAGAGGGTCAGTTCCTCGCGCAACAGCGCCTCGCCGACGGTCGGCGCGGTGGTGAAGATCTCGTAGGGCACACTGCCATCGTCGACGACCATGCGCACGGCACGCCGCACCGCCACCCGAACCGGCCGGGGCTCGTGACCGATCCACGCGCGGCCGCGCGCGAAGCGTGGTGGCGCCAACGCGCCATCTGATGGCGGCAGCGGCGTTGTCAGCGTCACCTGAACGTCCTCCAGCCAGACCTCGTCGTGGGGGGCCAGCCCGATGCCCGCTTCCGCCAACAGCGCGCCAACCGTTTCGGCGTGGGTGTACACCTCCAGCGCCATGCCATTCGCGCTGACCAGGCCCGGCCGCGCGCGCTGCACGATCACCGGGAGTCCGGGCCGGAGGGGCGTGTCGAGCGCCGGGGTGACCCGGTCCTCAGGGCGCAGACGCAAGCCGAGATCAGCGAGCAGCAAGCCGACATCAGGCCGCGTGCTCCGGACCGTCTCGGTGTAGCCATCCACCGTCACCGTGACGCGCGTCCCAACTCGACCCGCCAGCACGGCCGCTCCGATCCCGGCCGCCAGCAGCAGCAGGGCCGCCAGCAGCCAGGCCACGAGTGACGACGCGCGCCGCGCCACCGGGTTCGGTGGGCCGGCAAGGGGGGGGAGTGAGTTGGGAACTTGTCCGGGTATTTGATTCGAGTCGGAGAGATGCGGCGTCCCACCTCCCCCTGAGGATTGATCTGTCATGGAACCTGGGTTGTAACTCTCACCGGGCGAATGAGTCATGATGCCGGGCCGTTGCCTTGGGCGCGTGTGATGATCGGATGAGCGACAACCACTCCGGCTCCATCATACTTCAGGTGAGAATCATGAGCAAGTTGACAGGAATCAGCGAATCAGCGAATCAGCGAATCGGCGAATCGGCGAATCAGCGAATCAGCGAATCAGCATTCGCCCATCTGCCATTTGCTATTTGCCATTTGCCTCTTGCCATTCGCCATTCGCCATTCGCCCCATCACGGCATCTCTACCCCGGCGATCGCCGTGTCGCACCTGGCGCACCGGCCATCCCGCAATGCCTGCACGCGCGTCTGATAGCCGAAGCGTTCGATGAGCAGCGCGGCGCAGCCGGGGCAGGTCGTGCTCTCGGTGTCGTGGCCGGGCACGTTACCCACGTACACGTAGCGCAACCCCACCGCGCGGCCGATCCGCCAGGCGCGCTCGAGGGTGGCCGTGGGGGTCGGCGGGGTGTCGGCCATGCGGTACTGGGGATAGAAGCGGCTGATGTGCCACGGCACGTCGGGGCCGAGCTCGTCGAAGAGGTATTCGGCCACCCAGCGCAGCTCTTCGTCACTGTCGTTCAGGCCGGGGATGACCAGCGTGGTCACCTCCAGCCAGATGCCCAACTCCCGGATCAACTTCAAGTTGGCCAGCACCGGCTCCAGCGCCGCCCCCGAGATCTTGTGATAGAACTCGCCGCGGCCCGCTTTCAGGTCCACGTCGATGCCGTCGATCAGCCCCGCCATCAGGCGCAACAGTTCCGGCGTCATGTAGCCATTGCTGACGAAGACGTTTTTCAGCCCCAACGCCTGGGCCTCCCGCGCCGTGTCCAGCGCATACTCGGCGTAGATGGTCGGCTCGGTGTAAGTGTAGGCCACCGACGCGCAGCCGGACCGCTGAGCCGCGCGCGCGATCTGGGCCGGCGTCGCGAGGGCGCCGAGGATGATGTCTTGCTCCCGCGGCATCTGGGAGATCTCCCAGTTCTGGCAGAAGGCGCAGCGGAAGTTGCACCCGGCCGTGGCGATAGAGTAGGACCGGCTGCCCGGCTGGAAGTGAAACAGCGGCTTCTTTTCGATGGGGTCCACGTGCTGGGCGATGGTCCGGCCGTAGACCAGCGTGTAGAGCGTGCCGTCCCGGTTTTCGCGCACGTGACAGACGCCCTGCCGGCCCGGCAGGATCACGCAGCGGTGCGCGCACAGATTGCACCAGACCCGGGGGTCGTCCGGTCCCAAACGTTCCCACAAAATCGCCGTGTGTGTCATCGGAGGACTCCAGTTGGTTGGTGGTTGGTCGGTCGGTTCATTCGCTGATTCGCTGATTCGCTGATTCGC
>PHCA01000244.1:6073-9214 GCA_002842085.1 Chloroflexi bacterium HGW-Chloroflexi-1
ATTCGCTGATTCGCTGATTCGCCGACTCGCTGATTCGCTGATTCGCCGACTCGCTGACTCGCCCCTATTCTACCACGAACCCGCGTCCCCTTCAACCACGCCGCCAACGAATGGGTGCGTTTCAATCCTGGGGCAGACCGTCATTGCGAGTGGTTTGTGCGAAGCAATCTCAGATTGCTTTGCTTCGTGCCTCGCAACCGCACACGACGCTCCTCGCAATGACACGCCCCGAAACTGAACCGCACCCCCAACGAATCGCCCTTTTGATGGAGCCACTGATCTGCCTGCGACACCTTGACGTCATGAGGTAATGATGTGATGTATAATGTGATGTATAGACCCGATAACCGTATCCTTTCAATAACCTGGGGCAGCTCAGGGCGGATCCGTGATCCGCCGCTCGCCCGCCGAGTCACGGACTCTGCTCAAGCAAATTTGTCCCCGCCTTTTTGAGAAGATACCGATAACCGTAAGACTGCACAGTATGAAGGGAGGACAAGGACGTGGCGACCAGAATGCGGAAGCAAGTTTTCATCGAACCTCATCAAGACATGCTCCTCAAACAATTCGCCAGGGAAAGGGGTGTGACTGAGGCCGAAATCATCCGCCAGGCCATCGATCAACATGTCCGCGTGTTGCGTTTTCCCAGGCGGGACCTGACAGCTTGGGAAAAGGAACGGGCCTTCATCCAGCATCTAATCCGACAGGGAGCTGTATCTGGCCGGCGTACCTGGCGTCGGGAGGACTTGCATGAGCGGTAGTGTGCTGGTGGACACCAACGTCCTGGCCTACGCCTACGACCGCTCCGAACCGGAGAAACAAGAACGAGCGCTGGAAGTGCTGGACAGCCTTGGCACGCGCGAAACCGGCGTGATCAGCACCCAGGTGTTGGCCGAGTTCTTCGTCGCCGTGACTCGCAAGATCGCCACGCCCCTCTCAGTGCCAGAGGCATATGAGCGGGTGGAAAACTATCTCCGGAGCTGGACAGTGCTCGACCTGACCGGCATGATCGTCTTGGAAGCCGCGCGCGGGGTGCGCGCGTATCAGTTCAACTTCTGGGATGCCCGGATTTGGGCCACCGCCCATCTGAACCAGATACCGATCGTCCTGAGCGAGGACTTCAATACCGATCAGGTGACGGAGGGGGTGCGATTCGTGAATCCCTTTGCTCCAGACTTCCGGTTCGAGAACTGCCAGGCCGAGTGGGTGACACAGAACGAGATCGCGGCGCGCCCCATCCACCTGTCACGGCCCCTTCACAGCTTGACCAACCGGACGAATGCATGTATGATCATCGGTGGGGGTGGTTGCGTCCCGGTGGGCGTCCCGGTCTTCAAAACCGGTGCTGGGTGCTGCACAAGCGGCCATGGTGGGTTCGACTCCCATCCACTCCCGCTGAACCAGGTCGACCGGCGCCGGTGTGCGTCATACCGGCGCCGGTTTCTATTTCGAGAATAGGCGCTCTGGCCGGTCTGTGACCGGGCCAACCCTGTTCTCATCCTTAGTGGTGAACAGACCTGACAGGTTTCCAAAACCTGTCAGGTCTCTATCCGCTGCCCCTTACAGCTCGTATAACTCCCCGTACTTCGTCCGCAAATAGCGGATGTACGGCTCGATCGTCAGCGGGCCACCGGTGACGCGCTCGATCAGCTCGTTCGCGGTGTACTTGCTGCCGTGGCGGTAGATGTTGTCTTGCAGCCAGCCGAGCAGCGTGCCGCACTGGCCCTGGGCGATCTCGCCGGGGATCTCCGGGTGGGCGCGCAGCGCGGCCTCCCAGAACAGCCCGCTCATGATGTTGCCCAGGGTGTAGCCCTGAAACACGCCGCCGATGATGCCGCCGTACCAGTGCACGTCCTGCATCACGCCGTCCTTGTCGTCCGCCGGGAAGGCGCCCAGATCTGCCTCGTAGCGCGCCCGCCATGCCTCAGGCAGATCGCGCACGGCCAGCTTCCCTTCCAGCAGCGCCAGCTCGAGGTCGAACCGGAGCATGACGTGCAGGTTGTAGGTCACCTCGTCCGCTTCGGTGCGGATCAATGAGCGCTGGACCTTGTTGATGGACCGATAGAAGCTGTCCAGCGGCACGTCCGCCAGCGCGTCAGGGAAGACGGCCTGGAGTTTTGGATAGTAGAACTGCCAGAAGCCGCGGCTGCGGCCGACCACGTTCTCCCACAGCCGCGACTGGCTCTCGTGGACGCCCGAAGATGTGCCGCCCGCCAACGGCGTGCCCTCGTAGTCAGGGTTGACACCCTGTTCGTACATCGCGTGCCCGGCCTCGTGGATCGTGCTGAAGAGCGCGTTGCGCAGGTCGTGTTCATCGACGCGCGTGGTGATGCGCACGTCGCCGATGGAGAACTCGGTCGTGAACGGGTGATGGGTCTTGTCCAGGCGGCCGCGTCCGAAGTCGTAGCCGATAACCCTGGCGATGTCGAGCCCGAACGTCCATTGCCCGGCTTCCGGGAAGTGCCGGTGTAAGCACGTGTCGTCGGCGGGCTGCTGCGCGGTGATCGCTTCGACCAACGGCACGAGCTGGCCGCGTAGTTCGGCGAACCGGGCGCTGACGGTCGACGCCTTCATGCCGTAGTCCGCCACATCGATCAGCGGGTCCGCGATGTGTTCGTAACCGGGCGTTTCGCCCAGAAAGAAGTCGCTGTACTTGCGGCTCAGATCCAGCATTTTTTCCAGGTAGGGCTGCACCCTGGCGAAGTCGTTCTGCGGCCGGGCCGCGGCCCAGACCTGATACGAGTCAGCTTGATGGCTGGTGAGCTCGGCCATGAAGGCCGGCGGCACCTTCACCGCCCGCTCGTACTCGCGCCGGGTGATTCGGATCAAGCTGGCATCGTCGGCGTCGTAAGGGAGGCTCTCTTCATAGGGTCGCAAGTTGTCCAGCAGCTTGCCGATGCCCGGATCGGTGAATCTCTCGTGAGCGATCTTGCTCAGCGTGGCTGACTGCCGCGCCCGCGCCGCCGCGCCGCCTTCGGGCATGTAGGTGGATTGGTCCCAGTACAGCAGCGCGTTGGCCGCTTCCAGGTCATTGACCTCGATCAGGTGAATCTTGAGCTCTTGAAGTTTGGCTTGGGGGTTAGTCACCGGTGTTCTCCTGTGTTAATGATGGCGAATGGCGAATGGCGAATGGCGAATGGC
>PHCA01000245.1:0-5670 GCA_002842085.1 Chloroflexi bacterium HGW-Chloroflexi-1
CTTCTCGCCGGCCTGGCCGGCGATGGTGTCGCCGGGCGTGATGTCCTCTCGATGCTCCTTGTCGCCGAAGGCGGCGCCGAACTGACCCTCCTCGTCGGTCCAGACTTTGGTTGTGCCTTTGGTAGCCCTGAT
Organism: Chloroflexi bacterium HGW-Chloroflexi-1; assembly: GCA_002842085.1. Classification (GTDB taxonomy): domain Bacteria; phylum Chloroflexota; class Anaerolineae; order CG2-30-64-16; family CG2-30-64-16; genus CG2-30-64-16. The sequence goes on from PHCA01000245.1 coordinate 133, forward strand.
TCCCACACCTGGCGAGCTGAGGGTCAGCTCCACCTGCGTGTTCGGGGTCGTCTGGCCCCAAACGTCGTCGTCAGTGATCTCGGCCTCCAGCCGGAAGTGGCTGCGCACGATGCCGGCCAGGTGGCCGTCGGGCCGCACGTACCAGATGCCGACGTTGTCCCCCGGATGGATGTCGAAGTCGCCGAAGTCCACGCTGAAGTTGCCGGCCGCGTCGGTCTGCACATCCCGGCTCTGGCCGTTCTCGACCCACACTTCGATGCGTACTGTGGCGGGATAGGGCATGCCGAAGACCTGGCCGGAGACGACCTCTGTATCGGCATCCACCGCGCCGGTCATGGGGATCATCTCCACCGTCGCCGAGAGCGCGCCGGCGGTCACGTGCACCACGTCGCCGATGCGAATGTCGGTCCGCTTGCCGTCCGGCGGCTGCGGGTCAACTTGGAACCAGGTGCCGCCGCCGGTGAACGATTGTCCGGTGCCAATGATCTGGCTGTCGCGGGTGACGGTGACGTAGACGGTAGTGTTCAGCGGCGCGTCCGGACCAGGAGGTTGGGTTCCAGCATCGGCCTGTGCCCCAAGGTCATTTGGGTGTCCGCCAGCGCGCTGGCGCGCATCATGCCGGCGTAGGTGAACGAGACAGTGGAGACGGGGCCGGTTGTAACGCCTGCCATGCTGCGAGGCCCTGGCAGCATGGTGGTCTCGCTGGCCCGGTCGGGGAAAGTGATCTGCTTTCCACCGTAGAACCATACTGACGGGAACGACAGGCTCTCGATTGTGTCGATCTGGGAATGTGAGTGTTGGGGAAATGGCGTTGTCCCCTGCGCCCCAGCAACCCCTACCGACAGCAGAACGGCCAGCAAGGCGCTGGCCACGGCGATGACGAGTTTGCGGTTCATCTCTTTATCCCCTTCCGTGAATAACTTTTGCGGTCCGACATTCTGCACGCAACGATCATACATCTTGTCACCCTCCGCTCCTGTCATCTGGTCACGCTTTTTGCGCTCATTGCTCCGGCTTCAGGATCACGATCGCCAACGGTGGCAGTGTGACCTCGACGGAGTAGGGCTGGCTTTGCCACTTCAACTCCTGGGCCGGCAGCCCAAACCCGTTGCCGACGTTGCTGCCGAAGTAGTACTCGGAGTCGCTGTTCAGCAGTTCGCGGTAGGTCCCCAGGGTTGGCACGCCCACCCGATACCCGGTATGGACCACGGGCGTGAAGTTGCAGATCACCACCAGGTGGTCTGCCGGGTCTTTGGCCTTGCGGATATATGATATGACGCTGTGCTCCCAATCATTGGCGTCGACCCACTCGAAGCCGGTCCAGTCGTAGTCCAGCTCGTAGAGTGACGGCTCGTTTCTGTAAAGCCGGTTGAGGTCGGCGATCCATTTCAGCATCTTCCGGTGTGGCTCGTGGCCGGTCAGGCCCCAATCGAGGCTGCGGTCCTCGCTCCACTCTTGCCATTGGGCGAAGTCCTGGCCCATGAACAACAACTTCTTGCCCGGATGAGTCCACATGAAGCCGTAGTAGAGCCGGAGGTTGGCGAGCTTCTGCCAGAAATCGCCCGGCATCTTGTCGGCCATGGCATGTTTCAGGTGGACGACCTCATCGTGGGAGATCGGCAGGATGAAGTTCTCGCTGAAGGCGTACATCAACCCGAAGGTGAGCTTCTGGTGGTGATACTTGCGATACACCGAATCCTTGGCGACGTAGTCCAGCGTGTCGTGCATCCAGCCCATGTTCCACTTGAAGGTGAACCCCAGGCCGCCCAGGTAGGTGGGCCGGCTCACCGCCGGGAACGCGGTGGATTCTTCGGCCGCGGTGATCGCGCCCGGGTGGTACTGGTAGACCAGCTCGTTCAACCGGCGCAGCAGCGAGATGGCCTCCAGATTCTCGCGGCCGCCGTGGACGTTCGGGACCCATTCGGTGCGGCCGTAGTCACGATAGAGCATGGCCGCGACCGCGTCCACGCGCAGCCCGTCGATGTGGTATTTGTCCAACCAGAAGAGCGCGCTGTTCAGCAGGAACTGCCGGACCTCGTTGCGCGCGTAGTTGAAGACCTTGGTGCCCCACTCCTTGTGCTCGCCGATCCGGTCGTCGGCGTATTCGTAGAGCGCGGTCCCGTCGAAGTCGACCAGCCCATAGTCATTCTTGGGGAAGTGGGCTGGCACCCAGTCGAGGATCACGCCGATACCGTTGCGGTGCATGGTATCCACGAAATACTGGAACTCATCAGGCGTGCCGAAGCGGCTGGTGGGTGCATAATAGCCGGTGACCTGATAGCCCCAGGAGGCATCCAGGGGGTGCTCGGTGATCGGCAGCAGCTCGATGTGGGTGTAGCCTTGCTGCTTGATATAGGTGGCCAGTTGGTCGGCCAGGTCGCGATAGCTGAGGTAACCGTTGCTGTCCGGCGCCCGCATCCATGACCCCAGGTGCACCTCGTAGATCGCGACCGGCCCGTGCAGTAGATCGCTCTCGGCGCGCTGGGCCATCCAGGCCGCGTCGCCCCATGCGTAGCGGTCGATGTCCCAAACGATCGAGGCGGTCTTGGGGCGCGTCTCGGCGAAAAAACCCTGCGGATCGATCTTTTGCAGGATCGTGTCGTAGCGGGTTTTGACCTCGTACTTGTAGAGCGTGCCCTGGCCCAGCCCGGGGATGAAAAGCTCCCAGATGCCGGAACTGCCCCGCTCGCGCATCGGGTGTTGGCGACCGTCCCAGTGATCGAAGTCGCCGATGACGCTGACGCGGACGGCGTTGGGCGCCCACACGGCGAACAGGACGCCCGGGGTATCGTCGATCGTCATGACCTGCGCGCCCAGCTTCTCGCAGGTGCGAAAGTGGTTGCCCTCGTTGAACAACTGCAAGTCCAGATCGCCGAGCACCGGCAGGAAGCTGTAGGGATCGGCGCGCTGGCGGGTCTCGCCATCCTTGTCGAGGGTGCGGATTTCGTAACGGAAGGGCTTTCTGTGCCCCAGGAACTGCGCCTCGAAGAAGTCGGTGCCGGGGAGGCGGGACATGGCGACGCCCCCCCCGGCCCCCCCGACTTCGGGGGGGAGTGGCACAACCCATGCCTGCTCGGCAAACGGGAGAAAGGCGCGGATCGCCACAGCCGGTTTGCCTTTCAACTCCACGGGATGGGCGCCGAGAACCGTGAAGGGATCGTGGTGATAGGCGTAAATGATCTTGTCGAGTTCTTCTTGGGGCACGGTGAACTGCATGGTCCTGCTCCTATGTCATGACAGGGGCAACCTCCGGTCACCCGGGCGAAATCCATTCAGGATGAGGCAATTTTACCTGCCCGGAGAGAATCAGGCAAGTTGACGGTTGACAGGCCGGATTTGCTGAAAGCGCCCGGCCTGGATATAATGGCTTTACCGGCGTGGAGAGGTCGCATAGTCCGGCCTAGTGCGCACGACTGGAAATCGTGTATCCCGGAAGGGATCGAGGGTTCAAATCCCTCCCTCTCCGCCATCATACTTGACAGGGTGACAGGGTGACAGAGTGACAGGGTGACAGGGTGACAGGGTGACAGGGTGACAGGGTGACGGCATATTTCCTGAGCGCGGGGACGTGCTTTGACAAAAAGCCCGCCCTGGGTTATCATGTACGTGGTCGTGCTAGACGGGGAGCTAGCGGTGCCCTGTACCCGCAAACCGCTATAGCGGGGTTGAATTCCCTTTCCAGGATCGGCGGTTAGCAGGACTGCCCTGTCAGCGGGCGTTGAGGACTGGGTCTCGTGCGGCGGGGGCCTGCGAACCGGGTCAGGACCGGAAGGTAGCAGCCCTAAGTGGTCACCCTCGGGCGCCACGAGGCTGCCTGGTCTGAGCAAGCTGGCCAGGGCAAGCTGAGTAACGAGGCACGAAAAAGGGTGCACGACCAGGTATCATGGCAGGGGCGAGTCGCGTGGGCGGCTCGCCCCTTTTTCGTGGGGTAACCGTTTTACCTTTGCCCTTCGCGCGGCCGGTTGCGTTTGTAGCGGTATACCAGGGGCGTTGGCTGGTCCTCGAAACCGACAGGCTGGCCGCTCCGCTGATATGCCTGTTGGTAAGCTGGTGGATCGATCATCATCTCATCAACCAGGCCCGCCTCGAACAGTTGGCCAATCAAGTCATAGGCTTCGAGATCGCGCAGATCACACAGCCGAGCGACTACCGATGTCCAGACTTGTGGGTCATCCACAGCCTCCTTGAGGGCCTCATAGCTTTCATAGGCCCGCCAGTCCAGCGTGGGGTCGGGGAGTAGACTGCGCAGAGAAGCCGTGACACGGGCGTAGGTCTCGGCATAGCGATAGGCTACGGTCATCATCACCTGACAGGCCACTGCTCGCTGGTACCACTCCACCGCTCTATCAGCAGCAACGGCCTCCAGCATATCGAGCGCAGCGGGACCGAACTTCTCTAGCGCATCATCGACCAGCCAATCGGCCAGGTCGTGGCCCTCAGGGTCACTGATGGCTTGTTGGATTGCCGGCAGCGCAGATTCGGCGCGCAGCTCACAGAGCAGCAGCGCCGCGTGAATCTGTGGCCAGCTCGTGTCATCTTCAACCACCTCGATGAGATCCGTGACAACCGCATTCCCACGCTGCAACAGGGCCTGGATCAGTTTCAGATCAGGATGCCGTTCCTGTTCGCGCAGTGAAGCGATCAGTTCTGTCGCAGAAGCTCTAGCGTAGTCCATGCTCACTCACCTCAGATACTCGATTGATAAACTCCAGGATGCGGTCGCCGAATTGAACGAGATCATCCAGCCCGGAAACGATGACCGATTTGACGATATCTAAATCCATGCGCTGATACTGGTGAACCGCTATACTGCGGAAATGCACCATCCGTTTGAGTTTTTCCGACAGAGCCAAATCAATGATGGATTTTTGCCGCAGCAGATCGAAACTTTCCGCGCTGGAGATGGGAATGCCCATTTTGTGCGTTTGAATCAGATGATTGGCCAGGTCAATCGCCTGTTCGCACGCCCGCAACACATTCAACACAGCCGCATCCTGCGCGGTGTAATTGGCGGCGAATCCGTCGGGGTCTGCCTGGTATTCTTGCCGCGCGCGCTCGATACACCGCTGAATGCTTTGGATTTTGTTGATGACAATATCGTTCATACCGCGTAAGCCCTCCCGGTTCTGTAAAAGGCATCCAGGATTTCCCGGCGCTCTTCGTTGAGTTTTTGGTAGTAGGAAATGACCAGCATTTCAAATTCATCCGCCGCGTATGGATCGGCGCAATAGATGCGGACGCCGCTAATGATTTCCTTTTGAAAGACGGTGGAAACCTGCCGGGCATTGAGCAAATCAACGTCCTGGGACAAGGCGTCTTGCAGATCAAAACGGCACTGGCTCAAGAGGAGGTTTTTTTCTTGTCCGGCTTGCCCGGGCGACAAGAGCAAGGCGATGTCTATATCGCTGTCGGGCCATTCCTTGTGGGCGCCATAAGAGCCAAACAGGTAAATCCCCTGTGTCTGGGGGTAATGGGCCAGAATGATTTTGATGATCTTTTCTTGCATAGGCACACCTCGCTTTTTCCCGCCAACTTCTA
>PHCA01000245.1:5689-7315 GCA_002842085.1 Chloroflexi bacterium HGW-Chloroflexi-1
CACAGCGAGCGATTCCCCGAAAAATTGAGAAGATACCCACCGTGGCTCGGTCAGGAGACCGGCCACAGCGAGCGATTCCCCGAAAAATTGAGAAGATACGTTTATTCATGGATCACATGATAACATGTCTTGCTATCGCACACAAGTATTCCGATCTGAGGGGGACCACCCACTATGACCTGGCCGCAGGTGGGATGGCGCGGCGCGGGCATACTTTCTGGCGTAGCGGGCCAGCGCTCACCGGATCTCCAGTCGCTTGACCACCCAATAATCGCTTTTCCCGAACAACCCGGCTTTCGTCTCCAGCCGGACGCGATCCGCCGCGCGGTAGGCGCCTACGATCAGCCGGTAGTCCCCCGGCCGCAGATCGGGCGGTAGCGCCAGCGTGTGCCGGTCGCGCACGAGCTCGCCGGCAGCCCAGGCCTGGGTCGGGTAGAACCCTCTAACTGGCGCCTCTTCCAGCCCGGCGACGACCTGCCCTCCCTCATCGAGCAGTTGCACCACCACGACCAGTGGCTCGCCGGGCGCCGCGGCGGCCTGCCAGAACAACTCGACCGGGATTTGCGCGCCGGGCGCCACGACGGTCGCGGGGGAGGTCGCGGCCACGAGCGCCAGCGGCCCGAAGCGGGCGAGGACTGTTTGCGGCGCGGAGGGTGGCGCCGGCCGGGTGACGTCGACGATCATCAGGTCGAGCCCGTCCTGCACGGCGCTGAGGCGTTCCCGGTAGTCCTGTGGGGGCCACGGCTTGCCGGTCTCGGGGTCGTAGACCAGCAGGGCGAGTGTGTAGCGCCCCGGCGGCGTCCCCGGCGGGATCGGCAGCGCGATCGGTTGGCGTTGCGCCTGGCCCGCGGGCCACGTGCTCGACGGGAAAAGCGGCCCCAACGGTCGTTCGTCCGGCGGCTGGACCCAGGTGTCGCCGTCCCCGCCCACCAGCCGCAGCGACGTGGCGATGTCGGCCGGGGCGAGAGCGTCCGCCCGCCAGGTCAACGCGGCGTACAGCGTCTGCCCGGCCTGCCCGGCGGTGGTCGGCGCCGACCACCGGAGGCTCACGCCCGCGGCGTAGCTGACGACCTGGTCCTCGAAGAGCCGGCCGTTTGCGTCCAGCCAGCCGCGGACCTCGCCGCCGGGGTCGTTCACGGTGTCGTAGATGCGATAGTGCCAGACCCGAGCGAAGCGCCCGAACAGTGCGTCGATCTGCCGGGCGGTCGCGTCGGATGGCATGGCGAAGAAGTCGGAGCGGGGATCGGCCCAGCCCAGGCGCGGATCGCCATCCACGTGGCCGGTAGTGACCAGGACCAGTTCGGCATCAGCGCGCGGGGCGGGCAGGTCGCCGGTGAGCCGGCCGCGGAAGGCGGGCCCGTCCCAGCAAGTCAGCAACGCGGTGTAGGTCCAGCCGGCGTTGACCAGCACGACATCGCCGGGGCGCCAGTGATCCTGCAAGAAACGGACCGCCGCGCGCTGGTCGTCGGCTCGATAGGCCGGGTCGGTCCAGAACGCGTGCAGCGTCACCCCCGCCGCGGCCAGCCAGCACAGCGCGGCCAGGGCAAACGCCGATCTCCAGCGCTGCCACAGCCAGTCTAAACCCGCGGCCAACACGACGTAAAACGCGGGGCTGCAGGTGAACAG
>PHCA01000246.1 GCA_002842085.1 Chloroflexi bacterium HGW-Chloroflexi-1
GGGGATTGCGGCAATCCCGATTGCTTCGCAAAAAACGCTCGCAATGACAGCTTGCGGTTCTGGCTTCGAATGCACTCGTTTGATTTCCGACCAGTATATTCGGTTGGCCGAGGATCGTGTGATCTCGGAGACGGGAAAGTGACGCCACGTAAAAGCAACGATGGTGGCGGCGCGTAGTTCTTTGGCAGTGGTGCGATCACGCTTGTGGTGCAAGCTGTCAAACGATCATCTGCGCGGCTTGCGGGTTACTGGCGACAGGTATGTACCGGGTTTGCTGCCGGTAGTCTACCTAAATTACCCGCATGTGTCAAGTGGCGATCTTGCGGAGCGCGCAGGCAGCCCTGTGCCTTGCCAAACTCGGTGAATGTACGTATGATGGGCCTGTTGTATCTTCTCGATTCTTCGGGGGATCGCTCGCTGTGGCCGGTCTCCTGACCGAGCCACGGTGGCTCGGTCAGGAGACCGGCCACAGCCACCCCGGATTATTGATAGGATACGGCCTGTTGTATCTGGCACGGTTACACCCCGACCAGAACATCTGTTGACAAAGCAGGAGCGCGGGTGACCAAGAAGGAATTCAGGCTCGAAAACGAATACCCCTACCGCCGCACGGGGCCGGAGCGGTGGATCGGGTCGCACCTCTGGCGGTATGCGGCGTTTCCGCTGGCCGCGCTCGGGGCTGCCATCATCAACAACCTGTGCTACAGCACCATCCAGATCCTCATCGGGCGGGCGTTCGATCTGATCACCACGCCAGGGTGGGCGCCGGCCGCGTTGTTGCGCCTGGCGTTGACGGTGATCGCCGTCGCCGTAGGCCAGGGGCTTTCCGGGCTGAGCCGCAACTACAGCGTCGAGTTCGTGGCCCAGCGGATCGAGCGGGACGCGCGGGACGAGTTGTACGTCAGCCTGTTGGGCAAGAGCCAGACCTTCCACGGCCGGCAGCGCATCGGCGACATCATGGCGCGGGCGACGAACGACGTGCGCTCGCTCAATCTGATGTTCAGCCCTGGCCTGATGTTGATCATCGATTCAGCCATGGCGGTGATGGTGCCGTTTCTGCTGATCGCGCGGATGCGGCTCGATCTGCTGCTGGCGCCGGGCATCTTGTTGATCCTGCTGACGATCACGGTCTACGACTACAATCGGCGCCTCCAGCCGGTCAGCACGGGGTTGCGCGACCAGTTCGGGGCCATGAACGCGGGGCTGGCCGAGGCGATCTCCGGGATCGAGATCGTCAAAGCCAATGTCCAGGAACGCTATGAGTGGCTGAAGTTCACCGGCGATGCACGCGTTTTCCGGGACTACTTCGTGCGCCAGGGGGTGATCCAGGCGCGCTACCTGCCGATGCTGGCCTTCACGCTGGCCTGGGCCGGCAGTTTCTTGCACGGGCTGCTGCTCTGGCGCGGCGGCAGCCTGACGCTGGGCGAGGTGATCGCATACATCGGTCTGGTGGGCACGCTGCGGTTTCCGACCTTCATCTCCATCTTCAGCTTCAACCTGGTGCAGATGGGGATCGCCGGCGCCCGGCGCATGCTGGAAACGATCAACACCGAGACCGAGCTGGACGAAAACGAGGGCGGGGTCGCCCAACCGATCCGCGGTGAGGTCGTGTTCGAGCACGTCAGCTTCGGCTATCGGGGCCTGGATTCTCAGGGCCTGACTTCCGAAGTCTCCGAAGAGGTCGGAAGTCTCTCCGGCCTGGTGTTGAAGGACCTCAGCTTCACCGCGCGGCCTGGGGAGACGATTGCAATCGTGGGACAGACCGGATCGGGCAAGACGACGCTGACCCGGTTGATCAACCGCATCTTCGACGCGGACAGCGGCCGGGTGCTGGTGGATGGCGTCGATGTGCGGGACTGGCGCCTGGAGTCGTTGCGGTCACAGATTTCGACCATCGAGCAGGACCCGTTCCTCTTTTCGCGCACGCTGGCGGAAAACATCGCCTTCGGCTGCGCCGATGCCACGCTGGATGAGATTCAGGAGGCCGCGCGTTCGGCCCAGGCGCACGACTTCATCACCGACTTCCGGGACGGCTACGGCGCCGAAGTGGGCGAGCGCGGAGTGACCCTCTCGGGCGGGCAGCGCCAGCGGATCGCCATCGCCCGCGCATTTCTCACCGACCCGCGCATCCTGATCCTGGACGACAGCACCAGCGCCATCGACAGCGCCACCGAGGACCAGATCCAGCGCGCCATGCGGCGTATCAGCAGCCAGCGCACGACCTTCCTGATCACCCACCGGCTCAGCCAGATCCGCTGGGCCGACCGCATCCTGGTGCTGCGCCGCGGCGAACTGGTCGACCAGGGCACGCACGAAGAGCTGCTGGCGCGCTGCGAGGACTACAGACGCATCTTTGCGAGATACGATTGAGGTATTAGGTATTAGGTATTAGCAAGCTCGCGACCAATACCCAATACCTAATACCGCAACCTCATGGGCTTCATCCTCGACGGCCTCGACACTGAGGCATACGACCGCAACTACAGCGACCGCGAGCTGCTGGTCCGGGTGCTGCGCTATTTCCGCCCGCACCGCCGGCAGATCGCGCTGGTGGCTGTTGCCATCGCGCTGAACTCGGCCGCGGGCACCGGCGGCCCGATCCTGATCTCCAAAGGGATCGACGTGCTGCGCGAGGCGCAGGACGCGCCGACCGGGATCATGTTGTTGTTCACCGGGGGCGTGCTCTTGCTGGGCGCGCTGGCCTGGGGCTTCAACTTCATCCAGCAGTTCTTCGCGGCGCGCGTGGTGGGCGATGTGGTGCTCAAGATCCGGGAGGAGGTCTTCGACGCCACCATCCAGCACGATCTGTCGTTCTACGACGAACATCCGTCGGGCAAGATCGTCAGCCGCATCACCTCGGACACGCAGGATCTGTCGGAGGTGGTGTCGCTGACCACGAGCCTGCTCAGCCAGGTGCTGTTGGTCGCCATCCTGTCCGCCTGGCTGCTCAGCATCGACGTCCGGCTGACCCTCCTGCTGGTGGGGATGACCCCGATCGCGATCACCACCGCGCTCAGTTTCCGGCGGATCGCCCGCACGGTGACCCAGCGCGCCCGCCGCGTCACGGCCAAGATCAACGCCCAGATCCAGGAATCGGTCAGTGGGATCACCGTGGCCAAGAGTTTCCGCCAGGAGCAGGCCATCTACAACACCTTTGCCGAGAACAACCGGCAGGCGTACGCGGTGGGGTTGCGCCGCGGCCTGACCCTTGACACCATTTTTCCGATCATGGGCGCATCATCGGGGCTGGGCGTCGCGCTGCTGATCTACGCGGGCGGGCTGGCGACCCGGACCCCCGCGACCGGCGACCTGGCCGGCGTGGTGAGCCCTGGCAACTGGTACCTGTTCATGCAGGCGGTGGGTTTCTACTGGTGGCCGCTGATCAACATTGCCTCGTTCTGGAGCCAGTTCCAGGACGGCCTGGCCGCGGCCGAGCGGGTCTTCGCGCTGATCGACCTCGAACATCGGGTGACGCAGATCGGCGACGAGCCGGTGGGCAGACTAAAGGGGGAGATCGCTTTCCGACATTTGCGATTCAGCTACGTCACCGACGAAGCCGAATCGCGCGGCGGCGAAGTCGTCCTGCCCGATTTCACCCTGACGATCCGCCCCAAGGAGACCGTGGCGCTGGTGGGGCACACCGGCGCGGGCAAGAGCAGTATCGCCCGGCTGATCATGCGTTTCTACGAGTTCCAGGGCGGCGAGCTCACGGTCGACGGCCAGGACATCCGCGGGCTCGACCTGGGAGAATACCGCCGGCAGATCGGCCTGGCGCCTCAGGAGCCGTTCCTCTTCTCCGGCACCGTGCGGGAGAACATCCGCTACGGCCTGCGGGATGCGACCGATGCGCAGGTGTTGGCCGCGGCCATGCAGATCGGCGGCGGGGATTGGCTGGCGGACCTGCCGGACGGGCTGGACACCGACGTGGGCGAGCGCGGGGCCAACCTTTCGATGGGGCAGCGCCAACTGGTCGCGCTGACGCGCGTAATCCTCAAGGACCCGGCCATCTTCATTCTGGATGAGGCGACGGCCAGCGTGGACCCGTTCACCGAGGCGCAGATCCAGGAGGGGCTGGAGACGATCATGCGCGACCGGACCGCCATCGTGATCGCGCACCGCCTCTCCACGGTCAAGCACGCGGACCGGATCATCGTGATGGACCAGGGCCAGATCATCGAGGAAGGCAAACACGACGCGCTGATGGCGCGCGGCGGACACTATGCCGGGTTGTACAACACTTATTTCCGGCACCAGTCGTTGGCGTACATCGAGGGCTTCAAGCGCGAGGGCCTATCGGCGGAGGCGTCGTAGTTGTATGGGAGCGTTGGAAGAAGTCGATACACCGGCGTTGGGTCAGATTACTCCCTGAGGCAACGATTGGTTCAAAGTAAGATTTAGCGTGAGTCAATTCGCGCGGTTGCCTTCGGCGGCAATTCGGGCTATAATAGGCACGCTGCCAGGCGCGGCCTGGGGCTTTGGGGAGGAATAGACGGGGAGGAAATGTGGACGGAATTGCGCTAAGAACCCAATTATCTACAGGCATCAGCCTGGACGAAGTTCGCGCGGTTCTGAGCAGCGCGTTGCGCCAGGAGGTCAATCTGGCCAGGGCGCGGCGTGCCCACTTCGAGCGCGCTTGCCGGACGTTTGAGCAGCGACACGGGATCTCTTCGGACGAGTTCATGCGCCAGTTCGAGTCCGGCGCGCTGGGCGATGAAGCGGTGTACTTCGACTGGTACGCTGCCAAACGCGGCCTGGACCTCTGGGAGCGCAAGCTGCGCATCTTGTCTGGGGTGACGGTGTGAACGCGCGGGAATATTACTTGAGCGTACAGGACGCCGTCCATGCTGCGCCGCACGTGCTCCGTTCAGACATGCGCTTTGAGGAGATTGATGCCCACGAATGCTACGTGAGTGGCATTTTGCTCCTGATCGGCGACTTCGAGTTACACGTCGCCGAGTACGTCGTCACGGCTCCCACCCTGACGCGTCCGAAGTATCGGTATCATCTGCAAACTTCAGATGGCCGGCTGGTCAGTCGTTGGGATAACGCGCCCCACCATCGTGACGTACCCACTCTCCCCGATCACCGTCACGACGACTGCGGCGGAGTCCATCCGGCCCCGCGAATGGACATCCCAGGGGTACTGGATGCTGTGTTACCATTTATTATGCCCTCGCAGCCCGACTGACGGAGTCCGTCCAGTCAAGTCAGACGCGGGAGGGAGGAAGCGTGTCAACCATCACCATGCAACATACCTCTAAAACCATCGACAACTTGATAGAGCGGATTGTCAATGCTGTGCATCCATTACGGATTATTCTGTTTGGTTCAGCGGCACGCGGCGCGATGGGTCCCAACAGTGATATTGATGTGATGGTAGTTGTGCCTGATGGGACACATCGCTCAAACACAGTGCGGTATCTTTACAAACAGATCTTTGGCTTCGGCTTCCCGGTTGATATCCTGGTCGTGACTCCCGAGTTGTGTTTTCATGCCCAACAGGCCGTAGAGAAAAGCATCAAGGCGGTGCTGGTTCATTGTGGCGTAGAGTTCAGCAAGGTTCACAACATCGATTATCTGATGACCCGATTACCTCCCGAAGTTTCGGTGCCCCCGGAGGCGGAGGAGATTGTCAGTTTGACCAGCTATGCTGTCATGTTTCGGTATCCTGGGGATTACGAAGATGTGACGGAGGAAGAATATCAGTGGGCCATCCAGGCGGCACGAGCGGTTTATGTGTGGGCAGAACAGATTATCGACAAAAGTGAAGTTGAGGCGCAGTAACCCGCGCCTGACATGGCGTGCAGCCGACGTTTACCCGCGCGCCGTTTAGCAAGCATCCTTTGTTTTCAAGCGTTCTACATTTAATCAGTGTGCCTTGCGCTCAGTGACGCGGGTGAACGCGGCTCACGCAGGCCGTTAGGCGGTATTTCGAGTGTGCAATGAGCATCGAACGCACACTCGGCCACATACTCTCCAGAGACAAACACTATGGACATTTGGACATTGCTTGTTGGGGCAGGTGTCGTTATTGGTATCGCAGCCGGTATTGCTCAAGTTCTTGATTATTTGCAGAAGCAACCGGGACAAAACATACATGCAACACCTGATCTGAGGCAACGTGGCATCGCTAAGTGGTTACGACCTGGAAGAAAGAATGATCGCCAAATTCTCTCCCCACCGGTGGCTCGGTCGCAGACCGGCCACAGCAGATAATCTACCCCCGATAAATTGAGAAGATACGAAGATTTTTATCCAAAATGAGTGTATCTCTGAGGGAAGTGATCAATGATATTAATTATTCGTGAAGCCGTAACTAGAGAGCAAATTAAGCAAATGACCGAACAGTTTGGTAGTAACTTTATCAAACTGGCGGTGGATGTCAACCGTGAAATCTTAGCTGGTGGAGGGGAACTCCATGCCGATTGTGAACAAGCTTTGCTCGAGGATAATAGCCAACAAGTTGATATTTGGGGCGCAGATTGGCATCCCGAAACCAGCAACGTCACGTTCGAGTCGATCATTAATATACGTCCACGACAGCAGAATTTCAGTATGGAAGTGCAAGATCCGGCGTTGCGTAGCAGAATAGAAAAGATCATCCGTGAATTACTGGAGGTCGCCTGATATGAAGACATCATTGAGAGCACGCTACAAGAAAATGAACTGGCAGCAACAACTTGGCAATATGGCCTCGACTTTGGCCCGTGTTTCGAACAATGTAACGATTTCAGAGCACGATGAAGTAGTGAGTATGTGTCTCCGTGAAGCTGCGTGTTTCATCGAGTGGAGCGCCCCCGCTGTTCCATCTGAAATTTTGCTAGAACTGGCGACTATGCAGCGGGAACTTTTGACTTGGCAACGGGTTTGGCCTATTGAAGCCGCGCGTTCTCTCCTGGCTTTATATGCTCGTAACCAATCTGACCGTATTTTACACATGGCAGGGTTTTATAGTTTCGGCGATAAATCACCTGTTGCAACTTAAAATGCCGCCCAACAAGGGCTTGCACCCGACGCCGCTTCGCGGCTGGTCAGCGGCGGCCACACGCGCTTTGAGATTGGTTTTGTGTTGGAGGTGTTTGCCCCGCAGTCGCGGCGCGGGTGAAGCCCAGGTCGTTGTGCGCCAAGAAGCTTGGCGTTTCTGACAGGGTGCAAGTCCCTGTGGGGTAAGAGCCTGCCCCTTCACTGTGTTCAGGGCAAGCTCTGAGTGTAGCGAAGGGGCTAACCACCCACCCCTA
>PHCA01000247.1 GCA_002842085.1 Chloroflexi bacterium HGW-Chloroflexi-1
TGACTCACGCAAAGGCGCAAAGAACGCTAAGAAAATCCTTTGCGACTTTGCGGCTTTGCGGCTTTGCGTGAGAGTTTTTCCAGCTTTTGTACAAGAATTTAACTCGTAAGATCCTATGTATCGTCACGGTCACGAAGTGAGGTTGTCCGATGCGGCGCATCGGCGTCACCTTGTCACCTCTTCACCGTCCGATGCGCAGCATCGGCGTCACCTTGTCAGGTATAGCGCCTTCGCGACTGTCCGGGTTGAATTGCGTGCTCCACTCCAAGAGGGGTCTCACGACCCCACGCAACTGTCCGCCCCAATCACCACGCGCTGAATCGCCATCCATGGTATCGACAACCTGAAAAACAACCGCATCGCGTGTGTCAAAGTGAAGCCTTTGCGGATCTACGGTCCTCATGGCTACCCCGACAATCATCGTCCCCTCAGACAAGAGGTTGCCAGGAATCCAACCAGTGCTTACATAGCGCCCGGTTGGCCGGGGCCGTTGTCGCCAGGCAGGGTCTTGGTCTAGGGCTACAAAAACGAGTGTGCCATCTTGATTGTATAGAACAAAGTGAGGCATCAGTTTGTGGCCTGACTCAAGCACCTCATATTCCATCTCGATTCCGACCGGTCGTCGAATGTCAACCGTCCCGGTAGTCTGTCCATCCTCCGTTCTTACCCGCACGGCGCACAGGCGGATCGCTTCGCTGGCTGGCGCCTTCGCCGGATCCGGCCATTCGCGTGTGGCTGTCGTGCCCAACCCTGAGCTCAAATAGGCGCCGACAACCTGATACGACGGGCCATCCTGTAAGACACGGCCTTCATCCAGCAAGATGGTTCGCTCACAGAGGCGGGTAATAGCTGGCATGTTGTGTGACACAAAGAGGACCGTCCGACCTTGCTCTCCCACGTCCTGCATCTTGTTCAAGCATTTCTTCTGAAAGCTCGAATCCCCTACCGCCAACACTTCGTCTACCAGCAAGATCTCCGGCTCCAGGTGCGCGGCGACCGCGAACGCCAGGCGCACGTACATGCCGCTGGAGTAGCGCTTCACCGGCGTGTCCAGGAACCGCTCGATCTCGGCGAAAGCCACGATCTCATCGAACTTGCGATTGATCTCGGCGCGGCGCATGCCCAGGATCGCGCCGTTCAGGTAGATGTTCTCGCGGCCGGTCAGCTCGGGGTGGAACCCGGTGCCCACTTCCAGCAGACTCCCCACGCGGCCGTGGATGTCGGCGTAACCGCTGGTCGGCTCGGTGATGCGGGAGAGAATCTTGAGCAGTGTGGACTTGCCCGCGCCATTACGGCCGATGATGCCCACCACCTCGCCGCGTTTTACTTCGAAAGAGACGTCGCGCAGGGCCCAGAGGTCATCCGATTGCGGAGTGTGGATTGGAGATTGCGGATCGATCAGGCGTCGACGCAAATCCGAAACCTGTGCTGAGCCCAGTCGAAGCATCCGAAATCCGAAATCCGAAATCACGTCGCGCAACGTGTCATGGCGCTGCTGCAGCGCGCCGATGTGGTAGAGCTTGCTGAGGTTTTCCACCCGGATAGCGACGTCACCCATCAGATAATGTCCGCAAAGGTCCGCTCAGTTCGGCGGAAGAAGACCAGGCCCGCCAGAAGTACGACGAGCGAGATCGTGGCCGACACCGCCATCGATGGGCCGGGCGGGTTAGAGTCCTGCAGGATGCCGCCGATGAGGGACCAGCGGAAACCCTCCACGACACCTGTTATGGGGTTGAGCGCCATCAGCCACCGGTAGCGCTCCGGGATCAGCGTGGCGCCGAACACGACGGGCGTAGCGTACATCCAGATCTGTAGCAGGAACCCGATGAGATAGTTGATGTCCCGGTAGCGCACGTTGAGCGCGGCCAGCCACAAGCCGAAACCGAGCGCGGTCACGATCGCCAGCAGCAGGAACAACGGCAGCCAGACGACCTGCGGCGTCAGCGGCACGCGGTAGACGATCAACAAGATAATCAGCACGGCGAACCCGATGGTGAAGTCCACCAAAGTGGAGAGCACGCCGGAGAGCGGGATGATCAGCCGCGGGAAGTAGACCTTGGTAATCAGGTTGGCGCTGTTCACCAGGCTCGTGCCCACCCTGCTCATGCTGCCGGAGAAGTATTGCCAGGGGACCAGCGCAGCGAGCGCAAAGAGCGCATAGGGCGCGCCGTCCGATGGCACCTTGAGCAGTATCCCGAAGATCACCGTGAACACCACCGTGCTCAACAGCGGCTGGAGGACGATCCATGCAACGCCGAGTACGGTCTGCTTGTAGCGCACTTTGACGTCGCGCCAGACGAGGAAGTAGAGCAGCTCCCGGTACTTCCACATCTCACGGAGCTGAAGGGAAACCCTTCCTTTTGAAGGCTCGATGCGAATGGCTGGTATCTCATCAGTTCTCACGGGAGGCGACGTGGTTGTGGTCTCCTGGCACCCGGCCAATTCTTCTAGAATCATGTATGTGATCTCCAAGTATCTGCTCAATAATCCGGGGGCTGTGGCCGGTCTGTGCCCGTGCCCGTCCGTGGCACGGTTACAAACCGGCCACAGCGGGCACGCAGCCACGGTGGCTCGGTCACAGACCGGCCACAGCCTGCCCCGAAAAACTGAGAGGATACATCTCCAATAATGTTCATCAGATTGTACCATAACCTGACTGACAAGGCCAAGATACCGGCGTCTTGTGACGCCGGCGCCAGGCACTGGCGTCCAGCCTCGCGCCGCTCCCTTAATTCGGCGTGACAAACTCTGCGCGCTATGTGGAGAATTTTTCATTGAAAACCGGTGCGACGCGGGCGCGCGTCTCGAGTCGAGCAGACCGCTGGAGGAAGCGCCATCCACACCGGCCATTGGCGGTCATTTGCAGCTATTTGCGGCTATTTGCTAATCATCGAAGTTTCGTGCTATACTTTTGGCGTCTTTGCTTTGGACCAATCCACCTGTGCTGGGAACCGGAAACATGCCTGACGGACAGAAAATCATCGTGGTGATGCCGGCCTACAATGCCGCGCGCACACTGGAGAAAACCTACAACGATATCCCGCCGCACGTCGTCGACAAGGTCATCCTGGTGGACGATGTCAGCCGCGACGATACG
>PHCA01000248.1 GCA_002842085.1 Chloroflexi bacterium HGW-Chloroflexi-1
CTATATCAGCGTTTTCTTCGGAGTTGTCACATGCCCACAAACCACATCGCCCTGCTCGTCCATGCAACCCACGAAGCCGGCCTGAAGCTCGGCGGCATCGGCGCGGTGCTCGATGGCCTGCTCGGTTCGGCCGCGTACAACGCCGCGATCGGGCGCACCATCCTGGTCGGTCCCGTCGATGTGTGGAATCCCGTCGAAATGGAGCGGCTGACCGCGCCGGCCAACCGGCTGCGGATCATCTACTCGTCGATCCACGGGATCAACCAGGCGCCAGATGCGCTGGCCAACGCCCTGCGCGCGATCGAAGAGGCGATGCACGTGCGCCTGCTCTACGGCGTGCGTAGTTTCGGCACGGCCGAGCACGAAGTACTCCTGGTGGACGCCGGGGGCATCTCGGGCCAGGTGATCGACACCTATAAGTATTACCTCTGGCAACGCTGGGGCCTGCCGACGGTCCAGCACGAAGGCAACTGGGAGTTCAGCTTCTATCTGAACGCCGGTGAACCGTTGTTTGCCGCGCTGGAGGCCGTGACCGCGGGCATGCCGCCGGCGGCCGACCGCTACATCATCGCGCACGAGTGGCTGGGGTTGCCGGTGGTATTCAGCGCGCTGCTGCGCGACCCAAAACGCTACAAGACGATCTTCTACGCGCACGAAGTGGCCACCGCGCGACTCCTGGTGGAGAAGCACGGCGGGCATGACACCCGGTTCTACAACGCGCTGCGGTTGGGCATCGCCCACGGCAACACGCTGGATCAGGTGTTCGGTGACCAGGCCTGGTTCTACAAACACGCGCTGATCCAACGCGCCGGGGTCTGCGACCGCATCTTTGCCGTCGGCGACCTGGTCGTGGACGAGCTGCGCTTCCTGGGCGGCGTCTTCCGGGAGAAGCCGATTGATCTGGTCTACAACGGCGTGCCGGCTGCGCCGATCTCGCTGGAGCAAAAGCTGGCCAGCCGCGAGCTGCTGCTGCAATACGCGCAGAACCTGACCGGCTACCGGCCCGACTACATCTTCACCCACGTCACCCGCATGGTACCCAGCAAGGCGCTCTGGCGTGATCTGCGCGTGCTGGAGCACCTGGAATGGACGCTGGCGGCGCAGGGCCAGGCCGCGGTGCTGTTCGTCGTCTCCACGGCCGTGCCGGCCGGCCGCCGGGGCGAGGACGTCTACCGGTGGGAGCGAGAGTACGGTTGGCCCGTCGCCCATCGCGCCGACAACGGCGACCTGCAGGGCGCGGAGGCGGACTTCTTCTTCCGCGCGCTCGAGCCGTTCCACTGGGGCCGCCAGGCGATCCGGATCGTGCTGGTCAACCAGTTCGGCTGGGACCGCGCCCGGTGCGGCCTGCGCATGCCCGAGGCGATGCGTTTCGCGGACCTGCGCGCCGGCGCCGATCTGGAATTCGGCCAGTCGATCTACGAGCCGTTCGGCATCGCCCAGGTGGAACCGTTGAGCGCCGGCGCGCTGTGCGTCGTCTCCAACGTCTGCGGCTGCGTCGGCTTCGTCAAGCGCGCCGTGGGTGGCCTGGTCTTCCCGAACCTGATCGTCGCGGATTATGTCACGCCGCCGGAGGGCTGGCGCCTCTGGAGCGCGTGGGACGCGCTGGGCATCGACCGGCCGATCCGGGACGGCATCGAGGCGCGCAACAGCTACCTGGTCGCGCAGCAGATCGCCGAGCGCCTCCCGCGCACCGACGAAGACCGCCAGCGCCTGCTCGAAGCGGGTCAGCGCGTGGCCGCGGGGATGAGCTGGGAGGTGGTAACGAAGGATTACCTGTTGCCGGCGCTGAAGAGATGTTGAGTCGCAAAAACCACTTGACCAAAATGGCGGCTTAACGTATCATAGCAGACAAGCTTACCGAGACCCTATCCCCGGCAGGACTGCGGATGCCGGAGTTGGTGGCCGCGTAGAAGACAATCTGTCTTGTATGGACTCGGCGAGATGACCCTCGCTGGCGCCGGGCTTCGCGGTACTTCCAGAAGTGTCGGTTGCTTCATGGCTCAAAGGGGAGGCGCCCATGGCCCAGATCACCTACCTGGACTTCGACCTGCTCATCGAGCGCGCGGGAGAGGGCTACCGCGCCAGGGTGCTGACCTGTCCGGCCGGGCAGGCCACGGCCGACTTCAAGCTGCCCTTCTCGGACCTGGAGTTGGAGAACCTGCTCCTACGCATCGGCCGGCCGCGCCGCGGCCTGCGCCGGATTGACTCCCCCGAAATCCAGGCCGCCAGGGCCTTCGGCGAACGTCTCTTTGCGGCCGTCTTCCACGACGAGGTGCGGGCTTGCCTGCGCAGCAGCCTCGACGAGGCCAGCCGCCAGGACGCCGGCCTGCGCCTCCGCCTGCGCCTGACCGACGCGCCTGAGCTCCTCAGCCTGCCGTGGGAATACCTCTACAATCCCGCGCTCAACCGCTTCCTGGCCCTCTCGGTCGAAACCCCGCTGGTGCGCTACCTGGAGTTGCCCGAACGGATCCGCCCGCTGGCCGTCGCGCCGCCGCTGCGCGTGCTGGTGATGATCAGCGCGCCGGCCGACTGCCCGCCGCTCGACGTAGAGCAAGAGTGGATGAAGCTAAACGAGGCGCTGGGCGATTTGCAGCAGCGTGGCCTGGTCACAGTCGAACGGATCGAAAAGGCTACGCTGGCTGCTCTCCAGCAGCGTCTGCGCCGCGGCGAGTACCACGTCTTCCACTTCATCGGCCACGGGGCCTTCGACCCGCAAACCCAGGACGGGGTGCTGATCCTGGAGGACGAGGCGGGCCGGGGCCGCGCGGTGAGCGGGCAAGACCTGGGGACGATCCTGCACGACGAGCGCACGCTGCGCCTGGCGGTCCTGAACGCCTGCGAGGGCGGGCGCACCGGCCGCGACGACCCGTTCGCCGGCGCCGCCCAGAGCCTGGTGCAACAGGGCATCCCGGCCGTGATCGCCATGCAGTTCGAGGTCTCGGACGAGGCGGCGGCCACCTTCGCCCACGAGTTCTACGCGGCCGTGGCCGACGGCTACCCCGTGGACGCGGCCCTGGCCGAGGCGCGCAAGGCGATTTTTGCCCAGGGCAATGGGTTAGAATGGGGCACGCCGGTGCTCTACATGCGCGCCCCGGTTACCCAGCAAAAGCCGCCACCGCCGCCGCCACCGGCAAAGGAGCAGAAGGTCGAGGCCGGCCCGCCAGTCGAGCCTTCTCCACGATTGAGCTCCCTGATGCAGAACTGGCGGCCCAGGCTCACCGCGATCATCGCGGCCGTGGTTGTGCTGGCGCTGGTCGGCCTCTTCGGGCCCCGGCTGCTATCCCAAATTATCGGCCCCACACCCACGCCGACGAGCATCCTAATCTCTAAACCGGCAGTCACACCCACCCACACATCCACAGCCCGGCCAACGCCGACGACATCCCCCGCAGCCATCACGCAGCCGACGAGCACGCTCACACCAGGTGCGACAGCCTCCCCAACGGGGACGGCCACAGTCACCCGAGCCACCCCGACGGCTTCGCGCACGCCGACCGCCACAGCTTCTCCCTGTCCGCTGGCCGTCGCCAGTTGGCTGAAAACTCAGTACAACCGAGACAGTAGTCTGCGTGCGGGCCTGGAGTGCCCGGTCCAGGCGCCCCGGCCGGCCACGCTGGCCGTGCAGCATTTTCAAAGGGGGTTGATGTTGTGGCGCAAAGAGACGCTCCAGACCTACGTGCTGTCAGAGGCCGGCGCCGATCAGCGGCGGCTACACTGCTCCCCCCGGTCTGTTCGAACCGATGCGAGGTTTCGGCAAAGTGTGGCGCGAAAAGCTGGGCGGGCCGGATGCGGCGCTGGGCTGGGCGATCGAAGAGGAGCGAGGCGTGAACGGGGAAGGGCAGGATTTCGCCCGCGGCATTGCCTTCACCGACGGGCAGGGAGAGGTGTTTGTTTTGCTGAACGACAAGACCTGGAAGCACTGAGTTCGTAGTGACGACTTCAGTCGTCTGGCCCGTTGCCTGGGCGACTGAAGTCGCTACTACGAGCCGGCTACGGAGTTTTCCTACCGATTCATCTCGTAGATGATCCGCAAGCCATCCAGCGTCAGCCACGGGTCCACGTACTGGATGACGCTCGTCTCCGGCGCGACCCGCTCGGCCAGGCCACCGGTGGCGATGACCTTCATGTCGTCCCCCAGCTCGCGGCGGAAGCGCGCTACCAGCCCCTCGACCAATCCCACGTAGCCGAAGAAGATGCCCGACTGGATCGCCATCACCGTGTTCGTGCCGATGGCCTGCGGCGGTGGCGCCAGCTCCACGCGATACAGCTTGGCCGCGCGGGCAAAGAGCGCCTCGGCGGCGATGCCGATACCGGGTGCGATGGCCCCACCCAGGTAGTCCCCCTCCCGCGAGATGGCGTCGAAGGTGGTCGCGGTGCCGAAGTCCACGACGCAGGCCGGGCCGCCGTACTTCTGCTGCACGGCCGCACAGTTGACCACCCGATCGGCCCCCACCTCACGCGGCGGCTCGTAGCGGATACGCACGCCGGTCTTCACGCCCACGTCCACCACCAGCGGGTCCTGCCCCAGGTAGGTCTGGCTCACCTCCCGGAAGACGCGCGTCAGCGGCGGCACTACGCTGGCCAGCGCCACGCCGGAGATCTCTTCAACGTGCAGGTCGCGGTGATTTAAAAGCTGGATCAGCAAAACACCGTACTCGTCCGGCATCCGGTCGTGCACGGTTGCCAGCCGCCACGTCGCGTGGAGCCGCTGGCCGTCGAACACACCCAACGTCACGTTGGTATTGCCGATGTCTATCGCCAGTAACATGATCCACACTCCTCGGATTGGTGGATTGGTAGATTGGTAAATTGGTAGAGTGGTAGATTGGT
>PHCA01000249.1 GCA_002842085.1 Chloroflexi bacterium HGW-Chloroflexi-1
ACCCCGTCACCTTGTCAAGTATCGCTCCCCGTAGCGCCTACTTCGGGCTGAGACCCAGTTCCTTGTACAGGGTCGCGAAGTCGAAGTGTTCCTCGAGCAAGGACGTGAACCGGTCGATCTTGGCGGGTTGCTGGAAACGGCTGCGGCCGAAATAACCCTCGATGATATCCACGGCGCTGAGGGTGTCCAGGTTGGACAGCAGCACGGGCACGTTCAGCTCCTCGGCCCGGTTGAGCACGGCCGGGCTGGGGTAGAGATTGCCGGTCAGGATCAGACAACGGGTGGAGGTTTCCAACGCCGCGAGCTGGATGTCGGCCCGATCGCCGCCAGTGATGACAGCCTTGTTCGGTTTGCGGCGGAAGTAGGTCAGCGCACTCTCGACGCTCATCGCGCCGACCAGCAAGTGCTCCACCAGGTCTTCAGTGCGATCGGCGCCCGTCAGGATTTCTGCCTGCAATCCTTCCGCCAGCTCAGCGACGGACGGCGCGGTCAGCAATTGATCCTTTGGCAGCACCCCGAGTACCTTAATGCCGCGCCGGGTCAGGAAGGCCTTGACGACATCGTGTACGTGATCCATGCGGGTGCGCGGCACTTCGTTGATCACCACGCCCATCAGCACGTCCCCGAAGTACCACTTTCCGGTCAACACGCGATCTACCATCAGGCCGTCGTCGTATTTCGCCACGAGGAGGGGCCGGGCCTTCAGCAGCTCGACGACGCGCTTGGGCGAGAGGTTGACCATGTAGCCCTCGCGCAGGCTGCGGCCACCCTCCAGCACCATCACGTCGCGCTCTGCCGACACCGAGTTGAAAGCCTCGATGAGCCGGGGCTCGTAGTCGATTTCGGGTCCGCGCAACTGCTGTTCGTACCTGGCCGGGGTCAGGGCCGCCGGGCACAACATGTCCAGCGGCTCTGGCATGTCGAAGACCTTCTTGGCGAAGGCCACATCGTCGTCGTAGGGGACGCCTTCACGGAGCAGGCAGTTGATGTTGACCGGTTTCATGTAGCCAGCCTTGAGGCCGTCTTTGCGAAAACGCACTCCTAACCCGACGCACAGCGCAGACTTGCCGGAAAAGGTCTCAGCAGAAGTGATGTACAAGGTTGCCATACCATAGACTCCTATCGTTTCTGTGTATCATCTCAGTTTTTCGGGATATGCTGTGGCCGGTCTGTGACCGAGCCACCGTGGCTCGGTCACAGACCGGCCACAGCCTTCGGATTATTGAGAAGATACGTTTCTGTGAGGCGGCCGGAAGGGGCCGGCCTTTGCTATTTCAACGCCAGGCGCATGTCGATGCCCAGCACGCCCTTGCCCGCTTCGAACACCATCAGCGGGTTGATGTCCAGCTCGACGACCTCGGGGAAATCGGTGACGAGCTGCGAGATGCGGATGATGGTATCTGCGATGGCATCCATGTCCGAGGACTTCTCCCCGCGCACCCCGCGCAACAGATTGTACGAACGGATCTCACCCAGCATCTCCCTGGCTTCTCGCCGGTCAATGGGGGCCACGAACTGGGGATCGCGGTTCATGCCGATGATGACCTCGCGGCCGCCTTTGACCATCTGCTGCACCTGGCAACCCCAGATCGTCGCGTCGGGCATGTAGCGGCTGGCCCGATAGACCAGCAGGTCGAACGCATCGCGCACGTCGCTGGCCGAGCTGAGGTTGAGCTTGATGCCACCGATGTCGGTCTTGTGCAGGATGTCCGGGGAGGCGATCTTCGTTACTACCGGGTAACCGATCGACTCGGCGGCAGCCACGGCCTCGTCGGCGGTGCTGGCCAGCACGGACTTGGGCAGCGGGATGCCGTAGGCCTCGAGCACAGCGCGCGCCTCGGCGTCACCGATGGTGACCCGGCCCTCCTCGCGCACTCTGGCGAAAACCTGGCGCACCTTGTCCCGATCGACGTCGAGCGGGTCCACGTTGAGCTCCGGCGTGTTCAGCCACTGGCGATAGTGCCACATCGCCGCCATGGCCGCCACGGCGCGTTCCGGCACCTGGTAGTTGGGGACACTGTAGCGGGTCAGCATCTCCGCGCCCGGGCGCACGGCCAGATCGCCCATGAAAGCAGCGAACACCGGCTTGCGGCTGCCCTGCGCCAGCTTGCCCAACGCCTCGGCCGTCTCGGGGATCTGCGTCATGGTTTGCGGGGTCAACACGACCAGCACCGCGCCGACGTTGGGATCAGCCAGGGTGGCCTTGATAGCCAGGGCGTAGCGATCGGCCAGGGCATCTCCCAACACGTCGATAGGGTTGGCGGCGCTGGCAGCCGCCGGGAGCGCCTCCCGCAGCACCTGTTGCGTCTCAGGGGTCAGGGACGCCAGGCGCATACCGGCGCGCTCGATGGCGTCGGTGGCCATGATGCCCGGCCCGCCGGCGTTGGTAACCACGGCGATGGCGTCGCGCGCCAGTACCGGCTGGCGGGCGAATGCCTGGGCGTAGTCGAACAGATCTTGGACTGAGCTGGCCCGGATGATGCCGACCTGTCTGAAGGCGGCGTCATAGGCTTTCTCTGAGCCGGCCAGGGTGCCGGTGTGGGAGGAGACCGCTCGGGAGCCCGCGCTGGTGGTACCGGACTTGATCGCGATGATCGGTTTCCGGCGGGTCACCTCCCGCGCCACGCGCATGAACTCCGGCCCGTCCGAGATCCCTTCCAGATAGCCGACGATGGCCTTGGTTTCGGGGTCAACCGCCCACCCCTTGAGCAGGTCGATTTCGTCGATGTCGGCCTTGTTGCCGATGCTGTAGAAGCGGGAGAAGCCGATGCTTTGGCCCAGCGCCATATCCAGTACCGAGGTGCACAGCGCGCCGGACTGGGACATGAAGGCGATGTGGCCGTGACGAGGCATCCCGGCCGCGAACGAGGCGTTCAGCTTGCACACGGTGTCGATGATGCCCAGGACATTCGGGCCGATCAAGCGCATGCCGTAACGCCGCGCGATGTCGATCACCTGCTGCTCCAGCGCCTTGCCCTCCCGGCCAACTTCGCGGAACCCGGCCGAAATGACCACCGCGCCGCTGAGGCCGCGCTGCCCACACTCCGCCAGCACGCCGGGGACGAACCTGGCGGGCACCAGCACCACGGCCAGGTCCACCGGATCGGGGACATCTAGCACCGACTTGTAAACGGGTAGCCCAAGAATTTCTTCCGCCTTGGGGTTGACGGGGTACACCTTACCTTCGTAGCCGTACTGCACGATATTCTCGAGGACCTGATAGCCCAGTTTGCCTGGGCTGGCGGAGGCGCCGATGACCGCCACGCCTCCGGGATTGGTAAACATATCGAGCATGGTTTTACGTTCCTGAGCATTGCTGATCTGGTGAGCTGGTAGATTGGTAGATTGGTAGATTGGTAGATTGGTAGATTGGTAGATTGGTAGATTGGTAGATTGGTAGATTGGTAGATTGGTAGATTGGTAGATTGGGACAACATGGACATTGTGGCACGGATTACCCGCGGAGGAAATGACGCAGGTCATGCCAGGTGCAAAGACACGCAGTTGGGTGCGCGACTGTGCGGACTGGCTTGCCAACCGGGCTTACCGGCGGTAGCGCCGCAGGTAGCCCGCCAGCCCGGCCAACCCGCCGGCCAGGAGCGAGAGCGTGGAGGCTTCCGGGATTTCGGGGGCTGGTGGTGGGGGAGTAGGTGTGGGCATTGGCGTCACGGCCGACTCCAAACAGTGCCAGGTCATGCCCCCGTCGAAGGACTTATAGACGTAGTCATGTTCGCTGTCCCACGTGTAGCCGAACAGTTCGACGCCGCAGTCGCCACCTTGCGGACAATACGCTTCGGCAACAGCAATCGGTTGAACCGTATGCGACATCTGCCGCCAGGTAGTACCGCCATCGGTTGAGAGAAGCTGGCCTTCGCGATCTCCTCGTAGCCACACTGTCTGATCGCGTGGATACCGTGGGGACACCAAGAATTGCTCAATGGAGCCCCAGGGTGCTCCGTCGGGTACAGGCGCTAAACGTTGCCAGGTCGTGCCATCGTCCGTGGATTTGTATAAACCTTGCCAGCTCAAGCAGAACACCGTATGATCTTCGGCATAACCCGGTGAAAACGCGATATCGCGGGTAACACCGTCGGCTCCCCATGGGAGGCCTTCGCGGCTCGGTTGCCAGGTGCGGCCGTTGTCGGTGGACTTGAGGATACCGCCGTTCCAATGATAGCCGGCGATGCCAATCAGTATCGTGTGATCATCGCCGTAGTCAGGTGAGAGGGCCACATCGTGAACCCCGCCTTCGTAGAGACGCTCCCATCTGCTGCCGGCATCGCCAGAGTAGAAAAGCCCTTGCTGTGGATACCAGTAGGGTGGCCCGCCACCTACGCCCAAGAAGACGGTGTTGGCACCGGTAAGAGCTAGAGAGGACATCCCTTCTGTAGACAGACGCGGGATGCTGGTCCAACTTCGTCCGCTATTCGTGGAGTGAGCCAGAACATTGCCGGTATCGGCCAGATAGATCGTTTGATCATTGAAATAGTTTGGTGAGAACACTACATCAACAATAGCCCAATGGCTTATCAGCATAGGATTGGTCCAGGAAAACCCTCCGTCTGTGCTATAGATAATGAACCCATCATGTAGATCGGGGTCAAATCCCTTGACAAACAGCGTGTTGTCCCGAGAATAGGCCGGAGAGGCAATCAGATCAGGAAACGTGCTAAATGGCTGGCACTTGGGCAAATCACTAATTTCAGCGGATTGTGCCTGCAGAGCCGGAGAGCGCGTGCCCAAAGCCACCTGCAACGCGATGGCGATCACGACAATCACGACACTGCGACTTGGTGAGTGAGACATGATAGCCTTCATCTACTGGCAATCTGGCCCCGGACATTGACAATTAGCACAAGCCGTGTCCCTCCATGTATCGCCAACTGGGGTACGCTCCCCTGCGTGTCCAGAATAATAGTTGAGTAGATTGCTGACTGTGGACGATGGGTAGTGGGTGGAAAACCAGGCAACCGCGTTGATATACTGGCAGTCCTGGCCCGGTTTGATGTGCTGGTTGAACCACGTCAACATGGGACTCTCGAAGCCATCGCGGGTGGTGGTCCATGGCTGGAGATTATCTTTTATCAGGCTCCCAATCTCGGTGATCCAGATCGGTTTACCGGCGGTCGTCGGGTCGTCTTGGAAGAAACGGTAGGCAACCGGCAGAGCTTCTTGAACGCATGGGTAGTCCAGATAGCTGTATCGGCATAGCGGTGTGTGAAAGGTGCTGGGGCTTATCGGATAGACGTGGATGGCAATGCCGTCCAGGGAACGGGCGATGTGGTCTGGAGGATTCTTGAGGTACGCCAAGAAAGCGTTCCAGATGGGCGTGCCGCGACCGTCATTCCACTGCCCCTGGAGGTTCGGCATGGGCAATTGCAGCAGGCCCAATGGGAATAACCGGGCATGGCGATCTGCTGCTTTAATAGCATCATAGTAGAGAATGTATTGTTGAGCCAGATATGTACCCAGTTCTGACCATTTTTTCTGGTCAATATAGTGATAACTGGAGTTGATAGGGAGACCGCACTGATCGATAGCATTATCTGGCTCATTGAACATCAACCATACCCGGCCCGGATAGCGCCGCGCCAGGTCGGCTACCTGGGTTGGCGTAGGAAAAGAACTGCCGACATCAGCCATGCACCAGACCATGGGCACATACTGCTGGTCACGGAGCCCAGCCTCGAGCCCGGCCAGCGTCTCCGCCGCGCTATGAATTTGGCTACTCATGAACGGTCCGCTATAGCCCCAGTTGTACCACCAATCCGGGTAGATGCCCCAGAAGCTATTGCTGGAATTTGCACCCAACTGGGCGCCCTCGGCAGGGTGACCAACTCCTTTCCAACCGTACACGATTTTGGGATACCACTGCAAGAAAAGCGGCAAGTATATTTTGTGGGTCGCCCCAGCCGGCGCCCTGGACCCTCCCGGCGTTGCCGTCGGATAGGCGATCGGCGCAGGGGTAGGGCTGGAGCGCGGCGCTGCAACTGTTGATGTGGGTACCAGTTGGGAAGCGAAGAGCCGGCTGGTGGACATGCCGGCGTTGCTGTCCAGGGCGCGGGCACCCAGGAGGGCAGCCAGGCTAATGGCCAACGCCAACAACAACAATAACTGGTGGAAAGCAGTTGACGGTTTCATTTGATCCTCCTCTTGCTGACACATAAGCGTTTGAGACGCGATCCGATTTCTCGGGCCGGCTTTCGGCCGATCGGTGTGCGCGCGAGTGCGGCAGGCCTTAGTGGAAAGGAGGTGGCAGTGATGAGAGAGGCAAGAATGGTCATTTGAGCACTGCTTAACTCACGGTTCGCTGATATTTTCGTTGCTATTCAAGATTTGATTCGCAACAAC
>PHCA01000004.1 GCA_002842085.1 Chloroflexi bacterium HGW-Chloroflexi-1
ATGTCTGAGGTTTTGACCGCCGTATATGAGCGCGGTGTCTTACGCCCTCTCGGCCCTGTCGGCCTGTGCGAACGCCAGACCGTGCGTTTGCAGATTCTGCCCGAAGAACCAATTGACGAGGCTGAGCAGGTCATCCGGATGCTGGTCAGGACAGAACTACTCACACCGCCGGCAGGTCGCTCTGCACTTGAGCCGATTTCAGAAGCCGAGCGGCGCGAAGCGGCCGACGCGTTGGGCCGGGTAGCGGGTAAACCGCTTTCTGAGATCATCATCGAAGAACGGGGCTTGAGGTGAGTGTTCTTCTGGCAGCCGTATTGCGAGTTCAGCCAGCCTTCGCACGGACAAAATCCGCCCCGCTCATTTTCCTCTCGGCCGACGACAACCTGGTTGCTACTGCAAAGGCCGAAGGTCTGCTTGCAGAGAATCCCAACCAGCACCGATAATCACCGACATCAGGTGAACCGCCGTGCTGACTCTATCCACCCCCCTGTTCTACGCGCTGGAGCTAACCTCCGCCTGCGACAACGCCTGTCCGGGTTGCAGTAACGTCTTCGCCGAGCGGCGGGCGGTGTGCATCACGAAGCGCAGCGCCCGGTTTGTTTTTGCGCAGCGCCCCGCTTTAGCATATAATCACCGAGAATCCGATTCGAGCACCCGTTCAATCGAGGAGCAAGCATGTTCGAGCGACAGATCGGCATCGATCTGGGCACCGTCAACGTCCTGGTGTATGTCAGTGGGCGCGGCATCGTCCTGCAAGAGCCGTCGGTGGTGGCCATTTCTACCCGAGACAATAAGATCGTGGCCGTGGGCCACGAAGCCCACGATATGTTGGGGCGCACCCCGGAAAGCATCGAGGTCGCCCGGCCGATGCGGGACGGCGTCATCGCCGATTACGTGGTCACCGAGGCGATGTTGCGCTATTTCATCCGCAAGGTCAGCGGCCGCAACCCCCTCTTCCGCCCTCGGGTGATGATCAGCACGCCCAAGGGCGTCACCAGCGTCGAGAGCCGGGCAGTGCACGACGCGGCGATGCAGGCCGGGTCCAAAGAGGCCTATCTGATCCCCGAGCCGCTGGCAGCGGCCTACGGCGCCGGATTGCCCATTGGCACGCCCACCGGCAACATGGTGGTGGACATCGGCGGTGGCACCACTGAGGCCGCTGTGATCTCGATGAACGATATCGTGGTGTGGAGCAGCGTGCGCGTGGGCGGCATCCGCACCGACGAAGCGATCATCGCTTACGTACGCAGAAAATACAACCTGATCATCGGCGAGCAGACCGCCGAAGACATCAAGATCCAGATCGGCAGCGCCTTGCCGTTGGCCGATGAGCTTGATATGGAAGTGCGCGGCCGCGACCAGGTGGCCGGCTTACCCAAGACCATCACCCTCACCTCCGGCGAGGTCACCGAGGCGATCGTCGAACCGCTGAGCGCCATCGTGGGGGTCGTCAAGCAGACGCTGGAGAAGACCCCGCCCGAGCTGGCCGCCGATATCATCGACCGCGGGATGGTGCTGAGCGGCGGCGGCGCCCTGTTGCGCAACATCGACCAATTGCTGACCAAAGAAACCGGCGTGCCCTGTTTCGTGGCCGAGCACCCGTTGGCGTGCGTCGCGCTGGGCGCGGGCCGGGCGTTGGAGAATTACGAGATCATGCGGCGCAGCCTGCCGGCAGTGTAGTTTTCAAGTATCCTCTCAAGCGACAGCCATAATCCGGGGTGGCTGTGGCCGGTCTCCTGACCGAGCCACGGTGGCTCGGTCAGGAGACCGGCCACAGCGAGCGACTCCCCGAAAAATTGAGAAGATACGTTTTCAACCGGCTCTCGTGCGCAACAGAAGGCCCAGGGAGAATGTCCATGGGCCTTGTTTTTTGGCTTCATCACTACGCAAACGCGTCAGATGATGATTGACGGACTACCTGGCCGGGCGCGCGCGGATTTGTGCCAGGGCCGCGCGGGCGGCCTTGCGGATTTTGCCCTTGGAGTCCGATCGGGCAACGTTTTCCAGATAGGATTCGACGGTGTGATCGCCGATGCGCCCCAAGCTCTGCGCCGCGGCCTGGCGAGCCATGCTGGCGGCATCGTTGACCAGGCGATCGCATAGATCCGGCAGGCCGGCCGGGTCACCCAGATCGCCCAGCGCCAGCAGCGCAGCCGCGCGCATGCGCGCATCCGCGTGGGTCAGCGCATCCCGCAAAGGCGCCAAAGCCAGTTCCCCGCCGTAGTGGCCGAGCCAGCGCGCCGCGTCCTGGGCCTGATCGGTATCGTCACCATATAGCTTCTCGATCCAGAGCTGAGGATCGATCTGGGCTTCGTCCGGAAAACGGACACGGGCCTTGTCGGCCTCCACGAAGCCGCTGTAGATATCGGCGAAGGCGGGGGCGTGGGGATCGGGCGGGGGCTCAACGGCCGCGGGTGTCTTGGGCGCGGCCCGGTGCGCCAACCGGGTCACAAAATCGCTGGCCCGGATCAGGCTGGCCCCCACGGCCCGCACCCGCTCGGCCAGGCCGTGATCGTTGGTCACCACCGCATACTGGCCCGGCTGCGTCCGGCCGCGCAAAAAATCCACGATCGCGTCGTCGGCCGTCTGGCCCAGATCAGAAAAGCGCACTTGAACGCCGGGTGTGGATGGATCCGGGAAATATACGGGCAGGTCCCCGCTGTCGAAGAACACGATCATCGATCGACCGGCGGCGCGCGCGCGATAGGCGCGCAACCGTCCCAGCAGTTGCAGCTCGTCGTGGGGGTCGGCCAGATCGATGTCCGGCGTGACCCCGATCAGGTTGTGGCCGTCGATGATGTAGGTCATTTGGTCCCATCAAGTGAGTTACTATACGAAAATCGTTGTTTCGATTTGATTTTCGTTTGTTCGTGCGGCGGCTTCTATTTTCGTGCCAATTCGTGCAATTCATGGTAACTGCTCAGCTTGTCATTGCTCAGCTTGTCATTGCGAGGAGGCGTTTTTTGCCGACGAAGCAATCGGAATTGCGGCAATCCGAAATTGCTTCGCAAAAAACGCTCGCAATGACACGGCGGCTGAGTAGTTACAATTCGTGGCAAAATTCTCCCCAGGGAGTTGAGAACGATTGCGCCCTATTGAGCCGCCCGGTATCGTTGACGCTGTTCATAGTGTATGTTATGATGAGGCAAAAGTCAATCACAAATAAACGCGTAATGAGGCTATCACATCCATGAAGATCACCCTGGCTCAGTTGAACCCGACCATCGGAGATTTCGCAGGTAATCTGGCGAAAATCGAGCATACGGTGGCGGCCTGCGCCGGGGACGCGCCCGATCTGGTCGTCTTTCCGGAGCTCTTCTTGACCGGCTACCCCCCGCGGGACCTGCTCGAGCGGGTCTGGTTCACCCGGCAGGCCGGCGAGGCCGTCGCGCAGCTCTCGACGATCTCGCGGCGCTATCCCCGAATCGGCATCCTGACGGGCGTACCCTTACCGACGGGCCGCCCGGTGGGCAAGGGGCTCTACAACTCGGCGTTGCTGATCTGCAACGGCCAGGTATTGTTCCAGCAAAACAAATCGTTGCTCCCGACCTACGACGTTTTCGACGAAGCGCGCTACTTCGACCCGGCCCCGGCGATCGCGGTCTTTCCATTCCGGGGCGAGACGTTGGGGATCAGCATTTGTGAAGACGCCTGGAATGACCCGGAGATGTCGCTGCCCCACTACGACTCGGACCCGATCACCGGGCTGGCTGCGGGCGGCGCCACCGTGATGATCAACATCGCCGCGTCCCCGTTCTGGGCCGGCAAGGAAGAGATCCGCTACCGACTGATGCGGCGCCACGCCCTGAAACACAAGACGCCCTTCCTGTCGGTCAACCAGGTGGGCGCGAATGACGAGTTGATCTTCGACGGGCGCAGCCTGTTCATCGACCGGGCCGGCCGGCCGGCGGCCGTCTTCCCAGCCTTCGCAGAATACGTGGCGACAGTGGACACGGAGATGCTGCGCGAAGGGGACGGTTACGTCTCCCAACCGGTGTTCGAATCGATCTACCAGGCACTGTTACTGGGCATCCGCGACTACGCCCGCAAGACCGGCTTCCGCCAGGTCGTGTTGGGGCTGTCAGGCGGGATCGACTCGGCGCTGACCTGCGCGCTGGCGGTGGCCGCGCTGGGTCCGGAGAACGTGCTGGGCGTCACCATGCCGTCGCACTTCTCCTCGGAGGGCAGCGTAAACGACGCGCGCGTCCTGGCCGAAAACCTGGGCATCCGGTTCCAGGTGATCTCGATCGCCGACGTTCACGCGGCCTACCTGGAGATGTTGACGCCGGCGTTCGCGGGCCGCCAGCCGGACGTGACCGAGGAGAACATCCAGGCGCGCATCCGCGGCAACATCCTGATGGCGCTCTCCAACAAATTCGGCTACCTGGTGCTCACCACCGGCAACAAGAGCGAGCTGGCAGTGGGCTATTGCACGCTCTACGGCGACATGAGCGGCGGGCTGGCCGTCATCGCGGACCTGCCCAAGACGATGGTCTACGAGCTGGCGCATTACGTTAACAGTAGGGGCGATCCCTCGCGGTCGCCCATCATCCCCCAGGCATCTATCGACAAGGCGCCATCCGCGGAGCTCAGGCCGAATCAAACCGACCAAGACACCCTGCCACCCTACGACACGCTCGACGCCGTCCTCCACCTCTACGTGGATGAGGGCCGGTCGCTGGCCGAGATCGTGGCCCAGGGCTTCGACAGGCAGACCGCGGCGTGGGTGTTGCGCGCGGTGGATCGCAGCGAGTACAAGCGCTGGCAGGCCGCGTCGGGCCTGAAGGTCACCTCCAAGGCGTTCGGCATGGGCCGGCGGATGCCGGTGGCGGCGAAGTACAGCGCGTGAGAGAGGTCAACAAGAAACGCACTGTGGGTAGGTGACAGGAATCAGGAGGGGTCATGGGTCAAAACTCAGAATCGGAACACAGGGAAATCGTACGAGAACCGGTTGCCACGTACATCCGAAACACCCAGGTACCCTCGTTTTTCGGCGAGTCAATGCTCAGAGGGGCATACGCGCCGGTTGATCCTGCTCGCCTGGATCCCCAAGCACCAGTGATATACTACACACACCCACACGGCAAGATTTGGGTTGGAGATGCGGTGACCTGGCTGCAAACTCTTCCTGATGCTTCGGTAGATCTGGTTTTCGCCGACCCGCCCTACAACATCGGCAAAGCGGGATGGGACACCTTCGAGTCTCAACAGGAATACGTGGATTGGTCTCTGCGATGGATTGAACAGGCGGCGAGAGTGCTCAAACCGACCGGCACATTGTATGTCTGTGGGTTCTCCGAGATTCTGGCAGATCTCAGGCTGCCCGCCTCAAAGTTCTTCCAGGGATGCCGCTGGCTGGTTTGGCACTACAAGAACAAGGCCAACCTGAGTAATGATTGGGGCCGCTCTCATGAAAGTCTCTTGCATTTTAGAAAAAGCCGGAAGTTCACATTCAACACCGATGATGTGCGCATCCCTTATGGCAACCACACGCTGAGGTACCCCGAGCATCCCCAGGCAGAGACCAGTCAGTACGGAAGGGGCAACAGCAGTGGGCGCCTGTGGCATCCCCACCCGAAGGGAGCCAAGCCCAAAGACGTCATCGAGATTCCTACCACCTGCAATGGAATGCACGAGAAGACGCCACACCCGACACAAAAACCCGAAGAACTACTGCGAAAGATCATCCTGGCTTCGTCCAATACAGATGACCTGGTCGTTGACCCCTTTCTCGGTTCAGGAACCACAGTAGTGGTTGCTGAACAACTCAGGCGCAACTGGCTGGGTTGTGACATCAACCTTCAATACTGTGATTGGGCCGCACACAGGATCGAATTGGTCGAAGATTGGCCGGTAGAAAAATGGATCGAATACGATCAGCAGAATGTTACAGGAAGGAAGTCTATCCGATGATCACCGTGACCCTGGATGATCTGCAAGAAAGCGTCCGAGATGATCACCAATCCGCGCCTGAACGAGCAGATACGTGACTTTCAACAGTTTCTTACCGTTGACTTATGGACGTTGACAGACAGGTGAGCGGGCAATGTACTACCTATCAAGTCGGAAGCGCCATACGATATTGTGGCTGGTTGTTGGGATGTTGGGTGGCCTGGCATGGCTTGCCGGGTGCACTGATGGGGCTGGACCGACGGCACAGCCGGCCCAGGAAGGAGAGAGCGCTATGAAACTCACCAGCTCGGCCTTCGGCGATGGGGACATGATCCCGCGCCGATACACGTGCGACGGCGACGACGTTTCACCGCCGCTGGCCTGGACCGGCGTGCCGGCCGGGACCAAGGCGCTGGCGTTGATCTGCGACGACCCGGACGCGCCGGTCGGCACGTGGGTGCATTGGGTGCTTTTCGGCCTGCCGGCCGACATGACGCAACTGCCGGAAGGCGTGCCGGCCATGCAGACGCTGGAAAACGGCGCCATCCACGGGACCAACAGTTGGAAACGGGTCGGCTATGGCGGCCCCTGCCCGCCCAGTGGCACGCACCGCTACTTCTTCAAGCTCTACGCGCTGGACGGCCCACTGGCCCTGGGGAGTAACGCCACCGCCAGGGACGTGCAAGCCGCCATGAAAGGACACGTTCTGACCGAGGCGCAGTTGATGGGGCGATACAAGCGGTGACCCGGTGACCCGGTGACATGGTGACCCGGTGACATGGTGACCCGGTGACATGGGGGTATCTTCTTAATTTTTCAGGGACTCGCTGGCTGTGGCCGGTCTCCTGACCGAGCCACGGTGGCGACGATTGTGGGCATGATTAATCATCCGGAAACGTGGGTGATCGGGTATCGTGGCACGGTGACCCGGTGACATGATGACCCGGTGACATGGTGGCTTTGCGAGGTCACCTTGTCACCTTGTCACCCCTTCACCTTGTCACCTTGTCACCTTGTCAAGTGTAGCGAGGGGTAAAATGAAACAACGCAAGATGGGGACACGAGCAAATCTGTGGCTGCTGGCGCTGCTGGCGGCCCAACTGGCGATGGCTTTGCTGTTCGGGCAAGCCAACGCGCAGGCGCCTGGGGCGGTGAAACTGGCGACCTTCAAAGGCCCGGTGACGCCGGTGCTGGCGGAGTACATCGACCGGGCGATCTCCGCCGCGGAGGCCACGGGCGCGGCCGCACTGGTGATCGAGCTCGACACGCCCGGCGGCTCAGTGGACATCACCAAGGCGCTGACCCAACGGATGACCAGCGCCACCGTGCCGGTTATCGTCTACGTGGCGCCGCGCGGCGCGCACGCGGGGTCGGCGGGCACCTTCATCACGTTGGCCGGCCACGTCGCCGCGATGGCGCCGGGCAGCAGCATCGGCGCGGCCAGCCCCGTGAGCAGTGAGGGCGGCGAGCTGCCAGAGACGCTGAAGACCAAGGAGACCAACATCCTGGTCGCCGACATCAAGAACCTGGCCGCCCGGCGGGGTGAAAAGGCCGTCGCCTGGGCCGAAAAAGCGGTGTCTGAGGCGGCCGCGGCCACGGCCGACGAGGCGCTGGCGTTGGGCGTGATCGACGTGGTGGCGGATGACCTGCCCGATCTGCTGCGCCAGTTGGACGGCCGCACGATCACCGTCGCAGGAAAAGAAATCACGTTGCAGCTCAGCGACCGGCCCATCGAACCTGTGCCGCTGAGCGCCATCGAAAATTTCCTCAACACGCTGACCAACCCGGCGCTGGCCGCCATCCTGCTGACCATCGGGCTGAACGCGATCCTGTTCGAGCTGTCCAATCCCGGCGGCTACGTTGCGGGCGTCATCGGCGTGATCTGTCTGCTGCTGGCGTTTTATGCGCTGGGCACGCTCAACGCCAACTGGGTCGGACTGGGCTGCGTCGGGCTGGCGTTCGTGCTCTTCGTGGTAGACATCAAGGCGCCTACCCATGGCGTGCTGACCTTTGGAGGCATCGTGAGTTTTATCTTAGGAACGTTCATACTCTTCAACACCTCAGAACTTGAGGTCCCGTGGGTGACCATCATCGCCCTGGCGCTGGCCACAGGCGGCTTCTTCGCCTTCGCCATCAGCAAAGCCCTGGCCATCCAGCGCCGCCAGCCCACCACCGGCATGGAAGGGATGATCGGCCAGACGGCCGAAGTGCGCAAGGCATTGGAGCTGGTCGGCAAGGTGCTGGCCGCAGGCGAATTGTGGACCGCCGAATCGGAGTCCGGGCCGATCGCAGTCGGAGAACGCGTGGTGATCACAGGCCACGAGGGGTTCCGGTTGCGGGTGCGAAAGATGATCCGGGAAGCGTAGGGGGTTGAAGTTATGGCGAAACTGTCGCGCAAAAAACGCAAATCATCCCGAAAATCACCAGGCGGTTCAGGTGCGCTGGCGCACCTGAACCGCGTCCTGAACCAAACCAAGGCGTTGCTCCACGCAAACCAGGTCCACGAAGCGCTAGGGCTGTTGGAAGCCAACGTGAACCGCCTGGGCCAGTTCGCCGCCTTTCAGGCCGCGCTGGCGACCGTCTACGGCGAGGTGGGCCGTTATCAGGATGCGGCCCGCCACGCCCGCGTGGCCATCGACCTGGACCCCAAGCAGGCTGACTACTACCTGCTTACAGCTATGACCTACATGTCGGCGGGCTACTTCACTTTGGCGGCTCGAGCGCGCCGGGTGTGGCTCCGGACGGCCCCGCGCGGCCCGCTCCTGCCGGAGATGCGCCAACTCGACGAGGACTATCGGCGTGGGAGCGAACTGCTGCAGACTGAGTACGGGGTGCGAGACACGAAAACCGCCGAGGAGGCCGGCTATCAACTCGATGAAGGCCGCTGGGCGTTGACGCAGGATCGCTGGAAGGATGCGCTGCAACATGCGCGAGCCGCATCGAAGCTGATACCGGGCTGGCCGCCGCCACGCAACAACGCGACGATGGCCCTGTACTATCTCGGACGGTATGCCGAAGCGGTCGCCGAGGCGGAGGCGGTGCTGCGCGACGGGGACCCAGACAACGTTCACGCGTTGAGCAACCTGGTGCGTTGCCACACCATCCTGGGTGATCCCGCTCGGGCCAACGAGTACGGCAACCGGCTGGCGCGCCTCCCTTTGTCCAGCGACCCCGCCAACGTTGTCAAGCAGATCGAGGGGCTGGCCTTCCTCGATCGCGATGCTGAGATCGAACGCATACTGGTGGAAGCCGAAGCGGAATTCGACGAGCTGCCGGCGGATCTGTACGTGCATTGGGGAATCGTCGCGGCCAACGCCGGCAGGCGAAAGGAGGCGCTGGCGCATCTCCAGCGCGCCCAGCAAGCCGGGGTGGCGTCACAAATCCTGCAAGACACGTTGGAAGCCCTGCAAAGTGGCCAGACAGGGCTGGGCACCGCCGATCGCTTCTCCCACACCCACTACGTCGACCTGATCGACCGGGATGCCATCGAAAAAGCCATCAACCAGGCGCTCCTGGATAAAAAGACCAAGAAACATGACGACCGTGCCTGGGCCGAGCTGGTACGTCAATTCCCTCAGTTACCCCTCGTCGTCCGCAAGATGCTCTATGAGGCGCCCGAAGGGGTGATCCCGATGGCGCAGTTGCTGGCGTGCCTCCGGACGCCCGCGGCTGTTGCGGCACTGCATGAATTCGTTTCCGGGCAACTTGGCGAGCAAGAGGATCGCATGGCAGCGCTGCGGATCATGCAGCAAACCGGCGTCCTGCCACGCGGCGCCCAGATCGAGATGTGGATCGAAGGAAAGCACCAGCCCGTCAGGACCATGCTGCAAGAGATCTCTGACGAATTTGTGCCGGACTATTCACCAGAAGTGTGGGATCTGTACGCACAGGCCCTGACGGCCGGGCGGGAAGGCCGCGTCGCCGAAGCGGAGCGCCTTTACGAGGCGATGCTCAGGATCGAGCCGAACGCCAAGGAAGCCTATAACAACCTGGCCACCATCTATTTGAAGCGCGGTGACACGGCCCGTGCCGACGAATACGTGGACAAGGCACTGGAGATCGACCCGCTCTACCCCTTCCCCCGCACCGCGCGGGCTCTCCAGGCACTGCAGCAAGAGGGCGTAGAGGCGGCCAAGGCGTGGATGGAACCGCTCCATGCCATTCAACAATGGCATCCGCTCGGCTTTGCCGTATACCAGAAAGCCATGGCCCGGATCGCCACCAAAGAACAACTGTACGACGTGGCGATCCGCCATCTGGAAGCCGCCAAACAGATCAACGAAGATGACCCCGACATCGCACCGCTACTCAGCCGGGTCACCTTGTTGGAGACTTTCAGTAAGGGGAGCGCCATTTGGCAGGAACGGGTCGATAGCTATCGCCGGCGTCGCCAACAGGCGCCGCTCCCGGCCGACCCGACCCTGGCCGATTGTTTTGGATTGCTGACCAAGGGCGACATGACCGGCATCCGCCAGGTGCATGGGCTGAGCGGTGTTTCGGCTTACAAGAAGGCGCAACTGCGCGACTATTTGATGAGTCTACTGAGCGACGCCGACCACCTGGTCGACCGCGTCGCTGGGCTCACCGACACCGAGCGCGCCGCGCTGGACGACATCCTGGGTCACGACGGGATCATGGGCCGACAGGAGTTCATCGACGCACACGGCGACGATCGCGACGATTCACCCTACCTGGAGTATCACGCGACCCAATCAAAAACCACCGCAGGCCGGTTGTGCGCGCACGGCCTGCTGTTCCAGGGCGCCATCAATGAGCGCACCGTGTTCGTCGTCCCGCGCGAACTGCGGCCACTGCTGCGGGAGATCCTGGCCTGAGAATACACAGCGAATGAGGAAAACAACGAATCTCTTGCTGTGGCCGGTCTGCGACCGAGCCACCTCGTCCCCCCACGGCGAGCACGGTCAGGAGACCGGCCCGCGCGGTGAGGGATGTTTTCAT
Source organism: Chloroflexi bacterium HGW-Chloroflexi-1 (assembly GCA_002842085.1). Taxonomy (GTDB): domain Bacteria; phylum Chloroflexota; class Anaerolineae; order CG2-30-64-16; family CG2-30-64-16; genus CG2-30-64-16. The sequence goes on from PHCA01000004.1 coordinate 10,852, forward strand.
TCTCTCTTGCTGTGGCCGGTCTGCGACCGAGCCACCTCGTCCCCTGCCACGGCGGGCACGGTCAGGAGACCGGCCCGCGCGATGAGGGATGTTTTCATTCATCGTGGCGTCGCACCCGGTATGGCTATCTGCCCTGAGAATAGACTCACATCAGGCGCCAGGCACTTCCAAAAGTGCCTGGCGCCTGACCTGGCGATCTTGACATGAGTCACCGTTTTCACGCTGCCGGATCTCCATGAAACGCCCCTTGATCGTGCTCGCGTTGGCCCTGCTCTGGATACTCATCCCGGCATGGCCTCCGGCACGCGGCCAGACCTCGACCCCGGAGACGCGGAGCCAGCCGGCCAACCCCTTCCCACACACCGGCGCTCACGCCTTTGCCAGCCCGACCGGGGAAGCCGTCGCGTGGTTGACGCCCGGCCCGGCGCCCGAGCTATGGCTGGCGGCCGGAGCTGACCCACCCCGCCTCATCCTGCGCGGCGAAAGCGAACACTTCAGCCGGCCGCATTGGTCCCCCGACGGCCGCGCGCTGGCCGTGTTGGCCGTGCCCACCGGCACACAAACCGCCGCGCTGGGCCGCCAATGGGTGGTGGATCTGAATACGTCCGCTGCCATCACCCAGGTTCCCCCCGACGGAACCGACGCAGCCTGGTTCGACAACCCATCCCTTTCACTGCCCGAGCCCAATACCCAATACCCAATACCTGATACCCAATACCCAGTATCCAGCTTCCAACCCCCCGCCACCATCCGCGTCGCCCACCACCCCGACAACAGTTGCCGCGACCTGCCCGCTTGGGCCGTGACGGTGCTATCTTTCGAGGAATACGTCGCCCGCGTGTTGCCGGCCGAGGTTTACACGACCTGGCCGGCGGCCACACTCCAGGCGCAGGCGATCGCGATCCGCACCTTTGCCTGGCTGTCGATCGCCCTGGCCGCGCCGGGCGCGACCTACGACATCACCGACTGGGCCGTGGACCAGGTGATGTGTGACCAGCGCTACGGGAGCACCGATGCCGCGACCGCCGCGACCGCCGGTCAGTACCTGGCCTACGAGGGCGCGCTCATCCTGGCGCAATACAGCGCGGAAAACGGTCACCCCACGGTCGACGGCGGCCGGCCCTACCTGCAAGCCGTGCTCGACCCGGTGTCTTTGGGCCAGCCGCGGCACGGCCACGGGCATGGCCTATCGCAATGGGGCGCGTATCGCTGGTCCGCCCTCCACGGCTGGAACGCCACCCAGATCCTGGCGCATTACTACACCGGCGCGCAGGTGGTGGACCCGAGCGGCGTCACCCCCAACCTGGCCCTGCTCACCCCCTGGCCTGGCGCCTGGCTCACCGCCGCGACCGCCCGCATCACGGCTCACGCGGCGTTCGCACCGCCGGAAACGGTCACCGTGACGTTCCGCGCGCCGGGCTGGACCGCCGTCGATGCGGACTCGACCGACGGCTGGGGGGCAGTGTGGCCGTTCGAGGACGCGCTGGCGCGGCCCGTGACATTGACCGCCAGCACCGGCGTCTTGACCCACACGCTCGTCCTGGCCGGCGCAGACCGCATCCCGCCGGAGGGCAATCTCACCTTGCCGGCCAACACAACCTCCCTCACAGTTCCGTTGCGCATCGCGGGGACCGATCTTGGGGGCAGCGAGTTGATGGCCGCGGCGGTCGGCGGTGACTGGCAAGCGCGCGCCGCGGATTTTCAGCGTCAGGCCGGCCAGGGTGCCCTCGTCCCCGACCCGGACGCGCTGAGCGGCAACGCGCTGGTGCTGCCGGCGGGGATCGCGAGTCGCTGGAGGGCCATCCTCCCCGAGCCACTGGTGGTGAATCACATCTACCAGGCTTATGCCAGGTTACGGATCACGCAACCCACAACCCGCAGCGCAGCATCTCCCGTGGCCAGCGTCCGCGCCGAGCTATATGACCCTGCCGGAGGCGTGTTGCTCGGTTTTGCCGATTTGTGGCCCGGCGACTTCCGACAAGCGGGCGTTTACCAGGAATTCCCCATCGACTTCTGGCTCACGCCGGCGGCCAGCGGGCAGATCGGTGTTTGGTTGATCACCAGCGGGGACGCAGAGATCGCGCTGGACCGGGTGCGCGTCCTCGCGGAGCCGCAGCCGTTCCAAACCGACCTGGTTTATACGCTGGAACGCCGCGCCGGGCCGCAGACCGTGGTGGCCAAACTCATCGACGGAGCCGGCAACCCGTCGACCGACCTGGTCGGGACAACCGAGCTGCTCGACGTCACGCCGCCGGGCAACTGGCGGCTGCTCGCGCCCTCCGGCTGGGTCACCACGACCACCCACCCGTTGATCGTCGCCCGCGCGGCCGACGACCTGAGCGGCATCGCGCTGGAGAGCGCGGAGGCGCGCTGGTCGGCCGACGCCGGGGTGAGCTGGAGCCCCTGGCAGCCGATCAGCGCCACGGCCTTGCCGGACTTGACGGCCGAGTTCACCCTCGCCTGGCCGGGCGCCGAAGGGGGCGGCAACAATCGCGTCCAGTTACGCGCCGCCGACCACCTGGGCTGGCGCTCGACCAGTCCGGCCTGGCCGGTGCGCGTGGACCTGACGCCGCCGGCGGTCTACGCTGACCTGAGCGCCACGCCGAGCGCCACCGGCTGGATCACCACGCCGGCCACGCTGACCCTGTGGGCCGAAGACGCGACGGCCGGGGTGGCGGGAATCTGGTACGCGCAGACCGGTCCCGGCCAGCGCGCATCGGCCGGTTCGCCAGCGCCGGTAGTCAGCGGGCCCGTCTCCACCCAGGCCGAGACCTGGCAGCCGTACGCGGCGCCGGTAAGCCTCTTCGGCGAGGGGGAGGTCCTGGTGCGCTACTACGCGCTCGACCACGCGGGGCTGTGTTCGGCCATCGGCCAGGAGACGTGGCGCTTCGACACGACGCCGCCGACCACCGTCTTGACCGCGCCCGCGCGCTATCCGCCCGCCGCGCCGATCCCGGTCAGTTGGACCGGCCAGGATGGGAGTGACATCGCAGCGTTCGACGTCCAGTTCAGTTTGGATCTGGGACCGTGGAAGGAGTGGCTCCAGGCCACCGCTTTCACCGACACCCATTTCCCGCCGCTGGCCTTCGGCGCATTGCGCCTGCGGGCGCGGGCACGCGACCTGGCCGGCAACGTCGGCCTGTGGTCCGAGCCGCAGCAAGTGACCGTAGGCAGCGCATTTCAGTTTTTGCCGCTTGTCTCATCCTGGTGGGAGTGCTATAATCAGCGCGTGGAAGTAAGTCTGAGGGCAAACCTGGAGGGGGTGAACCGATGACGACAATTCAACTGTCTGCACACACCTATGATTTGTTGGCCTGGCGTGCCCGACAGATCAACCGTGCGCCCGACGCACTGGCCGACGAAGTGCTTCACCGTGAGCTGCAACCGATACATCCCTACATTGAAATCCAAACTTCCCGGTAGGGTGATCGGGCAGTGGTCAAGGGCGCTGGCACTCCGGTGAACGTAGTCGTGGACTATGTTCGACTGGGTCTGGCGCCAGAAAAGTTCACCGAGGAAGTCCATCCGGCTCTGCTGCCCGCTTGTGTGTATGACGCCCTGAGCTACTACTACGATCATCGCAGTGAGATCGACCGCGAGATCGCTGAGAACACCGAGGAGGTCCACCGGCTGCGACTTGCTGCACGGATGCGTTCTGAGGAGGACTATCAAAAGATTACTGGCCGGCAACGTCGGGCCGTGATCAGAGACGCAGACGGTGACGGTCGGGACGGTCTTGCAGTTCTTGTCCTTCGTCACAACCGCGCCCGCAGGTCATCGAGAAAGATAGGTAGCTATCCGGCGTGTCAAGGATGTCAGCCTCGAGCGGGGCAGGCGCCCTGAACGAAGCGAAGCCGCAGGGTGGCTTGCGGAACAGGCGCCGCATTCTTCGACTGCGTGGCGGAATTTGTCATACGAGTTGTTCAATGCTAGAATCTGTTTTTGACGAGCATTGGAGGCATTAGAACGGTGGCGAAGAAAAACAAGCGCAAGGCGAGACTGCCGGTAAAGCCAGTTCGGGCTCAGACGTCACAGGGTGCGGCGGGTCCGCTGCAGGAGGCTGTGCGTCAGTTGCGCCGCGGGAATACCGATCAGGCATTGCGCCTGGCCTCGCAAGGGCTGGCGACGGCTGGCTCTCCGCAGTTCTTGGATGCCGCCCAGCGGGTGCTGGCTGAGGTGCACTTCCGTGCGGCCGTGCGCAGCGACAAGCCGAATAAGCAATTACAACATCTGGACAGCGCGCTCAAGTATACGCCGGATGCCGCCCGGCTACACTTCCATCGGGGCCTGGTCCTGGGGCGTCTGGGCCGCCTGCCCGAGGCCTTGTCTGAGCTGGATGCCACCGCCGTCCGCGAGCCGGCGCGACCTGGCCTGGCCTATTTGCGCCAGTTGGCCCGCCTGGCTACCGGGCAGACGTGGGAAGCCTCCGGACTGGCCCCGGCCGAAGCCAACACATTGCGCGTGGTGCAGGCGCTCTTGCGAGACGGACCCTTGCCTGAGCCGACCGCGCTGCAGGAACCATTGCTGAGCAAGGGCGCCGAGATGTGGCAGGCGCTGCTGCAGATGCGCGCTGATGCCGCGGCCGCGCCGGTAGCGCTGCTGAAAGAGGCCGCCGAGAAGAACGGCCGCAAGCCGATCAGCCGCATCCTCCACTATTATCGTGGCCTGGCGGCCATGCGCGCCGACGACCGCGCCACCGCGCATGCCGCCTGGGTCAGCGCCGGGGGCGCGGGATTGGCAACCCCCTGGTTGGAGCAAAACCTGAAGGCCATGCTGCGCGAGCAGATCCTCGAACCTGCCCAGGTCGGGCAGTGGCAGGATGTGGCCAATACGGCAAACCGCTTTCCATCCAGCAGCGAAGACCGGATCCTGGCCGAGACGGTCGGCCTGGCCTACTACCACCTGGGCTATGAGGCGGCGCAGGCCGGCAAATGGCCTGTAGCGGTCCAACACTGGCGCAAGGCCAACGAGCAGATCAGCAGCCACTACCTGGCGCAGAACCTGGCCCTGGCCGAGGAGGCGTTGGGTCACTGGGTCCAGGCGGCCGAGGCGTGGCGCGACATGGTGCGCCGCCGACCCCGTAAAACGGACCATCCCGATTATCTCGACGATCCGCAAGTCGCGGCCATCTGGGATCACGTGGCCGAATGCTATCGACACGTCGACGCGGATGATCAGGTCCTCAACAGCCTGAAGGCCGCCGCCAAGCACGCCCAGGATGATGCCGCACAGCGCCTGAAGCTGGTCGACGAAATGATGGCGGAGCAACATGACGAGGCGGCAGCGAACGAATTGGAGCGCATCCTTGAGCTGGAGCCGCAGCACGAGGAAGCGCTGGCTCGCCTGGGCGCCCTGTACAAGATGCGGTGGGACAAAGACGCCATGCCGATCTGGCGGCGCGTGTTGGCGATCAATCCACAGAACAACGAAGCCAGAGAAGAGTTGGCCGAGGCATACCTCGCGCGGGCCCGCGTCGATACGCCGCGCTCGCAGTTCTTGTTCTTTGGCCGTCACTCCGAAAAAGAGGGGATCAAGCTGCTCGAGGAGGGGTTGCAGGAGTTGCCGCAACATCCAAAGCTGCTCCTGGAGCTCGGTATCACCTATTGGAGAGCAGGCAAAAACAAACCGGCCCGCGAATATCTGTTGCAAGCGTATGAGGTAGCTTCCGACAATGTCGCGATCGTCGGCTCGGTCCTGCACGAACTGCTCCATGTCAAAGCAGGGGATGTCGTCGAGACGCTATTGCCACGGGTTCGTCAGTTGCCGCGCCTGTTGCCCGGCTTTTGGTTAAACCAGGGCAAGATGGCCTTGAATTGCAAGTTGGGCGAGGAATGGGCCGATTTCTTCTTCACGGAAGCCCTGGCATTGGTCGGGCAACCGTGGGTCGAAGAGACCAAGGCCAGCGTGTTGCTCCAGGCCTACGAGCTGGCCCACGAAGAAGGCGCCCAAGAGCTGATGAAGCTGTACGAGCAGCGCGTCCGCGACGAAACGCCAGCCAGTGGCGCCATCCAGTATATCGAGGCGTATCGCCTCTACCACGAACAGCGTGACCGTCAGGGCGCGCTCAAGCGGATCCGGCAGGCCCAGCGGGCAGCCCGGGCAACGAAAGATGCCGGCGTGCTCAAAATGGCCGGCGAGATCGAGGCATTCTTCAAGAGCGGGCCTTCGGTTGACTTTCTCAAGCTATTGAGTGGGATGTCAGAAACATGGGAGCACGAATGGAACTGAGAATGCTGGAGGCCGATAGGAAAGTCTTGATCCGCGCAGGAGGCCTGCATGCCGGCCAAAACACCCACTAAACCAGCGGACCCTTACACCGTGTTGGGGATCGATCGCCAGGCCAGCGAGGCGGAGATCAAGCGCGCCTATTTCCGCCTGGTGCGAGAGTATTCGCCGGAGAACGAGCCGGCGAAGTTTCAGGAAATCCGGGCGGCCTACGAGCAGTTGCGCGCCCCCGAGACCCGGGCGCAGGCCGATCTCTTCCTGCTCCAGCCACCACCCCCGCTGCCCAGGCGGCGGCGCTTGAAATTCGATCTGGATCTGCACGCCGAGGATATCGTCAATTTGGCTTTCGAGTTGGCCCTGGCCCAACTTTCACTTCACGAGGATTTTCATGAGCCTGAACTCCCAAGATGATGGTTTGACCGGGCAGGGCCATTTATTGCGCCTGGTCGCCCAGGCCGACCGCATGAGCGACCGACTCGATCAGTTACTGGAGGAAACCCAAGATAGCGGCGCCCAGGTCGCCATCCTGACCCGCCATCTGACGGATCCGGCCACGACGCGGCCCACCGATGAACGCCTGGCTGAGCTGCTGGACCGCCTGGAAGCCAACCAGGAGCGTCTGGCCGAGATAGTCCAGGCCGTAGTGAAGTTGAGCCGCACCCAGTTCAAGTCCAATACCCTGGCCGAGGCCAAAGACCAGCAGATTGCCAGCGCACTGACCACCCTCCAGGACATCGCCACCCGGCGCGAGCAAGTGCAAGAAGCGCGTACGCTGCAAAAACAGGCGCTTTTGAAAGAGTTGCGTGCCGAAGCGCGCGGCGAGCTGGCGGCCGATCTGCTGCCGGTGTTGGATGGCATGGAGCTGGCGCTGGACAGCGGCGGTGCGCTGCTGGCAAGGCGTCGGGCACAGGCGGCTCAGGCCGCCCAAGCGGCGCGGGCACAGCCCCCCACGCCGCCCCGGCCAAAGAGTTGGTGGCAAAAGTGGTGGTGGTGGGCATTGGTCGGCCGCCCCTCCAGCGCGCCCAAGGCGCCTCGGGCAGCGCCACCGGAGGCGCAAAGTGACGTCGCCGACGAGACCCCCGACATGCTGGAGGGCTGGCTGCGGGGCCTGGAACTCGTGCGTGAGCGTTTCCTGAGCTTGTTGGCGCTGGAGAGCATACAACCTATCCTCGCCCAAGGCCAGCCCTTTGACCCGCGCCTGCATGTGGCCGTGGAAGCTCAGGTGGGGGCCGCTGTGCAGCCGGGCGTGGTCGTGACGGTGCTGCGCAAGGGGTATCGTCAGCGTGCGCGCGTGCTGCGCTATGCCGAAGTGGTGGTCAGCCGGGCGTCACAACCGGAAAAAGCACCGGACGTACAGGAAAAAGCACCGGACGTACAGGAAAGTGCACCGGACGTCCAGGAAAGTGCGCCAGACGTCCAGGAAAGTGCGCCAGACGTCCAGGAAAGTGCGCCGGACGTCCAGGAAAGTGCGCCAGACGTATCGCAGACGGAGCCGGGCTGGGGCACGTTGTGTGTGAAGCAACCCGACGAGATATCAACGCCGCCGGGCGAAGTCATTGCCTCTGAACAAGATGGCATCATTTGGGAGGAGAAGGACGAGTTATGAGCCTGAAAGAACGGATTTTGGGGATTGATTTGGGGACGACTTATTCGGCGCCGGCCATCATCCAGGATGGCGTGCCGACACTCGTGCCTGTCAAAGGGCAACACCTGCTGGCCTCTGTGGTGGGCATCTCGCCTTCGGGTGAGGTGCTGGTGGGGGCGCCAGCGCGCAATCAGTGGGTGGTCGCACCCGAGCGCACCATCCGCTCGATCAAACGCCAGATGGGTAAAGGCGAGACGGTGACCATGGCGGGAAAAACGTACACCCCGCAGGAGATCTCGGCCTTTATCCTGAAGGAAATCAAAGAGGGCGTCGAGGCGGAGTTAGGCCATCCGGTGCGGCGGGCGGTGATCACGGTGCCGGCCTATTTCAACGAAGTGCAGCGCCAGGCGACTTTGGAGGCCGGTGAGATCGCTGGCCTGGCCGTCGAGCGCATCATCAATGAGCCGACAGCGTCTGCGCTGGCCTACGGCTATGGCCTGAAAAGCAATCAGGACCTGCGCATGTTGGTCTATGATCTGGGAGGCGGCACTTTTGATGTTTCCGTCATAGAGTTGTCCAATGGCGTGGTGGACGTGCTGGCGACCGCTGGCGACAACTACCTGGGTGGCGATGATTTCGACGAGCGGTTGGCCGAGCAGGTGGCAAATGACTTTGTCAAGGAACACGACATCGATCTGCGGGCGAATCATCAGGCCTGGGCGCGCCTGCTGCGCGCGGCCGAGGAAGCGAAGATCGAGCTCTCGTCGGCGCCCTACGCGATGATCAGCCTGGAGTACATCGCCAAAGATAAGAAGGGTCGGCCGCTGCACATCCACCGCGAGGTGGCGCGGGACGAGTTCGTCGAGTTGATCGACGATCTGCTCATCCGGACCATCACGAGCGTTGACAAAGCCCTGGCTGACGCCAACCTGGAGCCGACCAATATCGACCGGGTACTGCTGGTCGGCGGCTCGACTCGCATCCCGGCTGTGTGGGACATGGTCTCCACGCGCATGGAGCAGGAACCGCATATCGAGATCGACCCTGACGCGGCGGTAGCCCTGGGGGCGGCGGTGCAGGCCGGGATCATCGCCGGCGAGCAGATCGATACCATCCTGGTGGATGTGACACCGCTGTCGTTGGGCATCGAGGTCGCCCATTTCGGCTTTACTGGCCGCATACAAAGTGACCGCTTTGCCCCCCTGATCCGGCGCAACACCACCATTCCTGTGCAAAAAAGCCATGTGTTCTCGACCCTGTACCCCGGACAGGAGGCCATCCATATCAAAGTCTACCAGGGTGAGAGCCCGATTGCCTCGCAGAACATTCTGTTGGGCGATTTCATGGTGGAGGACCTCAAGCCCAACCGGCCGGACGGCCGCAGCGATGTGACCGTCAATTTCCAGCTCGACGTCAACGCCATCCTGGACGTGGCTGTGACGGAGCGCAAGAGCGGCAAGCGGGTGAGCGAGCAGCTCAAGGCCAACCGTCAGCGTCTGAGTCCGGATGAAATCGCACAGAGCCAGGCCAGGCTGACCGCGGCCTATGAGGGGGGAGGAACCGCGGACCTCGAGATCATGGATCCCGGAGTGACGGCGCTGCTGGACCGCGCTCAAATGGCCCTGGACCGCCCGGACTTGGACGGCCTGCTGGCGGCTGAAATCGCCGGCACCATCGCCGACATCCGCCGCGCCACGGCTGAAGAGGACTACAAGCAGGTCGAGGAGCACTGCGATCATCTGATCGACCTGCTGTTGGAGGTCGAGGAGTAGCCGGGAAAGTATACTTGACAAGGTGACCGGGTGACCGGGTGACCGGGTGACAAGGTGACAAGGTGACAAGGTGACCGGCCACGCCAACGCCGTGCGGTTCCCGCGGACGCGGGGATGTGACAAGGTGATGCCGATGCTGCGCATCGGACAACCTCACTTTGTGACCGTGACGAGTATATAATCCCGAGCCACGAACGGGCACGGTCGGACCGGCCCGAGCTGCCCCCGGATTATTGAGAAGTCGCCATGAATTTCGTTCACCACCAGGTATGAAAACGAGCAGCGAACGGCTATTTTCAGGGCAGTTACTCATGCCGCCCGCGGCGCCACGGCGCATGAAAACGGTGGCTCGGTCGCAGACATCATCGTGAGTTTATCGAACGGCGGCCACAGCCAGGGATTCGTTGTTTTCCCCATTCGCTGTGTATTTTCGGGGCAGATACTGTTTTTGACACCCGCGCGCTGGTCAAGGGATCCTGGGGAACTGAAGGGAGTAGTTGTACCATGGCTACAGGGATGGCACGTGAATTACTGAAGAATGAAGTTGCTACATTGCCCGAGCCGATCGCGGCCGAGATGCTTGACTTCGTACTGCTTGTGAAAACCAGGCACGCTGAGAACGCGTTTCTGTGGCAACAGGTTGAGGCTACCCGCGCACGCCGCCGCGAGCATCCCGAGGAAGTTGTAACCGTTACGGCAGAGGAGTGGGATGCAGTTACAGCCAACCTGGTGAGCACGGACTGATGGCCTATCGTCTGCGCTACGATCGGGAGTTCATGCGGCAACTTGAAGCTCTGCCAGGTGACGTGAGGGGCATAGTCCGCCGAGAGGTGAGAAAGCTGGCCGAACAGCCGCGTTCTCCGCGAGCAAAGGAACTCGAAGATCACCCCGGTTATTACCGTCTCTGGCTGCCACGTGACCACCGATTGGTCTGGGAAGTGCTGGAGGAAGAGCAGGTGGTAGACCTGCTCTTCGTTGGTCCCAAGTTGCCAGACCTCTACAAGCGGCTGGGGCTGGGGCGAAAGGCAAGATGAAATAACTACTGAGACTCCGCCGGCGCCGGTTGATCCCCGGGCAGATCGGGCTCGCCGGGCGGCGTGTCTTCCGGCGCTTGGGATGGCTCCTCTCGTGGCCTGGCTTCGGTCTTTTCTTCGCCCCCGTCGTTCTTCTCCGGCCGGCCGAACCGCTGTAGTTTCTCGGCCAGCTCCCGCAATTGGCGGTCCACCCGGCCGTTGACCGTGTCGGGCGGGTAGGCGCCGGCGGGGTCGCGCTCGCCGGCCGGCACGCCAGTCAAGATCGCGATCCCCTCGTCCACGGTGCGCACCGGGTAGATGTGGAACACGCCCTGCGCCACCGCCTCGACCACGTCCTCCCGCAGCATCAAGTGGGGCACGTTGGCCGCGGGCAGGATGATCCCCTGATCGCCGGTGAGCCCGCCCGGCATCGCCCGGCAAACGTCGAAGAAACCCTCGATTTTGGTCGTCGCGCCGCCGATCGCCTGAATTTCGCCGCGCTGGTTCACGGAGCCCGTGACGGCGATGGCCTGCTTGATCGACAGCTCCGACAAGCTGGAAAGCAGCGCGTACAGCTCGGTGGAGGACGCGCTGTCGCCGTCGACCCCTTCGTAGGACTGCTCGAACGCGATGCTGGCCGACAGGCTGAGGGGCTTGTCTTGTGCAAAACGCCCACCCAAAAAACCGGATAGGATCAGCACGCCTTTGTCGTGAATGCGCCCGCTGAGCTTGACCTCCCGCTCGATGTTGATCACGCCCGCGCGGCCCTGGAAGGTTCGGGCGGTGATGCGACTTGGCCGGCCGAACGCGTAGTCGCCCAGCTCGAGCACTGCCAGTCCGTTGACCTGGCCCACCACCGCGCCCTGCGTGTCCACCATGATAGTGCCATCGGTGATCATCTCGCGCACCCACTCCTCGAACTGGTTGGAACGGTAGATCCGCTCGTCGATGGCCCGGGCCACGTCCTCCGCGGTCACCAGGTCCCGCCCGACGTGTTGCGCCCAGAAGGCGGCTTCCCGCACGATGTCGTTCACGTGGGCGAAGCGGGTGGTCAGCTTACGCTGGTCCTCCACCAGCCGGCCACTGTACTCGATCACCTTGCCCACCGCGCTGATGTCGAAATGGGGCAGCCCCTCCTCCGCGCAGCGGCTGCGGATGAACTGGACGATCTTCGCTTCGTTCTGCGGCGTCCATTCCATCTCCACGGCAAAATCGGCCCGCACCTTGAAGAGCTTCTCGAACTGTTCGTCGTAGGCGTAAAGCAGATAGTACGTGTTCGGATCACCGATCAGCACCACCTTGACGTCCAGCGGGATCGGCTCGGGGGTCAGTGTCGTGGTCGCGAGCACACCCAGTCGCTGGCCGGGATCCTCGATGCGGATGCGGCCGTGGCGCAAAGCCTGCTTGAGCGCTTCCCAGGCCAGTGGCTGGCGCAGCAGCACCCGCGCGTCCAGCACCAGATAGCCACCGTTGGCCCGGTGGAGCGCGCCGGCCTTGATCAAGCGGTAGTCGGTCACCAGAGTACCGAACTCAGCGCGCTGTTCGACCCGGCCGATGAGATTGATGTAGGTCGGGTTGGTTTCCAACACGACCGGCGCGCCTTGCAGGTCTTTGTTATCAACGATGACGTTCAGCCGGTAGCGATCGTAGGGGGAACCAGCCTGCGGCCGGAGCCAGGGCGGCACGCGGCCGGCATTCGCGTCCCCTTCCTCAGCCGCCTCGCCCGGATTGGTCTTGAAGTCATCTGTACGCGCGGCGATGTGCGCCTCCATGCCCGTCAGGTAAGCGATCACGTCCGGCCAGTTGGCGTACCCCTCGCTCAGCTTCTCGAAAAACGGCCGGATAGCGGCGGCGGCGATCTCCTGATCCAGACTGTTCAAACGAGCCTGGGCCGCCGCTTCCAACTCCTGAATCTGCCGCATGGTGCGTTCCAGCGACTCCTGCAAAGCCTGCCCGCGCTCGCCAAATGCCTCCTGTTCCGCAGCCGACAACGCCTGAAACTGCTCCTGGGTCAGCGGCTGGCCATCCTTCACCGGTGCGACCACCAGGCCCATGGGCGTGCGCACCAGCGAGAAACCCTGCGCCCGCACGAACGCGTCCAACTCCCGGAAGCGCTCAGTGCGCTGGCCATCCAGCTCCCGCCCCAGCGCGCGACGATGTTCGGCGTACTGGTCGCTGGCGAAGGCTTTCGCTAACGCGTCGGCCACCTGAGCCAGCAATCCGTCCACCTGGTCGCGCAGCCGGCACCCTCCGCCTGGCGGCAGCCGTAGCGCGCGCGGCTGATCCCCGTCCACCAGGTTGTGGGCATAACCCCAATCGGACGGCACAGCGCGGGTCGCGGCCTTGCGTTCCAGGAAATGAGTAATGAAGCTGGTCTTGCCAGCGCCGGCCGGCCCCATCGCGTAAACGTTGTAGCCGGGATAGGGGATCTCGATCCCGAACTCGATGGCCCGCGCGGCGCGCTCCTGGCCGATGATCCCTGTCAGGTCGGGCGCCCCGGCAGTGGAGTTGAAGTCGAATTGTGTTGTATCACACCGACGGCGCAACTGCTCGGCGGTGAGCTCGCTGGGTTGGGTCATGGATGTTGCTCCTGGCGAATGGCGAATGACAAAGGGCAAAGGGCAAAGGGCGAATGGCAAATGGCAAATGGCAAATGGCAAATGGCAAATGCAAATGGCAAATGGCAAATGGCACATGGCACATGGCACATGGCAAAGGGCAAAGGGCAAAGGGCAAAGGGCGAATGGCAAATGGCAAAGGGCAAATGGCAAAGGGCAAAGGGCAAAGGGCAAAGGGCAAAGGGCAAAGGGCAAAGGGCGAATGGCAAAGGGCAAATGGCAAATGGCAAATGGCAAATGGCAAATGGCAAAGGGCAAATGGCAAATGGCAAATAGCAAAGGGCAAAGGGCAAAGGGCAAAGGGCGAATGGCAAATCGGCGAAGTGCTGGCGACTGATGGCTGATAGCTGATAGCTGATAGCTGATAGCTGATAGCTGGAAACCATTGTAGCACCAGGCGCACGGTAGGGCAAAGGGCGGGGTTGGGCGAGAGAAATTGGATGCCACGCGGGGGCATATCTGAGGCGAGAAACTCCGGCGCGCGTCATGCTGAGCGGGTCGACCGGCCAACGATCGTTGCAACGAACGTCCAGCGAAGCATCTCCTGTTCGAAGTTTCTGAGCAGCGGGTTAGTCCCGTGAAGTCCATTGCGGCAAGCAGCCAGCGAAGCATGTCCTGAGCAATGTCCTGAGCTGGTCGAAGGGTGAAATCGAAGGGGGTCTCGCCGTGGCAAGGAGATTCCAAGGCTATCCAATCGACTTCGCCAGGGCAGCCAGATCCTCAGCGTTGCTGATCAGGATGCCTCGCTCCGCGGCGAAGGTCGAGGCCTCGGGTGTAAAGCCGGCCTGCGAGACGCACCAGGGACGCGCCTGGAGGCTGGCCGCAGCCGTCAGGAGCTGGTCCAGTTCATTGCGGCCGACCCGCTTCTGTCGCCACTGGACCTCGACCGCCCACCGCTCTCCGTTCTCGGCCAGGGCATCGATCTCCGTCTGGCCATCCGGCGAGCGGTATGGCTCGATGCGTGTGAAGGCCGGGACCTGGATCGTGGCGGCCTGGCCCAGGTAGGCGCCAGGCACGGTCGAGCCGGCCAGCTTGCGCAGCAGCTCCCGCACCTCGCTTTCTTTGGCTCGCCCCAGTTGGGTCGAGGCTCGCGCAAACCGTTCGGCCAGGCCCGCTACCAGCGCCTTGAGCTCTTCCTGGCGCGGGAACCCCGTGATCGCGACCCCCTTGGTGGTCTGCGCCACCCAGTAGCGGAACACCGGATCGGCGTAGAGGTAACGCCCCTCGCGCTCTACCAGCAAATCCACTTCCATCAGCCGCCGGAGGTAGTCGCGCGTGGCTGATGCCTGGCGCCGCAAGCGACGGGCGATCTCGGACAAGGCCAGGCCATCTTCAGTTGCCAGGAGCTGCAGCAACGCCTTGAGCACGCCGTAGCCGCGTGCTCGCTGGAGCGAGATGTCGTACAGATAGCGGCAGTAGCCGTAGATTTGACCGCGGCTTTCCAGGGCTTCCAGCACGAATGCCTGGCTGACCAGGTCGGGTGTGACCGCGTCGGCCTCAGTCGCGGTCAGCTCGCGCACGCGCTCGGTGAGCGCGGTAATGTAGAAAGGATGGCCGAAGGTGTTCTGATGGTATTTGTCTGGTTGGCTCTGGCTTGTACGCGCAGCGGCCTTGTCCAGGTTGGGTTGACTTTGTGACCTTTGGGCCAGTGTGCTATACTCTTACCGGATCATGCGAGCCAGGTAAGGGCCGGTTTCGACGTCTAAGGGGGAGGTTTTATGCGCAAAGCAATCAATTTTCTGAGCGGGGTGTTGTTGGGCGCGCTGGTGGGCGCAGCCGCGGGGTTGCTGATGGCGCCCCAGGCGGGTTGCGAGACGCAAGAGATGCTGCGCGACCATTTGAACACGGTGATCGAAGAGGGCCGGCGCGCCGCGTCCGAACGCCGCGCGGAGTTGGAGGCCCAGTTTGCTGAAGCCAAACGAGTCGCCCTGAAGACCTGACCCGAAATCCGATTTGGTCACCCCCGAAAGATGTCTGGGGAGATCGGTCGGACGCTGTATCGTGACTGCTGACCGCGTTCGGGCGCCATGGATGACGCGGCAGCGGAGCGCGGCTGTATTCGATGGGGGCTGCCGGGTCACAAAAAGGCTATTTCGGGACGGTTTTGCGCGAGGTCAGACATGCCTGAGACGAAGTCGAATGACGATGTGGTGATCGTTGAGTACGATCCGCGCTGGCCAGCGGCCTACCAGGCCGAGGCCGCGTTGATCGCCCAGACGCTGGGGCACAATCACATCGAGATGCACCACGTCGGTAGCACGGCGGTCCCGGGCCTGAGCGCCAAGCCCACTATCGATATTTTGGTGGCCGTCGCGCATTTCGCGCCCGTGGAGGAATACGACTGTCGCCTGGCGCCGATCGGCTACCAGCACGGCTCCCACGAAAACGACGCGGTCCGGCTGTTCTTCCGGAAAGGCGCGGCGCATAGTCACCATCTCCACATCGTGGAGCACGGCAGTTGGGAACATTGTCGCCATCTCTTGTTCCGCGATTACCTGCGCACCCATCCCGAGACGGCCCAGGAATATGAGCGGTTGAAACGCCGGTTGGCCGACCAGTTCGGGGAAGATCGGGCGACCTACACCGCGAGCAAGGCCGATTTCATCTTTTCGGTGATCGCCGCCGCCGCGCAGGAACATTCGGTGAACCCCGAAGGCTTCGGTGGGTGTCCCGGTTCGGAAGGGCTGGAATGATGTCGACGAGCAAGCGCACCCCAACCAGGTTTCTCTGAGAAACCTGGTTTCTGAATTTCCCGGCCCCTGACATCGACGACGAAGATATCCGGCTGGCAGAGGATACGGAACCGCGGCATCGCCGCGCCGACGCCCGCGGTGACGAACAGATGGGTGTGCTGGCCGGGGGCGCCGAAGACGAAATGACCGTGATCGAACCGCCGACCGTAGCTCGACGGCACGATCACCGGGCCCAGCAGTGGCAATTTGATCTGCCCAGCGTGGTAATGCCCGGCGAAGACAGCCGCCATCCCTGAGTCGCGCAGGGCGTAGATGTTGTCGGGGGTGTGCGTGAGGACCAGCCCGATTTCGCCGGCTGCGAGGTGCGGCGGTTGCCAACGCCGACCGCGCCACGGGTACTCGTAGCCGAAGATGCGCAGCGCGGCGCCGGGCCCAACGGCAACTCGCAGCGGGTGTTCATCGAGCAGGGTGATCGCCGATGCGCGCACGGCCGCAGCAACTTGCGCCGCGCCGGCCCAGTAGTCGTGGTTCCCCAGGATCGCGAACGTCCCGAGCCGCCCTTTGGCCGCGGACAGGATGTCGGGGAGCAGGGGCGCGTACTCGGCCTTTGTCACGAAGTCGCCGGTGTGGAAGATGAAGTCCGGGTGGCTCGCGGCGACCCGCGCCATGACCGCGCGGTAGTAATCCGGCGGCAGATGGCTGTTGACGTGAAAATCGCTCACGTGGGCGATCCGGAAGTCGGGGCCGGGCCAATCGGGGCAGACCAGCTCGTAGCGTGCAACGACCAGATCGGTGGTCGTGACCGGCGCGCGCAGCCAGCCCCTGGCATTTTCGGTGACCACCGGCGGCGCGCCTCTGTGCCGCTTGCGGATGACCAGCCGCCGGACTTCCCCCAGCGCCACAACCGCCAACGCGGCGACCGGCCCCCACACCCACCGCGTCCCGGCCGTCACGTACCCGAAGGCCGCCGACCCCAGCCCGACGGCGGCCATGCTCCCCACGATGATCCACAGCTTGCGCCGGCCATCCCGCATCTGGATCAGATAGCGATTCAGCAGGAACAGGAAGATGCACGCGCCCGCGGCGAGGGCGAGGAATAGAGAGAGGAGATATAACGAATCTAACTGCCCGTATGCACGGGAACTGTAATCGATATTTGGCGCCCTTCATGCCAGAGCGTTAGATGGCTCCCTGATTGGCGATCTTCGACAAAACCTTGAGCTTTCAGGAATTGCACCAAGTCACGAGCCGTCACCTGAGGCATGCGCGTCATGCTGGCACTCCGACCGATAGGGTCTCCACGTGCACCAGGCGTCGATGTTGCGGCACTGGTTGATTATGCTCTTGCAGGACTGCGATGTGCTGCTGAATCGCGAGGCGTATGTTGCGACTGGTCTCTTCGATGGTTGAGCCGTTGCTGAAACATCCCGGCAGGCTTGGGCTATAGGCAAAATAGCCCTCGTCTTCCGGTTCTTTCTCGATGATAATCTCGAAATCATAGAACTTCATTACGTCATCTCCCTGATCTTGGATTGCCCTTCGACGATCGACCGCGTCATCACGTTTTCCAGCACTTGATCCACCCTCTTCTCGACACAACTGCCCGGATTATAACACACATCCAGGCTTGACACGCACCATCTCCTTCACCCGCCGCCTGGCTTCTTCCAGCAGGCGGTGAGCCTCCCGACGGCTGGTTCGCCACCCTACATCAACTCGAAAAACGCGGCGGCGCCCAGCTTGGGGACCATCTGGCGGGCCAGGCGGTCTACCGGCCCCGGCGACCCGATGTCGATCCAGTCGTCGATGCTGCCCAGGTAGCACCAGCGTTCGGCGCGGTAAGTGCGCCGTTCTTCGTCGCTCAGGATGAAGCGCAACACCGGCGTGAACTGTCCATGCTGCTCGATTTCATCCCGGATGCGCTGATCCAGGCCGGCCATGAGCGGCCCGACCTCCCCCAGTGCCGAGATCAGGTCATCCGCATCCGGCCCGACCCGCTCGTAGACCTCGATCCGGTCATGTTTGACGCGGACGCGGTAGTTGCCAGGTTTGCGATGGCGCACCACCGCGGCCTCCACGGCAGCCACCTCTTCCGGGCGGATCAGCATCGGGCGGTCCTTTTCCAGGAAGACGAGGCCGTTGACGCTTTCGCCGATTCTAAAACCTTCGGGGATCGCCTCGACCGGTTCGCCCTTCTGCGCGCGCGCGAAATAGTAGCGCGGCTTGCCGGTCTTGGTGACGCTACGGCAAAGGATGAGGGTGACGCCTTTGCGGTTGGTGTAGGTTATGGACATCGGTTTGCTCCTGTGCTACGGCACATTCCCTTTCACTCAGTTCCTTGTCTGGATAAAGGACATCCTCACGCTCTAAAGGACAGTCTCCCAATACCAATGTCCTTTATGAGAGTGAGTTATAGAGGTGGACTGTGCAAGATATAGCGTGCCCAGCGACGTTTGCCCTGTCTATCGAGCCAGCCTTCTTCTGTCAGACGCTGCAGAATGCGCGTTGCAGTCTTAGTGGAAACCCGCAGCACTACCGAGACATCCCGATTCACAATGAATCCCTGCTGCTGCAGCAAGGGTAACAACGGCGCAAGATCGCCTGGCATGGCCCGCTCTTCAAGCGGAGGCTCGATAATCTCATACACTCGGCCGCCCTTCCGGGTTAGACGCGCTACCTGTTTGCTGATCAGATCCTTAATGGCGCTAGAAGCCCCGTAGATGTCCGGACCGACAAGCTTCTGGAACTCTCTGCTGGTGAAATGCCCCCCATGTGCTTTCGCGTAGGCCAAGATACGCTTCTGGTCTCCCGTCAGGTTCCTGTTCTCAAACCGCTGTAGCCATATTAGCGTCTGCGGGTCATAAACGGGTTGGTTCAACAGGGTCACTTGCACAACGAACGTGCTGACGAGATCGAACCGGGGCGGATAGAAACCTTCGCGCTCCATCACGTCGAACATCCGGAGGATACCTTCTCCCAATTCGCGCATGTATCCCAGGGCTACCAGGACACGCACGATCAGCGGATTGCGCGAGAGATGGACGCCCCTTCTGAGATTGAGGTCCTCAATGGTGACTGGTGTAGGCGGCAGACCGGGGCTGTGGATTTCCAGCCGATCGTCAAACATGGATACTTCGATGCCAAGCCCCTGAATGCTGTAATCTCGGTGAGCGATAGCATTGACGATGGCCTCTTGCCAGGCGAAGGTGGGGTATTCCAGACGCTCGGTGAAAAAGAGATCCTGCTGTCCTCGATGCCGATCACCAACTCGCCGCCATCGGCGTTTGCCATCGCAGAGAGGGTCGCGGCCACGTCGCGAGCGATGTCAGCGGCTCTACGATGCCGCCATGTTCCGCGGCTGCGATCGAAGGCCGACTTGCGCTCGAAAAACTGCCCCTCCGGCTGGGAGGCCCATCGGAACAGGATTTCCATCGGGACTGTGCTCATTTCTTCCTCTCCACAACCGCCACTTCGAACACGACGCCGTTGACGCCTTCGCCGATTCTAAAACCTGCGGGGATCGCCTCGACCGGCTCACCTTTTGGATCGCGGGCGAAGTATACTGGTCGGAAATCAAACGAGTGCATTAGAAGCCAGAACCGCAATGACACGGCGGCTGAGTAGTTACGGTTTTTTCACCTTGTCACCTTGTCACCTTGTCAATGGTGGGCACCTCATACTCGATCTGTAGGCCCCAGTCTGGATCAGCGTAGCCGCCGTAATGCTCGAATTCCCAGTCGCTGCCCGCGACGCGATAGCCGCGCGCCGGGTCGACCGGCGCGCCGTCGACGTGCAATACGCCATCCCGCATCGTCCCGCCGCTGAGATGAAGCAGGCCCCGTTCCTGGCCGCGCAGCGTGTGCGGCCGTTCGGCCGCGAAGGCCGGATCCAGGCCCTTCGCCAGCAGCGCGCTCAACTGCGCGCCCGGCAGCGTGGCGATCGCCGGGTTGGCCGTGGAGCTACAGACGTCCCACAACGTCCCCCGGCGCAGCGGTCCGGCCGGCAGCGGCCCGGTGAACGCCTGGCCGGCCGCCACGACCGCGATCTCGCCGCCCATCCGCTCCCGCAACATATCCGCCATCAGGTTGGCGGCCCCGCATTCGCGGTCCAGCGCAAAGTCCAGCGGCTCCGCCAGCTCGCCGATGATCTCGTCCAGGAAACGCGCGGCCTCGGCTTCGATCACGTCGACCTCGGCCAGGACGCGCGGCGACCGGGGTGTGGCCTGTGTCACCGGGATCATCGTCGCCCGGACCACCTCCAACCGCTCGCCGTCCCAGGCCAGATCCAGCCGGCCCAGGTGTTCCGCATACTGCCCGGCCTGGGCGATCAGCACCCGGCCCACTCGCTCACCCTCCGGCAACAGGTCGTGGCTATGCGCGCCGATGATGGCCACAACGTCGTTCTGGAGCTCAGCCGCCAGCTCGCGGTCGGTTTTCAGGCTCATGTGTGAGAGCACGATCACCGCGTCCGCGCCGTCCTGGCGCAACGCGGCGGCCAGCTCCCGGACCAGCGAGGCCGCGGGCACGGCGCTCAGATCGAAGAACGCACTGTATTCCGGCATGTCGGCGGTCATCCCGATCAGGCCGAGACGCCAGGGGCCGGCACGCTGTTCGGGGTCAGACGCGATTTCGAGGGTGGTGGTCGGCTGCACGCCCGGCGGCAGAACGCCATCGGACATCCGCAGGTTGGCCAGCAGCAGGGGATAACGGGCTGCCCGGCCATGATCCCCGAGCACCTGGGGGCCGTAGCGCAGCCACGCGCCGTTGCCGGCCACCGCCGCGTCGCAGCCGGCCAGGTTGAGCAGCCGGTGCATGGCCGTGCCTTTGGTGAGATTGCTCAGCCGGCGGGACGGTTCCTCGATGTCCCCCGCGTCGAAGTAGAGCACAGGCACGCCCGGATTCTCAGCGCGGGTCTGCTCGACCAGCGTGGCGATGCGCGCCAGCCCCTCGACCCGGCCGTGGATGTCGTTGGTGTGCAGGATGATGAGGGCGGTCCAGAACGGGCACTCGTACATCTCAGCCAGCGCCAGGTAGTGGGCATCGTAGGCGGCCGGGCGATTCAGACGCTGCGCCAACTCGGACGCGCGCGCGTGGAGGTCGGGCGGCCTCATCAACTGCACGGGCAGGCGCAACACGGTTGTCAGGGTCGCTGGTTCGGCATCTGGAGCCATCTGACGCCGGTAGACCTGTTTGCGAACAACGGATGTAACCTCGTAGGCCCACAAAGTCGGCGCAATGACCGTCAGCTTCTGCTCTTGCCATTCGGCCCAAAGCGCCCGCGCCAGGGAGGCGTCCGGCTCATCGAGGAAGACTCGCTTGATTGCCAGGCCGGCGTCAGCGCAAACCCAGGATTTCATCGTCGCGCTCCTCGCGTAGCTCGCGCAGTATCTCAGTGGAGTCTCTGGGCTGGATACCTTGCTCTTGACGCCAACGACAGATCTGCTCGCCTACCTGATCGGCCCTGGCCAATGCTTCACGGTAGTTGTCTTCACGGTCTGTGATCAGCCTGCCCAGGTTTTTCAAGCGCGTGAAATCATCAACCCCGATAATCGCCGCCTTGGCCTGACCGTGCGACATCAGGACGATCTGCTCGCCGCGGTAGGCCGCGCGGTTGACCAGGTCGCCTAAGTCCTGGCGCAGTTCGGTCATGCTGACTCGAATTTCACTCATTGCACACCTTCCCTCGCGCGCGCTGTATAGTATTACCTTTCAATATTCGCGTTGATCGCGAGAATCTTCGACGGCGTCATTGCGAGCGGTGTTTGCGAAGCAATCCCCGATTGCCGCAATCCCCGATTGCCGCAATCCCCGATTGCCGCAATCCCCGATTGCCGCAATCCCC
>PHCA01000250.1 GCA_002842085.1 Chloroflexi bacterium HGW-Chloroflexi-1
GGCGCCGCGTCGCGTGCCGTCCCTGGGGCGGTTAAGTCGCTAATCCTTTCGGGTTAGCGTTCGCTAAGATCAGATCCCGGCCGCAGCGAGGCCCTCAACACTGCCAGGTATTTGTCGGCGCGAACCTGCGCCTCCGGCTGCCGGCCCAACCAGGCCGCCGGCCAGGTGGCGACCAGCCGTAAGGCCATCCCACCGATCGAGGCCAGGCGCACCCAGGTCGCATAGCCGCGACCGTAATGCTTCTCGAAATAATAGTACCGGCTCTGAAAGCCGCGGGCCAGCACCTCCCCTTGAATGCGTTGGCTCCGCCAGTTCTGCTGTTGGCCGTAGTGGACGATCGTCGGCTCGGGCCAATAGTAGATGCGCTGACCTGCTCGACGCATGGCCCTACACCAGTCCAACTCCTCGCTGTACATGAAGTAGTGTTCGTCCAGACCACCGGCCGCGGTCACGGCGCTGCGCCGGACCGCCATGCAGGCGCCCAAGACCCAGTCCACCTCACGCAGAATGTCGTGCCGGAAGTTGCCCATCTCGCTGCGGTTGAAGAAATCGCTCTTGGGAAAGAGACGGTTGAGCCAGAGGCTCTCGCAGAGGATGTCGCGGAACGTCGGGAAGCGGAAACAGGACGGCTGCACCGTGCCGTCGGAATTCAGCGCCTTCGGCCCGACCACGTCGACTTCGGCATGAGCGGCCATGAACACGATCAAACGGCGGAGGCCGCCGGGCAGAAAATAGGCATCGTTGTTCAGCAGGATCAGCAGGTCGCCCGTTGCCAACGACATGGCCTGGTTGACCGCCCTGGCGAACCCCACGTTCCGGTCGTTGCGCACCAGCCGCGCCTGCGGGAAGCGCATGGCGATGGCCTCCGCGCTGCCGTCGGCCGAGGCGTTGTCCACCACGATGACCTCGACATCCGATCCTTCGGCGTCTTGGTAAACGCTTTCGAGACAGCGCAGGACCAACTCGTGGCCGTTGTAGTTGACGATCAAAATCGAAGTCAGAGTCAAGCGGGCCTCCTGTGATGATCTTTGGCGACCGCCGCCCGGTAGACCGCCAGCGTCTCCTCGGCACAGCGCCGCCAACTGAACTGGGCCGCGCGGCGCAACCCGCGCGCGGCCAGCTCCTCCCGCAGGGCCGGCTGCGCGATCACCTGGGCCAGTGCGACGGCCAGGCTTTCGGTGTCGCGCGGATCGCAGGTCAGCGCCGCATCCCCCACTACCTCGGGCAGCGAGGCCGCATTGGAACAAACCACGGGCGTTGCGCACGCCATGGCCTCCAGCGGTGGCAGGCCGAACCCCTCGTACAACGACGGATAGACGAACGCCAGCGCGCCGCTGTAGAGCGCCGGCAGGTCGGCGTCGGCCACGTAACCCGGGAAGCAGATCTGTTCGGCCAGCCCGCTCTGCTTCACCCGCGCGAATAGATCCGACTCGCGCCACTGCGCTTTGCCTCCCAGTACCAATTGCGTCCCCTCCAACCGCCCCTGCTCGGCCAGACGCACGAAGGCATCCACCAGCCGGATGAGGTTTTTGCGGGGTTGCAGGTTGCCCAGGGCCAACAAATATCGCTCTCGAAGGCCATAGCGCGCTCGCACGTCGGCTAACACGGCGGGATCGGCGATCGGGCGGTATTGTGACGCCGCCGCCTCGTACGTAACCGCGATGCGGTCGGCCGGCAAGCTGTAGCGGCGCATGATTTCCCGCCGGCTGTGCTCCGAAACGGTGATGACCCAGGCCGCGCGACGCAGCGTCAGCGGTACCATCGTCCGCAGCATCAGCCGATCGCGCGGGGAGAAGAACTGCGGGTAGAACTCATAGGAGATATCGTGAACCGTGACCACGCACGGGCAGGGTCGCACCGGCGGCGCGACGTAGCACACGTGGAGCAGATCGGCCTGATCCTGCAACGCCGCGAGTGGTAGACTGAAAGGCACGCGCAGTGGCGCCGGCTCCGGACGAATGCGGCGGATGGGCGCCAACTCCGCCGGGTCCAGTCGCGGCAACAACCGTTCCGGGTGTGTCGCGTACAAGATAAGCTCGATCCCGGAGCGCGCCTCCGGTGGGAGTGCTAATAACGCCCGAACCAGGTTCAGCGCGTAGGTTTCGTTGCCGGTCTCTCGTTCGCCCACCATGTGGGCATCAAACGCGACTCTCATGCTTCCAGCGCTCGTATACGTAGCGGGATCGCCACCATGATCCACAAGTAAGTCATCAACTGGAGTTCTTGCATCAACGGCAGGAAGACGAAAGCGGCCATGCTACCCAACCAGATCGCTTGCGCCGCCAGGTTCACGCCCTCGAAAAGGGGATCTTTCAGCCGTCCCGTTTGCCGGCGTAAGGTCCGGACGACCAGCAGGAGCACGCCGACGACGAATAGCGTGGCCGGCATCCCGATTTCGATCATCATTTGAAAATAGGAGCTTTCGACGTGTTGAATCTGCGCTTCATCCGCAAAACGCAAGGCCCGCGGTCCGGCCATGCCCATGCCGATCCCCAGTGGACGCGCGATAATGAAGGGAATCGAGGCTTCGTACGACGCTAAATGCCCGACCGCCAAAAGGTGAACAAGAGGCACAAACCCGTGACGGTTATGAGGCCGGTCAACGCGACACGTTGCCAACCCGGTCGCTCGCGCGGCAAGAGCAGCACAACCGACAGGATAATCGTCTGCATCAGGATGAGACCCAGCTCGTTTGGACTGGTCACGGTGGAAACGGCTCGCAAGCGCGGCTGCCGTTCGACTATCGCCATGTAGAACGCATCCGGGATCTTGCCATTCGCGTCTCGAAAGCCCCAGTCGTACAAATCCCTGAAAGTCCAGAAGTTGGCCTGGTAGATGCCGAACACCGCAATGACCATACTTACGAGCATCATCCCAGCCAGAAGGTTTCGCAGGTCCCGGCGGGTGACCGAGGTGAAGCGAAGGAGGTAGAACGGTATCAGGGGTTCCAAGTAGTTCCGAAAGCCATAGACTCCGATGCCGAGTCGCGGCGCCACCAGAACGTAAACACCCATCAGCAGTGCGACACAGGCTACTCCCAGGTCAAAGAGATAGAGAGGCACGCGAAAGCCATCGCGCTTCACAAGGCGGCGAATCGCCAGCACTGCGATCAGGATGAGCATGACGCCTTCTTTCCAAAAGGCCAGCTTGTCCATGAAGTCTGAGGATAAGCCCAGTTGCCCCACGCCAAAGCGCATGGCAAAGACGTGGACCGGCAGCGTCAGGATGAGCAGCGCCAGCAGGTAGAACGGACGCAGCCATGCCAGCACAGCCACGCTGACACCCACCACCAGGACCACCAGCGCCACGGGCGACCAGGTTGCCAGCCCGGCGATCAGGAGCGCGCAGCCGATCATCGCCAGCAGCCATGACTTGGACACAGTAGTTCGCCTTGCCGATACGTTCACAGGTAACCCAGTCCCTTTAAGCGATCGCTCAAGATGTCAATTTCCTCGGCGTCGTAGTCCATGTCGGAGGAGGGTGTGGCTTCTTGCCTCTTGGGATCGCGACGATGAGGATGCGCGGCCAGCATTTCCGGTTCAAGCATTTCCGTCAACACCCGGCCATCCATCCATTCCGGTATCGGCTCGCCCAACAAGTAGAGGACTGTTGGCGCCACATCGGTGATCTCGGCCGGAGACAGCGCGGCGCCGGCGCGAATGCCGGCGCCGCGGGCAATGAAAATGCCCTCTGGCCGGTGGCAGCCCGAAACGCGGCGGCGCATCTCGGCCAGGGTGAGATGGCGCACCGGCTCGGCGCCGCGAGACTTGCCGCGTGGCCGGAAGATATCTGGGTACTCGGCTTCCACCAGCAGATCGGGGATGCGCTCCACGTAAGGGCCGCTGAAGCGCTCCTCGCGCCGCCAAACCCGATTCACCAGCCGTCGCCCCGTCACCGGGTCGGTCAGTTGGGCCAGCTCAGCGATAATGCGGTCACGCACCGTCTCGTATTCGGCGCCGGGTTCCACGATCCCGTGCGGGTCGCGCCCGCGCAGGTTGATCCAGATGTTGCCGCGCAGCTCCTCCGAATAGGCCTGCGTGCGACTCCAATCCATGTTGGGGTAGAAAAACTCCTCGCTGAACAGGGTGCGCAGGCGCTCGGGCCAGAGGCGCCGCAGGCGGGAAAGCGTCCCGAACGATATCCGCCCATAGAGTTGGTGCTTGCCCCAATCCACCAGCCTGGCCGTCCAGCGCCGCCCCATCTGCAGCGGAGACCACTGGCTGTGCGGGGGGCGAAAGGCCAACAGCCCATGCTCGGCCAACCACGAGTTCAGGTGAATCGCCACGTCACCCAACGGCCCCTCGCCGTGATCCGACACCACCAGCACGTGAACGTCGGGGGGCAATGTCGCCAGCAGTTCGCCCAGGCGCTGGTCGGCCCGCTGGTAGACTTGCAGCAGAGGATCGGCGTCGAAGTAGCGGGCAGTCTCCGCGGCGTCGTAGAGCGGGTGCGTGGGGTCGTGATACTGCCAGAGGAAATGCGAGCCGCCGTCCAACGCGCTGACTACGAAGAAGCAGAGATCCCAGGGTTCCCGCGCCATGAGCTGCCGCACCACGGCATAGCGGACGTCCACTTCGCGCAGCAACTCGGCCAGCACCAGGTCCCCGCGCTGCGCGGTGCTGTACTTCCAGTCGTCGGGCACGATGACGTAAGGCTGGCCGGCCAGCCGGCTCAGCTCGGCTTTCAACTCCGGCGGGTAGGTGAAGTTGGACTGCAGGCCGGGGGTATCCCAGCCCGAGATCAATATGCCGTTGACCGGCTCCGGCGGATACGACATGGGCACGTTGACCACGAGCACCCGCCGGCCCGCTTTGCTGAGCAAAGTCCAAAGCGCCGGCAGCGCCCGAAAGCTGGCGTTGGTGAGGCGAAAACCGTAGACGTCGAAATTGCGCTCCCAGAAGTCGAAAATGCGATGCTTGCCGGCATTGGCGCCCGTCACCATCGAAGACCAGGCTTGCGCGGTGAAAGGATGCAGCACCGACCGCAGCCTGGCGTGGCTGCTTTCCGTCAACAGCCGCGCCAGGTTGGGCAGCTTGCCCTCCCTGGCCCAGGGTTCGATCAAATCAAACGTGGCTCCGTCCAGCCCCACAACTACCATACGCGTCATGCCGAGAATCTCCATATGCGCCGAAGGTCTTCACGAAGGTTTTCAACTGTTGCCAGACACGAAAACCACTTGCCGGTAAGTTGGCTCCGCGTGCAGCCGATGCGCCAACAGAGGCAGGAAAGTACACTGTATGTAATAGATCGGCCCGAACAACAGCCGGTGGACGTGCGTCACGCCGGGCAGCGGCCGGCCCAGGTCCGAGAGCCGGTGCAACGCCAGCCAGACCCGCAGATTTGTGTTCGGCACGGTCCACAGACGAAAGCGGTCGAAGCGCGCACGCGCGGCCTCTTGCACCAGCAGACGCAGTTCCTCGCACGAGAG
>PHCA01000251.1 GCA_002842085.1 Chloroflexi bacterium HGW-Chloroflexi-1
CAAAGCCGCCTTTGCGGGCAGAATTCGGTCGCTTGAGGGCGAGATCGCAAGTATTTCAGGGAGTTCAGTCACCCAAAACCGGAAAGTACGGTAGTAGTACTAACAGCGTTCATTTTATCACCAGCGGTAGGAACACCTTATATGGCGTGATGAGCCGCCCGTGGATGTCCTGGTATAATGTGCCGTCGCGCTCGTGTTCCCAGGCTACCAGGTAATTGGTGTAACCGCCAGCTACAACCGGGTTCGTGCGGCCTGCCACCCAACTGGCGTCGACGATCACGAAACCGGCGTCCATCGTCTCGTCGGGGTGCACCAGGCGGCCCATGATGCCGTACTTGGCACTCACGTACATGGTTTGCCAGGCTACCAGGTATTGCTGCCCCGCCTGGTTGCAGGCCACGTCGGCCTCTCGGTCCGGAGCGGTGGTATCGCCAATCTTGTGCACCCCGGCCAGCGTACCATCCCCGCCGATGAACCGCGCATAGATGGCGTCGTTGCTTGCGCTCTGATCCGATTGCCAGGCCACCAGATACTGGTCGGCTCCCTTGCAAGCAGCCACGGCAGGACGAATCTCGGTGGCGGGCCAGCCGGCAATGCCGAATTCGCCCCCAAAGTTGTGGCCGAGATTGCCCGTCAACCGGATGCCAAAGATGTCCAAGGCGTTATCGTACACCACCAGGTACTCGTTGCGGGCCAAGTTGTAAGTCACGTCGGGGTTGACGCGGTTCTGTGTGGTGTGGCTGATCGTCAGATCGCTGCTGCCACCTGGGAAGCCACTCCCATCGGCTTTTACCCGCCGCCCGCTGATGTACATGGGTGGTGTGAGAGCCTGATACTGATTCGCCCAGACGACCAGGAACTCTTCCACAGCCCGGCCATAAGCCACCCTGGGGTTCCATTGATGGGTGCCCCAGGTGGAGATGGCAAACGCGGTCAGGCTGGCGCTGGGGCCGTTCCAGGGAATGAAGCGCCCGTAGAGATCCCAGTCGCTGCCGTTGCCGGAAGCGTCGAAGACCCAGACCACCAGGTAACGGTCGTTGACGGGATCATAATCCACGGCCGGCTGGGCGCTGTCCTTGGTAGCGTGCTCGTAGACAGTGAATGTACTCAGCACCTGGCCCTGCTCGGAGATGCGCGCCGCCCGAATGTCGCGCGTGCCGATTGTCCACTTGGTGTGCCAAACGACCAAGTACTCTCGGTGTTTCCAGTTGTAGGCCACGGCCGGCAGGTACTCTTCGTTGTCCAGGGCCGAGATAACAATCTCGCCGCTCAGATGCGGCCCGGCGGCCGCAGTGATGCCCTGGTCAGGCGGGGCAGCTTGCTGGGTCAGAAACCCGGCATGAGCAGGTTTAATCCCTATTGCCAGCAAAACAACGCCGGCGGCTAGAACAGTGAGTAACATTCTCTTGCTAAACATTGTGACCTCCTTATTGCCTTTCTTTATTCTCAGAGGTTGTGAATATATCCCCTGGGTGCGTGACACCCCTTGAAGGGCATACCGCCTGTGGTAGTTTTGCAGCACCGAAGCCACTACAGGTAGTGGTCATGACGTCGCCCCCGACCTGCCGCAGGGATATTTTCACAGACTCTCAGGTGACAGTCACTTGGGAAGGGACTGTCACCTGACGATAAGTTGCCAACGCTACGGGTAGTTGCGCAGCACCAGCGGCAGGTAGACGCGATAACCGACGAAGATGTTGACGCTGGCGCTGCCGACCATGCCGTCCCCGTCGGTCGCTCTCAGGGTGATCCGGTGCGGGCCGGGTGTAAGGCTCTCTACTGCCACATCCGTTCCCTCACCCAGCGGCCCGTCCACGTCGGAGGACCAGGCCAGCGCCTCACCCGACAGCGGCCCATCTTCGGGATCTGTAGCCAGGCCCTGGAGGAACACGGATTGCCCCGGCAGCAGGTGCGTTCTCTCCGCCGGCGCCAACAAGAAGACCAACGCGGCCTTGCGCGCCACTCGGAAGGGGGCATCGCTCACATCGGCGGTGGTATTCACGCCGTCGCTCACCCGCACCTGCACCAGGGCGTTGTTGCTTCCCGGCAGGTCAGAGGCATTTACCTGCAAGTGGTCAGACTGCAGGTTCACTGCCAGGGGCTCCCATGTCTTGCCCCCGTCGGCCGAGTACAACACCCTTGCCACTAACGGATCGCCATCGGCATCCGCTGCCTGCCAGGTGATGGTGTAAGGCCCTGAGGTGTCCCAGGTCTCACCGCCGTTGGGGCTGAGCACGGTCACGGTGGGTGCGTGCGGGCTGATAGGCACGACGCGCACGATCTTGCCCTGATAGCGGAAGACGATGCGCACCGTCCCGCTCGGGAAGGGGACGACCTCGCGGAAGCGATCTTGAACGTGATCGGGGCCCTGGTTCGGGCCTTGCGAGTCAAAGCGGCGCACGAAAAGCGCCGTCCCCGAGGCGTTCTGCAGCTCCAGGCTATAAGGTCCTTCGCCGGGCTGGTTGTGGCTCCCCTCGGGCCGCTTATCTATCCAGAAGGGGCGCGGTAGCTCGATCTGTCCATCGCGCGCGCGGCCGCTCGCCATGAGGTGAGGCGCCGTCGCCCCTTGGGCGGGAACGACCTGCATCTCAGGTGGCGCCGAGCCAGGCAGCCTGTTCATCATACCGTTGTAAGTGTAAGGTGAGCTCCAGGCGTCGCAGTACGACATGGTGTCGAAGGTAGTTGTCGGCGCGTAGGTTATCCCTGCTACTACGTTCACCCCCACCTCGCCGATGATGGCGCCCGGGTTGGTGGTGCTCGGCCAGTTGGGGTCGGGGTCCGGGACGCTGCACGGAGCGTGCTTGCGGCCCAGGTTGTGGCCTATCTCGTGGGCGACGGTGGGCCCGGCACCCGAATTGAGGATGCCAGTGGAGGCGTTGGCTGAAGGGCTTCCGCAGCCGAGGGTACAGCCACCAGCAGGAGCGCAGTGGGGCACCTGGATGTTGAGCAGGCCGTAGACAAAGGCGTTGGGCGGGCGATTCGACCAGCTATCGTAGA
>PHCA01000252.1 GCA_002842085.1 Chloroflexi bacterium HGW-Chloroflexi-1
CAGGGGGCAGGAGGCAGGAGACAGGGATCAGGAGTCAGGGGACAGGGGACAGGAGGCAGGAGACAGGGATCAGGAGTCAGGGGACAGGGGACAGGAACCAAGAACCAACCTACCAATCTACCAACCTACCAATCTACCAACCTACCAACCTACCAATCTACCAATCTACCAATCTACCAACCTACCAACCTACCAATCTACCAACCTACCAATCTACCAATCTACCAATCTACCGGAACGCTGGATCCTCAGCCGCCTCGCCGCGACGATCAGCGACGCGACGCGGCTGATGGACGGCTTCCAGTTCGGCGAGGCGGGGCGGCAGGTCTACGAGTTCTTCTGGAATGAATTCTGCGATTGGTATCTGGAGATCAGCAAGATCGCCTTGTATCGCGGGGACGCGGCCGCCAAGGCGCGCACGCGGGCGACCCTGGTGAAGGTGCTGGACGAGTCGCTGCGGATGCTGCATCCGTTCATCCCGTTCGTGACGGAGGAGACCTGGGGCTATCTGAAGCAGGCGGTCGGGGGCCAGGGTTGGCCGGAGGCGCTGATCATCACGCCATGGCCCGAGCCTGGGCCGGTCGATCCCGCGGCCGAGGCGGACATGGAATTGGTCATGGGCATCGTGCGGGCTATCCGCAACGCGCGCTCCGAATACAACGTGAAGCCCGGTCAGGCCATCGCCGCCACGTTTGCAGCCGGCGATCAGGTGGTGTTGCTGCGCGAGCAGGCCGACGCGCTCTGTTCACTGGCCCGGCTGGACCCGGCGCGGCTCATCATCGCTGATCGGCTGGAGGCGCCAGCCCAGGCGCTGACCCTGGTGACCGGCGCGGTGACCACCTATCTGCCGATGTCCGGGCTGGTGGACCTGGACGCTGAACGAGAGCGACTGCGCAAGGAGCTGGCCGAGACGGAGGCGCAGATCGCCCGCAGCCAGGGACTTCTGGCCGGTCCCTTTGCCCAGCGCGCCCCGGCGGACGTGGTGCAACGGGAGCGGGAGAAGCAAGCCGATATCCAAGCCCGTGCTGAACGGCTTCAGGCACGCCTGGCCGACCTGCAATCGTAATCTTGGCGTATCTTTTCAAAAAAGCTGCTATAGAAGTTCAGATAATGTTTCGTGGTAGGGGCGATCCCTTGCGGTCGCCCAGGGCAGGCGCAAGGCACTGCCCCTACGAATCTTTATCTGAGATCGCCTCATCAGGGGCCATCGGCAACGCGCCCAGCCACGTGCCGCGGGCCAGGTCGTAGGCCAGCACGCCGGTCGCATCGCCGACAAGCAGGCGATTGCGACCTGAGTCGAGCGCGATTGCCTCGACGTTGGCCATGGGCCGGTCCAGCGTGGCCAGGATCACACCGATGCGTTCGCCGGTGGCGCCATCCAGGATGGCGATCTGCCGATAGCGCGGCGCCAACGCATAGACGACGTAGACCCGTCCACCGGCGTCGTCCGCGGCCAGGCCCTGGGGATAACCCAGCCCGCCCAGCCGGGTCGTGGTCAGCAACTCTCCGGTGCGCGCGTCGAGAACGGCGACCCCATCGCTGCCGGTCAGCCCGACAAACACCCGCTGGCTCGTGGGCAGGCCGACCACGGCGTAAGAGCCCGGGCCGACTGGCGCCCGGGCGAGCGCGTGTAGATCGCCCGTTGCCAGGACATGGACGATCCCCGATGCCGTGTCCGCAGCGAACAGGCGGTCGCCGACGACGGCAAGTCCTCCAGGCTGAGTCAGGCCGGACGCAACCGCCTGTCGTTCCAGGGTGGCCGCGTCCAGGGCCAGCACTGCGTGGTGTTCCCCACTCGCCACGTAGACCCGGCCCTGAGCCTCATCCAGCGCGATCCCGCCCGGTGTCTGACCCACGGTCGTTCTGGCCAGCACTCGCCCCGATGCCGGGTCGTAGAGCGTCAGGGTGTCGTCACCGACCAGGTACAGGTGGCCGGTGGTGGGGTCGGCGACCAGCGCCCGCACCGCGGTCAGCCCACCCGCGGCCGGGCCTGGCGCAGTGCGTCCACGGACGCGGCGCGCGGCCACTACCTCAGCGGCCCCGTTCGAGACCAGAGGCAGGTAATGGCTGTGGGGCAGCGCGGTGACGGCTGCGGTGTAGAAGTAGTTGCCGCCGCCCTCACCGGCCAGCTCGCTGATGCGCAGGTAGTTTGTCGCCGACTCGGGCGCGCGCCAGACGAAACGGGTGATCGCGCTGGCCTGGGCCGCTTCTGGTATCTGTTGGACCTCTGCCGCCGCGCTCACCACCGGGGTCTGGCCGTCCGGGCCGTAAAGGGTGACGACGGGTTGGGCGCCGCTCACCCCGATCAACTCGACCAGGTAGCTCCCTCCGGCGGTCGCATCGAAGCGTGCCCAATCTATGTCGCCGGGTTGGTGGAAAGTGTGTTCTTGGGTCCGGCCGTCGGTGGTCAGATTGCTGGCCTGGATGGCGCTGTCATCCGGCTCGTAGCGGTCCGGCTTGCCCGGGATGAAGCGGGTGGCCGTAGCGGTCGGTTGGTCGGTCGGCGTGACACTCGGCTGGATAGTTGGCGTAGTCGTTGCGGTGTTGGTGGGTGTCGCGGAGAACTGACCGGTCGGTGTGGCGGTCGGTGTGGTGGTCGGTGTGGCGATTGTGGTCGCCGTGGGCTGGTTGATCGGCGTCAAGGTTGGCGTGATCGTTGGGGTGGCCGTGGGTTGGGCGGTCGGCGTGGCTGTCGCCGGGCGTGTCGGCAGCGGGGTGGGCGTGACGCGTGGGCCGCTGTCTTGGATGATGCTGACCGTGTCATCGTCGCTGTTGCTCACGTACACCTGGCCGGTGGCGGCATTGACCGCGATGCCTTCGCACGCGCCGCGTCCTACGGGTACCCACGCCAGCCAGCGGGTGGTGTCCTCGTTGTAGATGTGCATTTGCCGGTCGTCGGCGCAGACCACGTAGAGATGGCCGCTGGCGGGGTTTACGGCCACCTGGTATGGCGTGCAGTTCAACGGCATATGTTTGATCACGCTCTCGGTGGTCAGGTCGATGATCGTCACGCTCATCCCGTCGCGGTCCGCGGTGTAGAGTCGACCGCGACCTGCATCCAACGCGATGCCGTAGGGGCCACCACCGGTGGGGATGGTTTTGAGCAGATCTCCGCTGGCCAGGTCATAGCTGCCCACGGTCGCGCCCATGTGGTGGGTAACGTAAAAACGGCCACGATCCGGGTCGAGCGCGATGAAGGAGGGCTCGCCGCCCGCGCCGACCTCGCGAGCGATCGCCCCGGTTGCGCCGTCGAACAGCGAGATGGTGTTGCTCCCGAAGTTCGCCACGTAGACCCGCCCGCTGGCCGGGTCCACCGCGATGCCATCCGGTTGGCTGCCGGTCGGGATAGTGGCGGGCGGCACGCCATCGGCCACGCGCGCGCGACTCACGTCGCCGGTGAACTTGTTGGCCACGTAGAGCAACCCGCTGACCGGGTCCAGGGCCGCCCCGTTGCTCCCGCTGGCGCTGCCCAGGCTCAAAATCCGCACGACAGCGCCAGCCTCGCCGTCGATCACCGAGACGCTGCCGCCCAGGTGGTTCGCGACGTACGCCAGGTTGGCGTGACTATCCACCGCGATTCCGTGTGGCTGTTGGCCTACCTGGACAATGCGGACCGGGAAAGCCACCGGGGTGATCGTGGCAGTGGCGGTCGGCGTGGGAGTCGGCGTACGCGTGGGCGTGCGAGTAGCCGTCGGCGTGCAGGTGGGAGTGCGCGTCGGTGTCCATGTGGGCGTGCGAGTAGCCGTCGGCGTATAGGTGGGGGTGTGCGTCGGTGTCCATGTGAGCGTGCGAGTAGCCGTCGGCGTGCAGGTGGGGGTGTGCGTCGGTGTCCATGTGGGCGTGCGAGTAGCCGTCGGCGTGCAGGTGGGGGTGTGCGTCGGTATCGATGTGGCCGCTGCCGTTTGCGTTGGCGTGGGCGTGTTGGTCAGGGTCGCGGTAGGCGTGGGCGTCGGGGATGCCGGTGTACGTGGCCGTCGGCGTGGCGGTGTTGGCCGGTGTGGAAGTCGGCGTGTTGGTCGGTGTGTTGGCCGGTGTGGAAGTCGGCGTGTTGGTCGGTGTGTTGGTCGGTGTGTTGGTCGGTGTGTTGGTTGGTGTGTTGGTCGGTGTGTTGGTGGGCGTGTTGGTCGGTGTGTTGGTCGGTGTGTTGGTCGGTGTGTTGGTCGGTGTGTTGGTCGGTGTGTTGGTCGGTGTGTTGGTCGGCGTGTTGGTGGGCGTGTTGGTGGGTGTGTTGGTCGGCGTGTTGGTCGGTGTGTTGGTGGGTGTGTTGGTCGATGTGGCAGTGGCTGTCGCGGTAGGCGTGTTGGTGGGTATGGCCGTCGGCGTGCGGGTTGGCGTCGCGGTGGCTACCCGCGTAGGGGTGGCGGTAGGTTGGGGCGCGTAGACGACCACCGGTGCGGCGCCGTATTGCGGTGAGATGCCGGTGTTGCTCGAGCTGGCCTCGACGTTGCTGGTGTATGTGCCGGGTGTGCTGGCCGCAGCCGTCTGGAACTTGATGGTGAGTTGGCTGGCGGCGTACGGGTATGACTTATCCAGGCCCAGCACGGTATTGTATTGGGCGTGGCGAGCGTTATCCTCTTCGACCCAATTCCAGCCGCTCCACGCTGAGCCGGAGTCGGACAGCTCGTAAGGCGTGACGCCGATCAGCTCGGGCCAGGCGCGCCAGTAGTACTGGAACGCGCGGCTCATGTAGTCGGCGCGGTTGGTCTCGCTGATGGCCGGGTAGCGCCGGTCGAGCTGCTGGCTCAGCAGGTAGCCGGTCTCGCTGAGGAAAATAGGCGCATAGGGCCGGCCCCAGGCGGCCAAAACCTGTACTTCGGGCACGTAGCTGTCGATGGCGGCGTTGTTGTTCACGGCCTGGCCGCGATGGATGTTCAACTCCGGCGGGTAGTTGGCCGGATAGCTGTGAGCGGCCCAGACATCGAAGGCCCAGCGGCTGTTGGGTACCGTGCGGAACATCTCGCTGGTAAACGTGGTGGCCGCGATGTCCCCGCCGGGTGACATGGGCGCGTTGAGGATCACGATCTGGCCGTCACCGCCGGTCATGGTGCGGATCGCGCCGGCCGTCTGTTCCAGGAACTGGCCGTATTCCGTGGGGTTGGCCGCGCCGCCCCACTCCAGGTTGAG
The DNA here is from genome assembly GCA_002842085.1 of Chloroflexi bacterium HGW-Chloroflexi-1. Lineage (GTDB taxonomy): Bacteria > Chloroflexota > Anaerolineae > CG2-30-64-16 > CG2-30-64-16 > CG2-30-64-16. The sequence goes on from PHCA01000252.1 coordinate 5,125, forward strand.
GTTGGGTTCGTTCCAGAGCTGGATGTACAGCTTGTGCCCGGCGCGCCGCGGCAGTTTTGCCACGACCCGGGCGAAGGCCTGGGCGATGCTGGTGTAGTTGCCGGGCCAATCGGCCTGCGGCTTGTGCCAGAAGGATCCGCCGTGCTCGCCCGCCAGCCGGATCACCGGCTTCAACCCGCGATCATAGGCCGCGTTGACGAAATCGACCCAACACGATTGGGGGTCGTTGCTGGCGCTGTTGATGCCGTAGAAGAGCTGTTTGGCCCACGCGCCGTACCCCATCAGGTAGCGCGCGTGGTCCAGTTGCCAGGAGATGTAGTTGATGTTGCAGCGCTCCTGGGTCATCGTATTGATGCCGTAGAACGAGTCACCGCGGCGAGCCGGGACCGTCAACCCGCCCCACGTGAGGGTGCGCCCCGAAACGGCCGGGTTGGCGCTGCTGATCCGGATGCCGTCGCGGTAGATGCGCGCGGAACCCCAGGTGTAGCCGAAGCCGGCCGGCAGGGTATAGACCACGCTGACGTCGTTGGCCGCCACGTCGCCCGCGTTGGTCAGGTCCACCCGATAGGTCACACTGCCGCCGGTGAGGACGGAGCTGGGGCTGGCGCTGGCGCTCAGGCTGACGGCCGGCCAGGGGGCGGCCGGCGCGGCCGGCGCGGCCGCGCCGGCTGAGGCCACGTCGAAGGATAGCAAGGGCGGCAAGAGCACGGCCAGCACAAGTACCAGGCGGGTAAATACAGAACGCATCAGACCTCTCCGAGTGACGAACAACGAATCCGAATCGGCGAATCGGCGAATGAGCGAATCGGCGAAACAGTGAATCAGCGAAGCGGTGAAACGCATTACTGGTCACTGATTACCTTGACATTGTTACATTCGTCATTGCGAGCGGTGTTTGCGAAGCAATCCCGATTGCTTTGCTTCGTGCCTCGCAACCGCACACACCACTCCTCGCTGTGGCGAGGCCCTCGCTGTGGCGAGGCCCTCGCAATGACAGGGGAAATCTAACAATGTCAAGTTACTGGTTACTCATTACTCATCAGGGCGTATGTAGACGTTGGGGGGAACTGTCGCGTAGCTCTGTTCGGGCGTCCATTTTGCGGCTTTCCCGCCCGAAAACACGCCAAAACGCGGCTAAAAGTCGGTGTAACAGCCCAGTTTCCAGCTTCCAGCTTCCAGCCCCCCCCACCGATCCCTACGCCCCGCCCCACCCGCAAGAAACGATAGTCAAATTATTAGACGTCAGTAACGGCAATCGGTGACGCCGGCGGGTGACGGCACGCCATTCTGCGCAATACAATATTCCCCTGACCTATAGCTGTCATTGCGAGGGCCTCGCCACAGCGAGGAGCGTTCTTTGCGGTTGCGAGGCACGAAGCAAAGCAATCTCTGATTGCTTCGCAAACAACGCTCGCAATGACAATCCTTCGTAAGATTCTCGCGATCAACGCGAATGTTACCGGGTAATACTATAGTGCGGCCTCCATCTGATGGATCTGGTTGACCCGCCGGGCGTAGTTGCCCGTGTCGAGATAGGCGGCCGCCAGGAACGCGGTCACCAATTCCCTGGCCACTTCCGGCCCGATGATCCGCGCGCCCAGGCAGAGCACGTTCATGGCATCATGTTCCACGGCCTGGTGCGCGGAGTAGGTGTCGTGGCACACGCTGGCGTAGATCCCCCGGATCTTGTTGGCCGCGATGGCCGCGCCCGCACCAGAGCCACAGATCAGCACCCCGCGGTCTGCCTGGCCAGCCTTGATCGCTGCCCCGACCTTGCGCGCGAAGTCGGGGTAATCGACGCGCTCCAGGCCGTTCGTGCCCAGATCGAGCGGCTGATGGCCCGCGGCCTTCACGGCCGCCAAGACAATCTGTTTCAAGGGGAACCCCCCGTGATCACAAGCGACTGCAACTTTCATTGGACCTTCCTTTCAAATGTATCTTCTCGGTTTCCAGGGGCAGGCTGTGGCTCGGTCAGGAGACCGGCCACAGCAACCCCGGATTATGGCTGTCGCTTGAGAGGATACCTTTCAAGCGCCACTCACGGCAGCTTCGGTGATCGGCGCCGCCGAATTATCCTCCAGAACGCCGATTTGTTCAAATGCCGCCGTTGACTTTGCATCCACCCAATTCAATATTCGCTCAGGACTGCCGGTCCTCCTGAGGTCGGCCCCAGGCATGAACGCCCGCGCGGGCTGGCCTGCCGGGAACAGCGGAACATGGCGGCGCTCCCCGGGCAGATCGAGGCGTTGGAGGCCGAACAGCGCCAGTTGTACGGGCTCATGGCCGACCTGGCGATCTACCAACGAGGCGGCGACGAGGTGGGGAAGACCACCGCCCGGCTGGAGGGGGCACATGTATCAGTGGAGGGGGGCGGCCAAAGCAAACAGGTTGTCGTGGCGTCCATTGACCCAGGCCAGCCGCAAGTGAAGCAAGTGGTTGAAGCCATCGTCACTCCAGCGCATGCCCACGCCCTTAAACCGTTGCTGGATGAGCCACTTGCCAGCACTTTCAACGATACCACTCCCGAGGGGCAAGCCCAACTCCTTGAATTTGGCATACAAGGGTCTCAAAGACTCTTCGGGTTTACCAATGTCCAGGAGCGCGTATGGGACTCGAAAAGCTGGCAGTCGAAGCAGCTCAGGAGACCGCCAAACTTACCGCCGCGACGGTCAGAGAGGTCTGGTCGGTGCTGGATGCGGCGGCCGAAAAGCCGGCGCCGCGCGTGAGCTGAAAGAGACCAGGCAGCAGATCACCGCGCTGAACCGCCAGTCCCGCCAGGCGCCCACCCTGGAGGAGCAGCACGCGATCCAGGAGAAGATCGCCGGGTTGGAGCGCACCAGGCGCCGCCAGCGCCAGCGCATTTTCGAGGTCGAAGACGAGGTGATGGCGAAGCGGGATGGCCTGATCTCGGCATTGGAGTGCCGCATGGCGCAAAAGACAATGGTGGAGCCAGTGTTCACGATCCAGTGGCGAGTTATCTGAAACCGAGCCAAGAAACAATTGACAATTGGGTGTCGATGTGCTATAGTAGGATTATAACCCCCCCGGAGATAGCATCTCCGGCCCGACGCCCAC
>PHCA01000253.1 GCA_002842085.1 Chloroflexi bacterium HGW-Chloroflexi-1
AGTGGGAGGTCGAGTTCGGCGGCGAGTGGTGGGACGGCTCGATGGCGATGCTGGCGTCCATCCACCGGGCGCTGGACGAGGGTCTCCCGATCCTGGACGGCGCGACCCTGGCGCGACTCACCGCGACCGACCTGGCCCACCTCCTGGCCGGCCGCGGGCAGCTTCACCTGATGGCCGAGCGGCTGGCGATCTGGTAGGAGGTGGGGTGGGGGTTGACCGCGGGGTTCGGCGGCCGATTCACGGAAGTCATCGTAGCCGCGGGCGGGGATGCCCCACGGCTGGTGCGGCTACTGGTCGAGCGGTCAGGTCCCCATCCCTGCCGGTTCCCGATGGGAGCTGGAAATCCGCATCGCCACCCTCTGGGCCGCGGAGCTGATGCGCCGCGGCTTGGCCCCCCGCCTCCCCGCAGTCACCGCCCTGCACCTCGACTACTGGCTCTGGTACGCCGGCCGGCAGCAGGGGTCGGATGTGCAGCCGTATCACCGGACGCTGACGACCGCGTATTGACAGGAGGGTCTGCGTCGTGTCAGGATGGCAGGTTTGGATCATGAAGCCGCGAAGTGAACACGAAGTACGCGAAGCACGAAGGCGGTCGCCACGAATGGAGGCTTCGTGCCTTCGCGATCCAGATCATTCTGGCGGTGGCTGCCAACCGGCCATTGCCCACCGGCGGCGCGCCTTGACCAACATCGGCCGGTTGAGCTGTAGGGCGGCGATCGTCGCACGCCCGATCGCCGTCAGTCCGATGACCTGGGTTTTGTCGGCGTTTCAGGCGAAATGCTCGCGCCAGGTCTGGTGACGCGGATCAAACAGCCGCGCCTGTTCGCCGGTTGTCGGGTCATCGGCGTGAGTTCGGGCGCCCTTGAACTCGTTGCAGGCGCGGCAGGCCAGCCAGAGGTTGTCGCGAGCAGTCGGTCCCCCTGCGGCAGCCGGAATGATGTGATCAATGCTCAGCGAAATGCCGGTCAGCGATTCGTCTGACAGGCAGTAACCGCAGCGGTGATGAGCGTCTTCGGCAACCTGGCGGCGCAGCTCAGGCGCAATGTATGTGGAGTTCATAGCCGGCGAGCGTGTAGCTCTTCGAGGGAGGGCAGTTTGCGGCCACGGCTTTGAAGCAAGGCATAGGCATGGGCTTTGCGCAACATCAAGGCGTCAGCTTCCTCGCGCAGACGAGCCAGCCATTCCTGGCCTTCGACAGTGAGAGCGCCGGTCTGATGGCGTTCCAGGAGCACATCGTAAAGCGCCACCTTGTCTGGGTTCATGGCGCTCCCGGCGATCTGCCAGAGACTATCGTCGGACAGATGCCCCATGGCTTTCAACTCGGCGCGCAGAGCCGGCGGCAGGTCTTCTTCCACCGGCGGCGGCAGGCGACGGGCTAAGGTCCTGGCTGCAACTTCCTCGACAGAGCGCGCCGTTGTCCGCGCTTGCGTCTGCAAGCGCGTATACAGGGTCTCTGGCACCGTCAAGGTAATCGTTTGATAGGTCATCGGCATTCCCCTCCCGTCCTCCCTATGCTGTCGCCATCAGTACGACTCTGCCCGTTCGGCAATAATCAGCTCTGAGATGGGGCCGGCCTTCGCCAACGCTGCGGCCGCCGTGGCCAGTTCTGTTTCAGAAACAGGCGGAACGAGATCCATGGCAGGCTGTGGTCGGATCAGCCCGGCATCCAGCAGGGCGTCGAACACGCGCTGGCGTTCTGAGGGCGTTGTTCCTGTACGCGCAGGCGGCGGGACGAGTCGCACCTGCACGCGAGCATGTTCGGGCAGAGGAAGCCGCGCCAACGGGCGTAAAACCCCACGCTCGTAAACCGCTGTGAACGTTTCGCTCATCATAAACCATCCTTTGTCACGAAAATAGATCGTCAAGTTGGGCACGAGGGTGATTGTACCATACTGCCGCGCCGGTGACAAGAAGGAGTCGCGCCGCACTGCAAGGATTTCTTGGCAAACCCATTGACACGCCCCTGGTAACGTGGTGGATTGGAAGCCGTGCGCGTGACAACAAACGGGGCCGTCGTTTGAGTCATCTGCACCTTGCTGATGATCGGCCTACTCGTCATCGCGCAATTCGCGGGCGCGCTCCCGTTGCCGACCTCGCAATCCGCAATCCGCAATCTGCCATCTGCAATCTCGACCAGCACCATCGCCCACCAGGGCCGCCTGGCCGACGCGTCCGGCGCGCCCTTCACCGGCACATACAACATGATCTTCCGCCTGTACGACGCCGCCAGCGGCGGTGCGCCGCTGTGGGAGGAGAACTGGAACGGTTCGAACGGCGTGCGGGTCAGCGCTGGTCTGTTCAACGTCATGCTCGGCAGTCTGAACGCCATCCCCGCGGCACTGATCACCGGCCACGCGTCGCTGTTCCTGGGCATCACCGTGGGCGCCGACGACGAGATGACCCCGCGCGTCCAGTTGGGCAGCGTGCCATTCGCGGTGCAGGCGTTGACGGTACCGGATGTCCGCGTGACGACCGCGAAGATCGCGGATGGCGCGGTGACGCAAGGGAAATTGGGGGCGGATGTGAGTCTCGTGCCGCCGGATGGGAGTATTTCGACGGCGAAGTTGGCAGATGGGGCACAGTGACAGCTTCCAAGCTTAGTCGGCCTGCTGGTCTCACAATCTCGCAGGGTAATTATCCGGACTACAAGACGACAGGATACGGCCGTATAGTATTACACTAACTGCGATGGTCCCACCCCAACGCCAATCCCTCCTGCTCCAACTGAGAAATGTGGAGACTATAGCTCCGGAGCTACGCCAGTCACCTGGACTTGGACATCCAGCGTCACAGGACTGCAGGTCAAAGACACATATAGCTTTGCCAGCGGAGGAGGAATTGCGGCTAATTGGCCATAGCACGCCGCAGCCAGCAGTGGTAAGATTATCAATGGCATTGCTCCCGGAACAATCGTTTATGGGCGCATGCAGAACTTGGGGGAGAGCCGCAAATCTGCCACGAATCTCACGAATTC
>PHCA01000254.1 GCA_002842085.1 Chloroflexi bacterium HGW-Chloroflexi-1
CAATCCGCAATCCGCAATCCGCTCGGTCAGGAGACCGGCCACAGCGACTCTGCCTTATGGATTCACCGTGACCTGCATGTCCAGCGGGACGACCTGCCACCAACTGTTGCCCGGTTTCAGCGGGATATCGACCCCCGCGGCGTCCACGAAGCGGAACGGCGCATGGCGCTCGGGCCGCAGCCACTTCCCCTCGTAGACTTTGCCATCCCGCAGGATCTTCAGCGGACCCTCGCCCCACAACTGGATTTCGATGGAGCAGTTGATGCAAGGGTTGCCGCGCCGTTCGGTACCGTCTTCCACGATCAATGTGATTACGTGGTTGGCGCCCAGAATTACGACGTTGGCGGCGGTAAGCTGTTGGCCGTCGGCTTTCTCGATGTGCGGCTGGCCGCCCATGAACCGCAGCCAACGGCCGCTGGCGGCATCATACGTCCAGCGCACCCTGAACCGCGGGTAGGGGAAATCGGCCTGGCTGGCGGGCGCACCGCCGGCCGGCGCGGCCTCGGAAAAGGCCCAGGCCGCCGATGGCTCCGGCGGCTTGTTCCAGCCGCGCTGTGTGATCGTGTTCCAGAGCGTAGCGGTGTCGGCAAACAGGTTGTCGGGCGCCTTGATAGTTGGATCTCGGAAGAAAGCTGGACCGTTGACTGCTTGTTCCAGGATGTGGTCGCCGAAGTCGGAGTTTTGCAGCATCTGCCGCACCGGCTGCACCCCGCCCGAGAAGCACAGCACCGCGTCGAAGATCGTCGGCAGTTCGACGTCGATCAAACGGGCGCTACGGATGGAGCCGACTCGCTCGACGGACTGGCTCTGGTAGATGACTGTGAAGCGGGTCTCACTGTATTCGACCCGGCTTTCCACGACCACATCCGCCTGGCTCAGCCCGCTCTGCGGGTGCACGCTGGCCTGGTTGGCGACCTTGATCGCCAGTGGCCGGCGCGCGAGCACGGCTGGGTCGGCGGGGCGCAGGCCGGTGAAGGGCGAGAGGCCGGGATCGTTGGCCGGCACGATCAGGTTCGGGTCGGGCGTGGGCGGCTGGGTCGGTTCCGGGGTGGCGGGCGCCGGGGTATCGGCCATCGGAGCGGCGGGCGCTTGGGGCGCGGGCGCGGTAGACGCCGCTTCCAGCCGGGGCGTCTTGGTCGGGGTGGGCGTCGCCTGCGGCTGGGCCGCGCAGCCACTCAGCAGGACCAATAGCGCGGCCAGCATCAGCAAACTGACCGGGGCCAAAAGAAAACGTCGACGGATGGAACTGTGCACTGGAGACCTCCAGGGAAGTCAGGCGCCCGGTTCGGGTGCAGGTGCGATAATCCCGGCCGGGGCCTGCCTGATATGTTCAAGGTAGGGCACATTATACATCAGGAGGTATCCTCTCAAGCGACAGTCATAATCCGGGGTGGCTGTGGCCGGTTTCCTGACCGAGCCACCGTGGCTCGGTCAGGAGACCGGCCACAGCGAGCGATTCCCCGAAAAATTGAGAAGATACGTCATAGCGCGGCTCCTGCCGCAACCAAAGGGCTGTCATTGCGAGGGCCTCGCTGTGGCGAGGGCCTCGCTGTGGCGAGGAAGCAAAGCAATCTCTATCATGCGCAGGAGATTGCGGCAATCAAGATTGCTTCGCAAACTGCGCTCGCAATGACGCCGCTAAAGATTCTCGCGATCAACGCAAATGACGCGGAGTAATACTATAAAGTGAGGTTTTTTCACCCTGTCACCTTGTCACCCCGTTACCAATTTACCCCGTTACCAATTTACCAATTTACCAATTTACCCCGTCACCCTGTCAAGAGTATATGAGTCTTGTTATCGGCACATCAACACCGGGCAGAGCCCCGCGCGCAGGACGTGATCTACGGCGCTGCCCAGTACCATCTCCAGCACGGGGGTGTAGCCGTAACCGCCCATGATGATCAGGTCCGATTGCCGGGCGGCGGCGACCTGGAGCAGGGTTTCTGCCACCGGGCCGGTTTCGGCCAGGCATTCGGCCTGCACGCCGCGAGCTTCCAGGTACTCCTGGGCGCGGGACAGCGTGGCCCCGGTGGCGCGGCTCCCTTCAGTCACGGTGAGCACGGTGAGCGGGATGTCCCAGGCGCCGGCCAGGTAGGTTGCCACGTAGAGCGCTTCCTGTGCCTTGGGGCTGCCGTCGTAGGCCAGCAGGGGACGGCGCATCTCGGACGGGGCCCCTGTGACGGCCAGCACCGGCCGCGAACAGCGCCGGATCAACGTGCGGAACCCAGACCCGAGCCTGGCGAGCGGCCCGTTCTGGGGTGGAAAGGCCAGGTTGGCCACGATCAGATCCACCCAGCGAGACCTTTCGCAGATCATCCGGGATATGTCTCCTACGACGATGGACAGTTTGCCGGGAATGCCCGCCTCGGCGCAGCGCGCTTCGAAGCGCGTCTGCACGGCTTTGGCCTCCTCGCTGTCCTGCTGTCCGAGGGCGGCGCCCGCATGGGCGCTGACGATGTGGAGGCCGTGAAGCTGCGAGTTTTCATGGCGGGCGACGATGAGGGCGCTCTCCAACGCCCGCCAACCGCCCTCTTCGCCGCTGACTGGCGCCAGGATGTCGGCGAAGAGGCGATCGGTGCGATGGACCACCTGGCGTTCCCGCCGCCACTGCCCGGGGATCGGACCTGGGTCAAATTCATCAGGGGTCAAGGCGTCCAGGATCTGGCCGATCTTCCCGCCCAGCCTGGCGACGACGCGATTGGGCCGTGGGCTGAACTGGGTTGCCAGGTCAGCGGCGGCCGCGCTGGTTGCCACCGCCAGGTCCAGTTGCTTCTGCAAACTGGCGCGGTGTTCGGCGAGCCACAGGTAGAGATCGGCCTCGGTGCGGCCGGGGAACTCTTGCAGCAGCCCCTGCTCGCGGATCACCTGTGCCACCGGCATGTACACCTCGTCGTACCAGTGGGCGACCGCTTCCGGGTAGGTGAACGAACGCTGAAAGTCCAGCCCCATGAAGTAGTGGTGGACCTCGATATGCTCCGTGAACGCCCGGTATTGGCCTGGCGCGGTCACCAGCAGGTCTATGTCCGGACGGAGTTCGTCCAGGCTGGTCTGCTCCAGGAACGCAGCATACTCGGCCTTGATGATCAGGTCGTCCGGTTGATCGGCGGCCGAGAGGGGCACGCGGGTGCGTACTTCGGTCACGTAGGCCTGAATGTAGGTAGCGCCGAGCTCGCGGGCCACCGACACGCGGTGGTTGCCATCCAGCACGAAGTACGCTTCTCCGATCTGGTACACCTCAATCGGCGGCAGCCCGACCAGGTCGCTCACGGCCAATTTGACTCTGGCCCAGCGGGTCTGGTCGGCATCCTGCAACGGGAGGAAGCAGCGCGAGAAGTCGGTGTAGCGCCCCACACTCCCCACGATGGCGGCCAGCGGGATGTCCTGCAACTGTGCGCCAGCGCCGCCGGTCATGCGCAGCTTGCGCACCACGTCCTCGTAGGCGAGCAGCTCGACCGACTTGCCGGTGAGTTGCGCCATCACGCGTTCGATCCCGGCCTGTTGGCGCAGGCGCCAAAAATCTTGTAGGGCCGACTGATAGCCGGCGGTGTGCTCGGATTCTGTCATCATCTACCTGGGATTACTTCTCGCCGTCAGCCCGGACCGCTTCTCGTTCGGCCAGGACTGGCAGTCCTGGCATTCGCTGCCGCACCTGCTCATCCAGGCCGACCTGGTCGCGGCCTTGCGAGGCATGGCCGCCCACCACTTGCTGTCGCTTCTTCCCCTTCTGTACGTGCCGGTAAATGTAATAGCCCACCCCCGCCAGGATTGCGATTGCGATCGGGATGTCGAACGGCCGCATGGCCGCGCGCAGCGCCTCCCAGTTACTGCCGAAGATGTAGCCGCCCCAGGCCAGCAGCGCGCACCAGATGAACGACCCGGTGAAGCTGAAGACCAGGAACCGCCAGAATTTGATCTTGGCCACGCCCGCCGGGAACGAGATGAAGGTGCGCACGATGGGCAGCAGGCGAGAGATGAACGCGGCCCAATCCCCCCAGCGCGCAAACCACTTGTCGGCCTGCTCCAAATCCTCTTCGTGGACCATGATCCACTTGCCATAACGTTCAAGTAGTGGCCGGCCACCCCAGGCGCCCAGCGCATAGCTCAACGCGGAGCCCAGCGTGCAGCCGACCGCACCATAGAGTCCGCCGAGCCAGATCGCTTGCCAGGCGCTCAGCCCGCGGGCCTGAACCAGCATCCACCCCGCCAGCGGCATAGTGACCTCGCTGGGGATGGAGATGTTGGCGCTCTCCAGGGTCATGATCGCCACCACGCCCGGCCAGCCGATCGTTTGTAGTAAGTGAGTCAGGAACTCCACGATTTGATGTTCGATTGCTTGCAAGTTTGCCTCCGCTCTGATGTATCTTCTCAATTTTTCGGGGAATCGCTCGCTGTGGCCGGTCTCCTGACCGAGCCACGGTGGCTCGGTCAGGAGACCGGCCACAGCCACCCCGGATT
>PHCA01000255.1:0-4808 GCA_002842085.1 Chloroflexi bacterium HGW-Chloroflexi-1
CCACCGAGAAGCCGGACGAGGGCGTGGGCATCGTCGAGGCCCCGCGCGGCACGTTGACGCATCATTACATCACCGACGAGCGGGGCATCCTCAAGAAGGTGAACCTCATCGTCGGCACGACCAACAACTATGCGCCCATTTCAATCTCCATCAAGAAGGCGGCCAAGGCGCTGATCACCAAAGGCACTGTCGTCACCGAAGGGCTGCTCAACACGGTCGAGATGGCCTTCCGCTCCTACGACCCGTGCTTCGGCTGCGCCACCCACGCTTTGCCCGGGGAGATGCCGTTGGAAGTGCGGATCTTCGACGCGGGGGGGAACATCACGGACGTGCTCAAGCGCAACCTGAGCTAAGACTGTCAGGTCAGACTTCCGAAGTCTTTGGAGACTACGGAAGTCTGACCGCTACTATAGAAGTTCAGATAATGTTTCGTGGTAGGGGCGATCCCTTGCGGTCGCCCAGGGCAGGCTGCCCCTACGAATCTTTATCTGACTCACTATACAACAGTTGCCAGGCACATTCGAAGCGCCTGGCAATTTGTTTGCCAGTTCCTGAGAAACAGCTTCCTGCGAAGTCATCACAGCTTTGAAAACACTGGTCCTGGGCCTGGGCAATCCGATCCTGACCGATGACGGAGTCGGCATCTTGACCTTTGCCGAGGCGAGTATTGGCGGGCTGCGCCTGCTGGAGATCATCGCCGGCTACGAACGGGTCATCCTGGTGGATGCGATCCGGACCCCCGGCGGCAAGCCGGGTGACGTCTATGGTTTGTCCTTGGGTGACCTGCGCGCCTCGCTGCATGCAGGTTCTACGCATGACCTCTCTCTGGGGGGGGCGCTGGCCCTGGGGCGAGCTATGGGCATGATGCTGCCGGGCGACGAGGCCATCGTCATCGTAGCCGTCGAGGTGGAGGACGTGTTGACCTTCGGTGAAGAGTGTACGCCTGGGGTAGCGGCGGCGATTCCTCGCGTGGCTGAGACGGCCTTAAGCTTATTGGAAGCAGACGGACGGTAGCGCATAAGGGGGGACTGATGGAACTCGGCGAAGTATTGCAGATCATCGAAGGCAAAGTGATTTCCAGGGATGTGGACCTGAAGCAGGAAATCCAGATGGGGGGCGGCGCCGATCTGATGAGCGACGTCCTGGCCTTTGCCCAGGAAGGGATGCTGCTGATGACCGGGCTCACCAATCCCCAGGTCGTGCGCACGGCCGAGATGGCGGGCGTGGTCGCTATCATCTTCGTGCGCAGCAAGCTCCCCCCCCCAGAGACCATCGCCTTGGCCGAAGAGAAGGGCATCCCTCTGCTGGCCTCCAGGCACACCATGTTCGAGACGTGCGGCCGGCTTTACAAGGCCGGACTTCCCGCCAGTAGCCTCTTTGAGGGCGTCTTGAAACAATGGTATGAGACATTTGAGAGTAAGAAGTCAGGCGCATAGCGTGCTCGTTTTGCTTCTGTTGTGTGAGGGAGTGCTCAGGTGCAACCGGCAAACGCGAAAGAGATCACCAAACTCCAAGAGCTGACCTATGAGCTCAAGGTCGAAGCTGCCATGACCAGGAATGTGGCCACCATTTCCCCTACAGCCACCATGGCCGAGTTTCGAGAAGTGTTGCGCGCCAACCGCATTTCTGGAACGCCGGTGGTCGAGAACGGGAAAATGGTAGGGATCGTCAGCATCGAGGATCTCATCAAGGCCCTGGCGGCCGGCGAACTGAATGCTATGGTGGGCGAGAAGATGACCTCCAAGCCGGCGACCCTTTACGCTGACGAACCCCTGATGCAAGCCGTAAGCAAGTTCAGCCAACTCCGGTTCGGCCGCTTTCCCGTCATCAATCGCCAGGGGGAGCTGATCGGCATGATCACCCAGGGGGACATCATGCGGGCGATGCTCAAGCGGCTCGAGGTGGATTATCGCGAAGAAGAAATCCATCGTTATCGTGCCAGCCACATATTCGAGGATATCCTCGCGGATGATGTGGCCCTGGTCTTCGGCTATCGCGTGGCGGCCAGGGACTTCGCCCGGGCCGGGGAGGCTTCCAGCGGCTTGAAGAAGACCTTGGGCCGCTTGGGCATTCATCCCCAGATCATCCGCCGCGTGGCAGTCGCGACCTACGAAGCGGAAATCAACGTCGTGGTCTACACCGATGGGGGCGAGATTGTCGCCGAAGTGCGTCCCGACCGTATCAGGATCGAAGTGATGGACAAAGGCCCCGGGATCCCGGACATCGAACAGGCCATGCAACCGGGTTTCTCCACGGCTCCGGACTGGGTACGCGAGTTGGGATTTGGCGCCGGGATGGGTCTGCCCAACATCAAGTCCTGCGCCGACGAAATGGATTTGAAGTCGACGGTCGGTGTGGGCACGCACCTGACGATCATTATCTACTGCGATGGCTTGCAGAAAACCGGCAGCGGCTCCTGAATGAAGTCTGTCCGATCGCTGGCGCGATATTACCCGGTGCTGTGCCAGCTCCCGACCCGCACAGCGTCCTCGCCAGGTTGCAGACCCCGGAGCGCGGTTAGTTGACCAGGCACGCGTATCTTCTCAAGCGACAGCCATAATCCGGGGTGGCTGTGGCCGGTCTCCTGACCGAGCCACCGTGGCTCGGTCAGGAGACCGGCCACAGCGAGCGATCACGCTATACTCGCCCTTCACCTTGTCAACCAATGTCATTAAGATAAGGGAATTAGCCCAGACCTGACAGGTTTTCGAGGTCACTTTTCAACATACGTCCACCTCTGATGAGACCGAATCCGGTTTGAAACGCTACTTCGGGAAACCTGTCAGGTTTTAACTTAATGACATTGCCTTGTCAACTTGTCAAGTATATGTCGGCTCAGGGCAGGTCGAAATTGTTGCGGATCGCAGCCAGCGCATCCGGCAACCTGGCCGAATCGATAATGCAGTTCACAGTCGATATGGACGTGCTGATGGCCAGGATGTTGACGCCGTGCTCGGCCAGGGCCCGAAACATCTGCCCCGCAATGCCCGGGCGCTCCCGGAAATCGGGGCCGAAGATGGCGACGGAAGCCACCTCGGGTGTAGCCGTGACGGCAGCCGGCTGCAATTCAGGGCGAATCGCCTCGATGGCAGACAGGCTGGCGTTCAGGTCAGTGCGATCGACGCACAGTACTATCTGATCGTGCTGCTTGTGATCGATAACCTGCACCACAAATTGCACGTTGAGATTGCGTTGGCCCAGGGCATCGAGCACCGCGGCCGCGATGCCAGGCCGGTCCTGGATAGCCAGCACGCTGATGCCGGCCAGTTGATCATTCTGGATGATGCCGCCTACTTTGATCTTCTGGGTCATAGAGCGCCTCCGTCATAGCGATCATAGCGATAGATTTGTTCCAGGGGATTATACCACAAAAGGCAGGTTGGCTATGGCATACGAAGAGTTGTTCAAAAAGATCGCCGCCGAATACGGGCTGGATTGGCATCTTCTGGCCGAGCAGGCCTATCGGGAGAGCCGCTGCGATCCGCTGGCCGTCGGCGCGGCGAGTGACATGGGGCTGATGCAGGTGCTGCCGACGACTTGGGACGAGTGGGCGCCCAAAGTCGGCGTGTTCGATCCCTTCGACCCGGAAAGCAACGTCCGAGTGGGAGCGGCGTATCAGGTCTGGATCCGGGAGCAACTGGTGAAGATTGGCCGGCCGGAGTACTACTGGGTCTTGGCGGCGTACAACTGGGGGATCGGCAATGTGCTGCGGCTGCTGAAAAGCGGCGGCACGTGGGGTCAGGTGCCCAAGGAACGCCAGGACTACGCCAACGACATCATCCTGGCGGCCGAGATCAACGTGCTGGCAGCCGAACTGGGGGCCGACAGCGAAGTCGATGCACGGGTGACACGGTGACATGGTGACGTGGTGTAGTCTTGCATGATCCCATGCCCCCCTGGATCTTGCAGAAAGTCATGCCGCGACTCTGGGGCCACTGCGGATGGTTCAGTGCAAAAGGTTCAACACTCAGCGCACGAGTGCCCAGCCTGTACCAATTCCATGATCCAGTGCCGCGCTTGCCGGTCGAGGGGTGTCTCGCAGACATCGTCGCCGCCTGGTTGAAGGACAACGACCATGCCGCTCATTGCCCGACAGGCGCACGCAAGGCCCTATGCTGCGGGTCTATGTCGGGCAATGAGACCAGCCCGCCATGCTTCCAGGGGGGGGGCATGACTTTCTGCAATGTCCCCATGGGTACGAGATCATGCAAGACTACACGTGGTGACGTGGTGACACGGTGACACGGTGACACGGTGACATGGGCCTTGTTTCCTTGTCTACCCCCAACCTACCAATCTACCAATCTACCAACCTACCAATCTACCAATCTACCAATCTACCATCTACAATTCGAGGAGGTATGATGCTGCCGAAAACAGCCGGCGTCGTCGTCATCGGCGGCGGGGTGATGGGGGCCAGCACGGCCTATCACCTGGCCGCGCGCGGGCGCCGGGATGTAGTGTTACTGGAGCGGGCGCCATTTCTGGGCAGCGAGGCGACGGGCAAGTGCGCCGGCGGCATCCGCTATCAGTTCAGCACCGAGATCAACGTGCGCCTGTCGCTGCTCAGCCTGCCGATGCTGGAACGCTTCGAGGCGGAGCTCGGCCAGAGCATTGATCTGCGCTGGCCCGGCTATCTGTTCTTGTTGGACAACGAGCGTGACCTGGCGACCTTCCGGGCCAACGTCGCCATGCAGAATCGGCTCGGCGTGCCTTCGCGCATCCTTTCGCACGCCGAGGTCGCCGCGAAAGTGCCGTCCTTGCAACTGGACGACATCATCGGCGGCGCGTGGTGTGCCCGCGACGGC
>PHCA01000255.1:4846-10128 GCA_002842085.1 Chloroflexi bacterium HGW-Chloroflexi-1
GCGGTGGTGAACGCGGCCGGGCCGTGGGCGAGCCAGGTGGCCGCGCTGGCCGGCGTGGACCTGCCCGTCGTGCCGTTGCGCCGCCAGATCGTCGTAACGACGCCGTTGCCCCAGATCCCACCGGACTTCCCGTTCGTGATCGACTTCAGCCCAACCTTGTATTTCCATCCGGAGGGCCAGGGGATCCTCACCGGCATGTCCAACGCCAAGGAGAAGCCGGGGTTCGACCAGTCGGTGGACCACGCCTGGACTGAGCAGCACCTGGAGCGCGCGATGTGGCGCTTCCCGCTGCTGGAGCGCGCCGGCCTGCTGCGCGAATGGGCCGGGCTGTACGAGGTCACGCCCGACGCCCATCCTGTGATCGATGGGCTGGCTGACCCGGCCGGCTTCTACATCGTGGCGGGCTTCAGTGGGCACGGCTTCATGCACGGGCCCATCGCCGGCCTGTTGATCGCAGAGATGATCCTGGACGGCAAAGCCCGGAGCCTGGACGTTTCCCAACTGCGCTTCAACCGCTTCGCGGAGGGGGATCTGGTGCGGGAGCATAATGTGGTGTAATGACTGTCTGCCCCCAACGTGAAACGGTATCCTCTCAAGCGACAGCCAGCGATTCCCCGAAAAATTGAGAAGATACGTGAAACGCACCCGTTGGCCGGGTGCGCTTGACGCTCGATGGCGGTTATTGTACAATGTTCCTGTACAAAACCAGCGCTCATCATCGTGAGGCACGTGACCATGACCTACCAAACGACCTACTCCCAGGCGCGCGCAGGCCTGGCAACCCTGTGCAACCGCGCTGAAAACGACCGCGAGGTGATCCTGATCCAACGTCGCGGTCGCGAAGACGTGGCGCTGATTGCCGCCAGCGAGTTGGCCAGCTTGATGGAGACCGCGCACTTGCTCCGTTCGCCGGCCAATGCCGAACGCTTGCTGGCAGCCCTGGCGCGGGCGCGGGCGCGGACTGCTCCTCCGGGAACGGTCGAGGAGTTGCGCCGCGAGGTGGGGCTTGGCGCAGCAGCCTGAGGCGCCGGTAGACGCCGGGCCGCGCGCCGCGGTCTTCCAGCCGGAGTTTCGCGAGTCTACTACATCGACGTCTGGCGCATACGCGCCGATGCTGTAGACCTCATTGTTTTCAAGAAGCGAGTTGACCCTGTCACCCCCCCATCTGAATGAGCAGTGGCGAAGGAGTTCCTGGTTGTACGCGGCTCAATCTATTATCCCTACTACCCTCTCCGCCTGCCGCCGTTGTGCGGACGCGGGTTACTTCATCGGCTCGACGCCCATCTGCACGTTGAACGCGGGCGCCACGTTCGTGGCCGTGGGCCAGGCGCCGGGCCGGCACGAGGCGGAGGTGATGCACCGGCCGTTCTCCGGGCCGGCGGGCAAGTGGCTGTTCCGCTGGCTGGCGCAGGCCGGCTTCGACGAGGCCGAGTTGCGCGCGGCCCTGGCTGTGCAGGGTATGCCGGTTGCCATCTCCAATCACGCCGGAACCTACGTCCTGCATAGATCTCGCAAAATCCTGCGATTTGACATTATCCAGACTTAGGATTAGCATGTTCTTGCGTCTGGGATGAGTCGCCAAGCGTCTCATTGGGGCTTTTAGCCCCAACCCCAGTCGCATTTTTTTAACCACTCCCCGCCGGAGGCAGTACAATGTATCTGTGCTGCATTGCGGGGTGGCATATGCCGTGCTTTCCGTCTTGACGCTTCCGACCGTGGGCGGTGTACTGGCGCTACCATGACCCTCGAAGACTTGCATCACGCCCTCTCCGCTTGCCGCCGCTGCGCGGACGCCGGCTATTTCATCGGCTCAACGCCCATCTTCACCCTGAATGCGGGCGCGGTCTTCATGACCGTGGGCCAGGCGCCGGGCCGGCACGAGGCCGAGGTGACGCACAAACCGTTCTCCGGGCCGGCGGGCAAGCGATTGTTCCGCTGGCTGGCTGAGGCCGGATTCGACGAGGACGCGTTCCGGGCGACCCAGGCCATGACCGCGATCACGTTGTGCTATCCGGGTCCACATCCCAGCGGCCGCGGGGATCGCGTGCCCACGTGGGCCGAGCAGAAACTCTGCGCGCCCTGGCTGGATGGGGTGCTGGCGCAGGTCAACCCCCGCGTGCTTATTCCCATCGGCGGGCTGGCCATCAGCCGGTTTTTGTCTGACCCCAGAAATCGGGTTTCTCCGAGAAACCGGGTTTCTATGACCGACCTGATCGGCGAGCAGTTCGAGAGCGACGGTCGGATCGTCGTGCCGCTGCCGCATCCTTCGGGCGCCAGCCAGTGGTTCAACGTGCCGGCGAACAAGATCCGGCTGGCGCGGGCGTTGGCGATTCTGGCGGAGTTAAGGAATTCCCACTCTTGAGAGGTACTATGGACGAGAACCAGGCGGTAAGCCAGGCGGCCGTGCGGGGTGTGAGCTTCGATGTCCGGGTGGGCGAGATCTTCAGCTTGCTGGGGCCGAACGGGGCCGGCAAGAGCACGATCATCTCGATGCTTTCTTGTTTGTTGGCGCCGACCAGCGGCGACGCGCGCGTGATGGGGCACTCGGTTGTGCGGGCGCCGATGGCGGTCAAGGCGGTCATCGGGGTGGTCCCTCAGGATATCGCGCTCTACCCGGATCTCTCTGCCCGCGAGAACCTGAACTTCTGGGGCAAGATGTACGGGCTGCGCGGCGCGCCTCTGCGTCAGCGGGGGGATGAAATCCTGGAGCTTATCGGGCTGGTCGACCGGCAACGCGGAGCGGTGGAGAAGTTCTCGGACGGCATGAAACGGCGGCTCAACATCGGCATCGCCTTGCTCAACCGGCCGCAGGTCATCATCATGGACGAGCCGACGGTGGGCCTTGACCCCCAAAGCCGGCGCAACATCCTGGACAACGTCAAAGAGCTCAACCGGCAGGGGATGACCGTCTGCTACACCACGCATTACATGGAGGAGGCCCAGGAGCTGTCTGACCACATCGCCATCATGGACCAGGGGCAGATCATCGCTTACGGCACGCACGCTGAGCTGATCAAGATCGTCGGCGAGCTGGACCGGATCGATCTGACCCTCAACGTGAGTTCTGAGCAGGTCCTGGAAACGTGGCGCATGCTGGCAGGGGTGCGCCAGGTCTCGGCTCAGGATGGGACGCTGACGCTATTGGTAGAGGATAGCACTCTGGTCCTGCCGCGTCTGTTCGAGTCGGCCAGCCGTGCAGACGTGCGCATCACCTCGGTCGCAGTGCAGGAGCCGAACCTGGAAGCGGTGTTCCTGCATCTGACGGGCCGCGCGTTGCGTGATACGTGACAATCGAGCCCTGCGCACCGCAGACCAGACGGATGGGGGGGCATGAAACTTCTCGATATTGCCTTCAAGGACTTGCTACGCGCTTTCCGCAGCGCCTTTCTGCTGGTGATGATGTTCGGCGCACCGCTGCTGATGACCGGCATCTTCTACCTGGCCTTCGGCGGGTTGGCGAGTGGCTCGGCAAGTGGCTTGGCAAGTGGTGACGAAGGCGGCTTTGACCTGCCCGTGACAAAGGTGCAGGTCGTTAATCCGGATCAGCCCGCAGCCCAATATGGTGGGTTCTCGGCGGGCGGCATGTTGGTCCAATTTCTGCAAAACGAAGCCCTGCAAGAGCTGGTGCAGACGACGGTTGCTCCTGACGAAGCGAGCGCCCGCGCGGCAGTGGACGCTCGCCAGGCGGCGTTGGTCCTGATCATTCCGCCGGGGTTCACCGCTGGCATTTACACCCCCGACACGCACGCCACTATCACGCTCTACCAGGATCCCACGCTCACTCTCGGCCCTGGCATCGTCAAGGGGTTGGTCGGCCAGTTCCTGGACGGCTTCTCCGGGTCCAAGATCGCGTTGGGCGTCACCGAAGCGCAGTTGCGCCAACGCGGAGAGGTCCTGGACTCGCTGTCGGCGGAGGGGCAGAAGCTGCTGCTGGCCTACAGCGCCTGGGCCCAGAAGATGGGCGAAAGTCAGAGCCAGGGCACGAATCCACTACTCGATATCCAGGCGCCGCCCACCAGGGCCGGGCAAGGGGCCGCCGCGTCACAGTCCCCGGCAACCCTGGTGGGCCTGGTCATGGCCGGCATGCTGATCTTCTTCGTCTTTTTCACCGGCGCCGGTTCCGCCGAATCGCTGCTAACCGAGGATGAACAGGGCACCTTGTCCCGGCTCTTCACCACCCCAACGCCCCGATCGGTGATCCTGGGCGGCAAGTTCGTCTCGGTTTTCCTCACGACCATCGTCCAGGTGATCGTGTTGTTGGTCGCCTCGGCGCTGGCTTTCGGCATCCGCTGGGGGCAGCCGCTCGCCGTTGCGCTGGTGGCGTTGGGGATGGTCGTCGCCGCGGCCGGCTTCGGCGTGCTGCTCATCTCGTTTCTCCGGAGCTCCCGCCAGGCTGGCCCGGTAATGGGCGTTGTGCTGACCCTGACCGGCATGCTCGGCGGGCTTTTTACCACCGGCATAGCGGACCTGCCGGCGGCTTTCAACACCGTGAACCTGTTCACGCCCCACGGTTGGGCCTTGCGCGGCTGGAAGCTGGCCCTGGCCGGGGCCGGGCCGGCCGAAGTGCTCTTGCCGGTGCTCGTGATGCTGGCGATGGGCACGGTTTTCTTTGCTGTGGGCGTCGGGTTCTTCCGCAAACGCTTTGCGTGAGAGCAGAGTGTTTCACAACGTCCGTGCGGAGCGGATCTTGTCCGGGTGTCCAGTTTTGACCGCGACCCAGGCCACGCCATCACCTCTGCCGAGAGACCCTCTATTTCAGTCAGTGCAGCGGCATGATCAGCTTCTTGTTTTGCGTTTGAGGATCAAGGGCCGACACCACTTGGTCTCTATTGATAAAATGTGTTATACTTGGTGTATCAGGCAATATCTCAGCAGGTAAACCAGGAGTTGGGCGGCCAGATAAGGCATCTATAATACAAGGAGTTTCATAATGAAGAACAAAAAACTAATACTAATATCGTTGCTGGCAATTGTAGGATTTGCAGTCACCTTGCTCATAGTTGTTCAAAGGAATAGGAACATACGAACAGAACAAGAAACACAAGCAGAACAAATCATTCGCTCATTTATGGACGCAAGAGGGATGAATATCCAGCCAGGTACGGAAGAATACACAATATTCATGAGGGGTATTGTGTGGGGTGAATATCCTGAGCTAACAGGTGATGACTCTGATTTCATCAAGAATCAAGACGAGTTAGATTATGTACTCGATTATGCTTGGAAGTATTCAGGATACGAAGATCTTTACGGAGGTTATGATGAACCAGACGTAGAAGAAG
>PHCA01000256.1 GCA_002842085.1 Chloroflexi bacterium HGW-Chloroflexi-1
ATCTTCGGGGAGGTCGGCCGGCACCACCACCACCGTGAAGCTCGGCTGGTTGCGCGCCAGGATCTGGCCGTTGCGGTCGTAGATCACGCCGCGCGGGGCCGCGACGTCCACTTGCCGGAAGCGATTCCGGTCGGCCAGAACGCGGTAGGTTTCTCCATCGATCATCTGGAGTTGCCACAGGCGACCGCTGAGCACCAGCACGGCCAGGCCGATGAGCAGGCGTAAGATGATCAATCGTCCCTGTGCCCGGTTTCTTGTCGGTTTCATGCCGCTACCATTCCATCTGCTGCGCGCCGATCCGGGTGGCCAGCCATCGCAGCACCGGGTAGACCAGTACCACCAACAGCGCGTTGAGCAACATCTCCGGACCGATGACACGCACGGTGCTGGTGATCCAGTCGATGCGCAGCCCGCGGAGCTGCCCGGTCAGCAGGATGATCCAACCATGCAGTGGCGTTGCCAGCACGACGATAAAGATCGGCAACAAGAGATTGCCCGCGAAAACGCTGTTCGTGCTCAGCCCCGCCAAAAAACGGCTGGCGCTAGCCGCCATGAGCGCCAAAGAGGACGTGCCCAGCGGCATCCCGGCCACCAGATCCAGCCCCAATCCCCCAATGAATCCCCAGATGAATCCCTGCGTCGCCCCCTGCAACAGGCTCCACGCGACGACGGCAACCAGGAGCAGATCGGGGCTGACCCCCAGCACCCGCACCCGTGTCAGCAGCGTGGCCTGGATCAGCACCGCCAGCGCCACGACGGTCAGCGTCAGATAGAGATCGGTGAAATTGCGCCCTGTCCCTGCGGGACTGGGGCCTGTTCGCTCCGGCACGGCTGACTACCCCACGCTTTCCAGCTCATCGGGTTGGCCCGGCAGCGGCTTGAAGTTGGTGATCACCAACACGAACTCGAGTCGTTCGAAGTTCACTGTGGGCCGGATCGTCGCCTGCTGAAACATCTCGTAGTCGCGCTGATGCACCTTGACCACCTGGCCGATCACCAGGTTCTTGGGGAAGTTGCCCCCGAGGCCCGAGGTGATGATTTCGTCGCCCACGCTGATGTCGGCGTCTTGGGGCACGAAATCCATCACCGGTTGGGCGCCCGCCTGACCCGTCACCACGCCCACGGCGCGGTTGCGCTTCACCAGCGCTTGCACGCCGCTGCTGGGGTCGGTGATCAGCAACACCGTGGCCGACACCGGCCCTACCTTGTAGATGCGTCCGACCAACCCGCGCTCGGTGACGACCGGCATGCCAGGTTGGATGCCGTGTTCTGCGCCCAGATCGATGGCGATGGTGGAGAGATAGTTGCTGATCCCACCGCTGATGACCCGTGCGATCACCTGGCCGCCGCGAAAATCGTAGGTCGGGTTCAATTGGGCGAAACGGAGCAGCTCGCGCAGGCGTTCGTTCTCTGACTCGACCTCCTTCAGGCGCAGGTTGTCGATGATCAGGGTGTCGGCCTGGGTTTGCAGTTGTTGGTTGCGGACCCGCAGCGTCGCCAGGTCCCGAGCGGTGGCGAAGACGTTGTTGATCTGGCGCCCCAGACCGTTGAACGCGACGAGGAAAGGCCTGGCGACGCGCGTGCATACCCCTTCCACAGGGGCCAATCGACCCGAGGAGGAAAGGATCAGCAGCACGATGCAAATAGCTGCCAGGAAGTAGAAGACGAGAGTACGATTGGAAACGCGGCTCATGGCGATTTCGGATTTCGGATTTCGGATTTCGGATTCTCGTGCAGCGCCTCGAAGTTTTCCAAAACTTTACCGGCGCCGCGGGCCACGCAACTGAGCGGGTCCTCGGCGACATAGACGTGCATTCTGCACTCTTCGCTGAGACGTTGGGCCAGCCCATCCAGCAGCGCGCCGCCGCCGGCCAGGACGATACCATGTTCCATCAGGTCGGAGATCAGCTCGGGCGGCGTCTCGTCGATGGCCTGGCGCACCGTGTCGACGATGATACTGACGGAATTCTTCAGCGCCTCGCGCAGCTCGACGCTGCTGATATCGATGCTGTCCGGCAGGCCGCTGACCAGATTGCGCCCGCGCAACGTGACGACCTTCTCCTGTTCCAGCGGATACGCCGAGCCGGCCGCGATCTTGATTTTCTCGGCCGTCTGTTCCCCGATCAGGAGGTTGTACTTCTGGCGTGCATAGGCGATGATGTCCTCGTTCATCTCATCGCCGGCGACCCGGATCGACCGCGCCACCACGATCCCGCCCAGGGAAGTCACCGCCACCTCGGTGGTCCCCCCACCGATGTCCACGATCATGCTGCCTTGGGCGCTACCGACCGGCAGCCCGGCGCCGATCGCCGCGGCCATCGGCTCCTCGATCAGGTACGCCTCCCGCGCGCCGGCGCTGATCGTCGCGTCGTACACGGCCCGTTTCTCCACCTCCGTCACCCCGCTCGGGATGCCGACCACGACGCGCGGCCGGGGCACGCGCAACAGCATCCGCTCGTGGACCTTGTGGATGAAGTAGTGCAACATCTGCTCGGTGACGTCAAAGTCGGAGATCACGCCGTCTCGCAGCGGGCGAATGGCGACGATGTTGCCCGGCGTGCGGCCAACCATCTCCTTGGCCTCCGCGCCGATTGCCAGGACTTTCTTGGTTTTCTTTTCGATCGCGACAAACGATGGCTCGTCGATGACGATGCCCCGGTTGCGGACGTTGACCAGGGTGTTGGCAGTGCCCAGGTCGATGCCGATGTCCAGTGAAAAAAGGCCGAGAAGCCAATTGAGTGGGCTGACCACGCGTTGTTCGCTCCTGTCGGTATTTTGCATGTCCGGCGTTGGGGCCCGAGGCTCCTTACGTGGCGCGGGACACACTCGGACGCGATTATACCACCCCGACTACAAATCCCCAAAATGCACGGCGAATGGGGAAAGCTCCCGATCGCTGTGGCCGGTCTGCGACCGAGCCACCGTGGCTCGGTCGCAGACCGGCCACAGCTCCAGCGCGGCCACCTTTCTCATCTTTGAGTTTTTTCGCTTCGCGTGCTATTATCCTGCTCATGGAAGACCTTTTGGTGGCGGTGAGGCGTTACGTCCAGCGGTATGCGCTGTTCGCTCCGGGCGCGGCGGTGGTCGTGGGGGTTTCGGGTGGCCCTGATTCCTTGTGCCTGTTACACCTGCTGTGCCGCTTGCAGCCCGAGCTGGATCTGCGCCTGCACGTCGCGCACCTGAACCACGGCCTGCGCGGCGCCGAGTCGGACGCGGACGCCGCGTTTGTGGTTGAGCTGGCCGCGGCCTGGGCGGCGCCGTGTACGGTGGGGCAGGTGGATGTCCGGGCGCTGGCGGCCGCTCCGGGCATCTCACTGGAGGAGGCGGCGCGGCTGGCGCGCTATCGCTTCCTGGCCGGGGTAGCGTTGGCCGTGGGTGCGCCCTTGATCGCTGTCGGCCACAACGCGGACGATCAGGCGGAGACAGTGTTGATGCACTTCCTGCGCGGCAGCGGCGCGGCCGGCCTGCGCGGCATGTTGCCGCGTGCGCCGTTAGGGGAATACCGGCTGGGTGGGCAGCGGATAGAAACGGATAAACAGATGATGCCGGGAGAGCAGAGGGAGGGAGGGGCCAGAGCGCAAGGAAGTAACGGAGCACAGGAAGGTCACCTTGTCACAAGCCCCGCACGATGTTGGCGGGGCCGGACACCTTGCCACCTTGTCACCTTGCCAGGTCTCTGGCTCGTCCGGCCCCTGCTCGCGACACCGCGAGCTGAGATCGAAGCCTATTGCGTCGAGCACGACCTGCGCCCGCGCTTCGATCGCAGCAACGAGGATACGACTTTTTTCCGCAACCGGCTGCGGCACGAGTTGCTGCCAATCCTGGCGGACTACAACCCGGCCATCCGCGATGTGCTGGTCCGTACGGCCGAGGTCATGGCCGGTGACCACCAGGTGCTCCGGTCCGCGCTGGCGTCCGCCTGGGTGGAGGTCACCGTGCCTGCCGGGCCGGGCGAAGTTCAATTCGATCTGACCGGCTGGCGTGCGCTGCCGCCGGGTTTGCAGCGCGCGATGGTGCGAGAGGCGATTCACCGCCTGCGCCACACCTTGCGCAATATCAACTGGGCACACGTGGAGCGTGGCGTTTGGCTGGGACGAACCGGCGATGCCGGGCAGTCGGCGACTCTGGCCGCGGGTTTGGCATTGCAGATCGGTTACGACCGGCTGCGCGTTGCCGATGAGGGCAGACCCTGGGCCACGAACGCGCCCCAGATCAGCGCGGCGATGTCCCTGGCCGCGCCGGGGATTACGCCGGTCGGTGACGGCTGGCAGGTCCAGGTGCGGCTTCTGAGCCGAGCCGCGCTGCCCGCCGACTACGACGCGGGGGCCGATCCCTGGGGCGCATGGCTGGATGCTGAGGTCGTGGGCCCGGCGCTCGCGTTGCGGCCGCGGCAGCCGGGGGACCGATTTCAGCCGCACGGGTTGGACGGGCACAGCGTCAGGCTCAACGAGTTCATGATCAACGCCAGGGCGCCGCGGGATGCCCGGGCGGGCTGGCCGCTGCTGGTCGGCGCGACCGGGCTGGCCTGGGTCTGCGGACTACGCGTCGACCAGCGCGCGGCCGTGCGCCCCGA
>PHCA01000257.1 GCA_002842085.1 Chloroflexi bacterium HGW-Chloroflexi-1
ATGACAGGTTGTTGGCATGGAAGTATCCAGGAAGGCAAGGACCTGTCGGAAGACACTTTCTGTGGCTGAAAGGAGCTCTCATGCCCGGCGCCGCGCTGACGCGCTTGCCACAGCTCGCGGTCACGAGCGGCGTGCGCGAGTCAACGGCGGCACAGGGGCGGCAGGCCGCGGGATAGGTCAGGGGGCGCGGTGGGGCGGTGGGCGGGCACGGTGGGCGGTCGTGGTACAGCGATGCCAAATGTGACGTGACTCTGGACGTGGCTGCTGGCCGGCCGCGCCGCCGAGCGTTGAAACGCCCGGCTCAGATAGGTGAAAGCCGGTTTCAACCGGCTGACGTGCGCCGTTGCAGCCGGTCTTGACCGGCTTGTACCCCCTGCGGGTCAGCCGATCGTTTCAACCCACGGCGGTCTCACATTTGGAACTCCTGCATCCAAAAACCAATAGTTGACATCCTGTGGCCTCAGTAGTATACTGTAGTCAATCCCCCCTGGACCTTCGGGTGCAGGGCGCGAGGCCACCGCTGAGGTGGCCTCTGCTTTTTATAGATTACGAGGGTGTATGCGCACCAACGTCTACGTTGACGGCTTCAATCTCTACTACGGGTGCCTCAGGCATACGCCCTTCAAATGGCTGGATCTCGCGGCTTTCTGTTACCAGGTTCTACCCACACTCGCCATCCAGCGCATTCGCTATTTTACGGCGCACGTGCGCGCACCCGTCAACGACCCCGGCAAGCCGCAACGTCAGCAAACTTACCTCCGAGCGTTGCGCACCATCCCGGGTTTAACTGTTCACCTTGGAACCTTCTTGTCACATCCGGCCATCATGCCGTTAGCCCATCCCGTGCCGGGTGGCCCCCAGACGGCTGAGATCATTCGGACCGATGAAAAGGGTTCCGACGTCAACCTGGCTTCCTATTTGCTGGTTGACGGTTATGAGGGTGACTACGACATCGCCGTCGTTGTGTCGAATGATTCGGATCTGACCACACCCATTCAGCTTGTGCGCCAGAAACTCGGCCTCAAGGTCGGCGTAGTCAACCCACAGATGAGCAAGCACGTCAGTTGGGCGTTGAAGAACGCGGCCGATTTTTACCGTGACGTTCACCGGACTTCCTTGGTCGCCAGCCAGTTTCCGCCCACACTGCGAGATTTACACGGCACGATCACCAAGCCAGCAGGATGGTAGGACGTGCTGACCGGATGTCAGAAAAAGGAGCCCGCATGCCCGGCACCGCGCTGACGCACTTGCAGCAACTCGCGGTCACGAGCGGCGTGCGCGGGTCAACGCCTGCGCAGGAGCGGCAGGCTGCGGGATAGGTCAGGGGACGCGGTGGGGTGGTGGGCGGGGCAAGGTGGGCAGTTGCGTTAAGCCGGGTCGCCAGGGGCTAAAGCACGCTGGCTAAACGAGGTGGAAGCCCCCTCAGAGGGGGCTGGGCGGGTCGCGGGCAGCCCTGCAGGAATCTTCCGCGTCGTAGCTGGATGGCTTGTCGAAGATCCCCGAGGGGGATGCCGCCGCTGGGCTTGCTGGACCGCGAGTCTAACATGATCGCGGCAGGGTGGCTTCTGCATCTCACCCGATGACAGTTCACGGACTTCTCGTCTCATCCCACCTATGGTACACTTCCATCGTCAACAGGAGCACAACAGACCTTGGTCAACTGGCATTGCTTCACACCTGCTGACTTCGAATACGACTTTGAAAGCGACGAACTTGCCGCGCACCACGTCACGTTTGAGGAAGCGGTAGAGTGCTTCTTCTCCGATTTCGAGGTGCGGCGAAACAAGTCTTACCGCGATCGCTATCAATTGATCGGAAGCACTCTCGGAGGACGCAGGCTCAAGATCATCTTTCAACTCAAGCCAGGGCGCGTTGTTCGTATCATTACAGGATGGACGGTATGAGCACACAAGATAGGACTAAGAAGCCTTTGTCCGAACAAGAGGTTGACAGGATTGTAGTGGCGCAAGCTGATGACGATCCGGCATGGGAACAGCCGGTGCGTGTACATAAAGCTAAACCAGCCTCCGTGCCCATTCCCGCTGATCTCGCCGCGCGCGCCGCCTTCTTAGCGCAGCTACATCGAAGACCGAGCGTCGAGGAATGGCTTACGCGCATCATTCAGGAGCGTGTGGAACTGGAAGAAGCAGCTTTTGTCGGAGTCAAACGCGATTTGGCTGTGAGGGTTGGTTAGACGACTCGGCGGAGGATGTTCTTGTCGCTGAAAGAAGCCCGCTTTCGGGTGTTCTACGACGTGGATGCTGCAGAACAACAGGTGTTGGTCTTGGCGATTGGCGTGAAAGAGGGGAATCGGTTGTTGATCGGGGAAAGGAGTTCGAGTTATGCGAATCGCTTCTGTAGCGGACGTCAAAGCACGCCTGAGCGCCTATTTGGAACAATGCGAGACGAGTGGGCCGGTGATCATCCCCTGCAACGGCAAGGCAGTTGTGGTGCTGGTGGCTCCACAGGACGATGACGACCTGGAACGTCTGGTTTTGGCGCGTTCGCCGCGATTTCAGGCGTTGCTGGCGCAGTCGCGACGGAGTATCCAGGAAGGCAAGGGCTTGTCGGAAGAGGCTTTCTGGGCCGCGGTAGACGAGCGTCATAGCAGGAAGACCGTAGATGGCGTCGGGATCGAAGGCGAAGAAAAACGGGAGCGACCCTCCATCAGACCGGAAGCCGGGTGTCTGGCGCCTGTGATGGCGCGCGAGGCACGCGAGGAGTATCATGCCGGACAGTCAGAAGGTGGCCCTGGCGAATGACGGCTACACCTATCGAGCGACCTGGTCTGAGGAGGACGAGGAGTACGTCGGCCTGTGCGCCGAGTTTCCTGGGCTGAGTTGGCTGGCATCGACGCCGCAGGAGGCGCTG
>PHCA01000258.1 GCA_002842085.1 Chloroflexi bacterium HGW-Chloroflexi-1
GCGGCGCGCCACGGTCGGCTGACGCTGAATCCGTTGGCGCATCTGGACCCGTTGGGCGCGATCATGGCGTTGGTGGCGATGATCGGCTGGGCCAGGCCGGTGCCGGTGAACCCGTGGCGGTTGCGCTATGGCCCGCGGGTGGGCGGCGCGCTGGTGGCCGCGGCCGGGCCGTTCAGCAACCTGCTGATGGCCGCGGTGGTGGCCGTCCCGTGGCGGATGGGGCTGTTCGATGGCGCGCCAAAGCTCGTGCTCACGGTGGCCTGGACCTTCGTGGCGCTGAACGTGGCGCTATTCCTCTTCAACCTGATCCCGTTGGCGCCGCTCGACGGCATCAGCGTGTTGAGTGGCATAGTGGGTCGCGAAACGGCGGCCCGGCTGGCGCCGCTCCACACCTACGGCCCGCAGATCCTGCTGGTCCTGATCATGATCGGCTACGTGGCGCCGCAGCTCAACATCCTGGGCAAGACGCTGTTCCCCGCCATGCGCTGGCTGCTGGGGCTGCTGCTCGGCTACTGATGGGCATCACGAATTCGCGACGCGTGCGCTATCGGATCGGCCAGTTCATCCAGGCGGTCCTGGCGTCCGCCACGTCGCTGAACCCCGCAGGAGCGGCCAAGGTCAGGACGCACCTGCCCGAAACGGCCTGGCCGCTGTTCTCGGCGATGTCGCAACCTGATCAGCGCCACGGCTTGCGGGTGCTGCGGGCGCTGGAAAGCACAGAGACGATTCATCCGGCGCTGGCGCAAGCTGCATTACTGCACGATTGCGCCAAGCACGAAGCGGTGCGGCTCTGGCACCGGGTCGCGGTGGTGTTGTTGAAGGCGTTCCGGCCGGGGTGGCTGGCGTGCTTCGCCGACACGCCGGCTCCGGTGCGGACCGACTGGCGCTACCCGCTCTGGACGCACGTAAATCATCCGCAACGCGGCGCGGAGATGGCGGCCGCCGCGGGTTGCGATCCGCTGGCAGTCACGCTGATCCGGCATCACCAGGACGTTGGGCCGGCCCCCACGGGCGACCCGTGGACCGATCGACTGCTGGTCGCGCTTCAGGCCGCAGATGACGACAACTGAGCCCCTCCTCCTTCCCAAAGCTGAGGAGACCCAGACGCCCCCAACTCGGGCGCCTGGAGGGCGGCCCTCGGTGGCCCGGTCCCAGATCGGCCATAGCTACCGTGGATGGCGCATTATGGAGATGCTGCGGAATGGTCAAGCAAGCAGTGGGGAATAACACGTGGATCAGGTAAGGCTTTCCTCTGAATTCGATCCGACAGCAGACCTTGTTCTCTATCAAGGGGACTGTCTTGATCTGCTGTCGTGCATGCCTGCTGGCTTCGTCAAGCTGGTTGTCACCTCGCCGCCATACAACTTGGGCAAACCTTATGAATCTCGCCTGGATCTGGACGAGTATCTGGCCCAACAACGGCAAGTGATAGCAGAATGTGTTCGCGTGCTCAATGATCGCGGAAGCATTTGCTGGCAGGTCGGAAACTACGTAGATAACGGCGAAATCATCCCGTTGGACATTGTTTTGTACCCGATCTTTGCTTCGTTTGGACTCCACTTGCGGAATCGTATCGTGTGGCATTTTGGTCACGGCCTCCACGCGTCCAAACGGTTTTCCGGCCGGTATGAGGTTGTTCTGTGGTTTACGAAAACCAATGAGTATGTTTTCAATCTTGATGCTGTCCGCATCCCGCAAAAATACCCTCAAAAGAGGTATTTCAAAGGCCCGAAGAAAGGGGAGCTCAGTAGCAATCCTCTGGGCAAGAACCCGAGCGATGTGTGGGAGATCCCTAATGTCAAAGCAAATCACATCGAAAAGACGGTCCACCCTTGCCAGTTCCCGGTCGAACTTATCGAGCGCCTGGTTCTCGCCATGACTGGGGAGCACGACTGGGTGTTAGATCCCTTCATGGGCGTCGGAACGACTGCCATTGCAGCATTGATGCATAACCGGAGAGCTATCGGCGCTGAAATCATGGCGGAGTATGTGCAAATTGCCCACGAACGCATTTACCAGGCAGACCAGGGAACGCTTCGCATTCGGCCAATGACCAGATCGGTCTACGATCCAGAAACGCCTACAGTAAATGTGCCCCCACAAGTTGTGCGATTAGGGTCACCTCTGCTTCAACCACAGCTTTTTGAGAATAGTTCATCGTATTCCACTCAAGAGGAGGCCGAATGAGGATTATCTACGACTATTCGCATCTCGGTGGTTCGGAAATCCTGCAGGTCAGATACCCGGAGTGCAATCGCGACGTCAAGAGTTTACCGGACGCGGATACCGCGAACTGCGGGACACGTATACGATCACTTTGCCGGACAGCGAGATAGCCATCCCAGGTGCATTCAAGCAGATTGATTTTGTGAAAGGCAAAGTGCTGATCGAAATTCAGTTTGGTAAGTACTTTGCGATGTTCTACGACATGGCCAAGTTCCAGTACTTCTTCAACGAAACAAGGCCGACGTTGGGGTTGAAATCGTGCCTTGCCATGCGCTGCACAAACAAATGTCCACCGGCGTAGCGTTCGGCGAGCAATTGGTTTATGATATTGAACGCCTGAAGCGACACTTTCCTGCTGTGCCAGTCAAAGTGATCCTGATTGACACGGACATCGAAGATGCCACATCAGAGAAGTCATGAGGACAAAACATGCCAGATAAACTCCAAGTCACGATCGTCGGGCTCGGCCTCGTTGGCGCCTCGGCCGGGCTGGCCCTGAAGCGCTTCGAGGACAAGGTCACGGTGGTGGGACACGACAAGACCCCCAGCCTGGCCGCCCAGGCAAAGGCGCTGGGCGCGGTGGATCGCACCGAATGGAACCTGATCAACGCGGTCAGCGATGCGGACCGGATCCTGCTGGCGCTGCCGGTCAGCGAAATCCGGGACACGCTGGTGGCCATCGCCGGCGAGCTGCGGGAGGGCTGCATCATCGTGGACACTGCCGATGCCAAGGCGGCGGTGATGCGCTGGGCTGAGGAATTGTTGCCCGCGACCGCGCACATGGTCGGTGGGCACCCGATCCTGGTGGTCGAAAACCTGAACGCCGAGGACGCCAGGGCGGATCTCTTCGAGGGAAAGCTCTTCTGCCTGACCCCGGCCCCGCGCACCGACGATGCGGCCGTGCGCCTGGCGGCCGATCTGGTGGAGGCGTTGGGCGCCAGGCCGTTCTTCCTGGACCCGCTCGAACACGACGGCATGGCCGCCGCGGTCGAGCATCTGCCCCAGGTCATGGCCGGCGCGCTGCTGAAGGTCACCCGGGACAGTTCATCCTGGCAGGACATGCGCAAGCTGGCGGGCAGCCAGTTCTACAGCAGCACGCTGATCACTTCAGAAGACGCCCGGGCCGCAACCAGCGCGGTGACCGCCAACCGGGAGCAGACCGTCCGCTGGCTGGGCGAGATCATCGCCGAGCTGGACGAGTGGCGCCAGCGCCTGATCGAAGGGGACGACGAGGGGCTGGGCCGGGCGTTCGAGCAGGCGCTGGAAGCCGGGCGTCGATGGCTGAATGCCCAAACCCGCGGCGATTGGAGCGAACGGCCCGATTTGCCCGATTTGCCCACCGCCGGCATATTCATGCGCAGCCTGATCGGGTTCGGGCGGTTCCAAGACAAACAGCCGGACGCCAAGAAGAAGCGCTAGACAGGACTGCCAGTCCTGACAGCGGCGATGTGCAACCACTAAGAATCCTGGGCATCGCGCCCACCAGCTTTTTCGCCGACTACGGCTGCCATGTGCGCATTCGCGGCCACCTGACCGCCCTGTCGGCACGCGGCCACCAGGTCTTGCTGATCACTTATCCCAGCGGCCGGGATGTGGCCGGTTTGCGGACCGTGCGTGCCCCCTGGCCGGCCGGCAGCCGCGTCCAGGTCGGCTCCTCCCGGCTGAAGATCGCCCTGGATGTCGTGCTCGGCCCGACCGCGCTCGCCGCCGCGCTGCGGTTCAGGCCGGATCTGATTCACGCTTACCTCCACGAGGGCGCGCTGATCGGGGCGGTCATCGGTGCGCTGCTGCGCCGGCCGCTGGTGTTCGACTTCCAGGGCAGCCTGACGGGCGAGATGCTCGATCACCGCTTCATCGCGCCGGAGTCGGCCTGGTTGGGCGTCCTGCGCCGGTTGGAACGCTGGATCGACCGCCGGCCGGACGCGGTGCTGGCCAGTTCTGCCCACGCGACGCACCTGCTTGGTGAGCAGTACGATGTGCCGCCGGCGCGCATTCATTCATTGCCCGACAGTGTGGACCCCGATCTCTTCCGGCCGGTCGACGCTTTTTCCCCGGACGAGTTAGCCGGCTTGCGTGCCCGGCTGGGCGTCTCGCCTGGGCGCCGACTGATCGTTTACCTGGGCCTGCTGGCGCCGTATCAGGGCACTGACCTGCTGCTGGAGGCCCTGGCCATCCTGGCGGCGCGGCGCGACGACGTCCACCTGTTGCTCATGGGGTTCCCCTTTGTGGATCGCTACCGCGCCCGGGCCCAGGCGTTGGGGCTGACCGATCGGGTCACCTTTACCGGCCAGGTGCCTTATGAAGCGGCCCCTGCCCACCTGGCGCTGGGGCACGTGGCGGTCGCGCCCAAGCTTTCGGCCACGGAAGGCAGCGGCAAAGTGCTGACCTACATGGCCGCCGCGCTGCCCGTGGCCGCGTTCGACACCCCGGTCCATCGCGAGTATCTTGGAGACCACGGGGTCTACGCGGCCGCCGGCGATGCCGCAGCGCTCGCGAATGCCCTGGCCGAGCTGTTGGCCGATCCGAAAAGGGCCGCCGCGCGGGGCCGCGCGTTGCGCGAGCGGGTGATGACGACCTATACCTGGCCGCGCGCCGCGGCCCTGATCGAAGGCGTTTATAGTATTACTCTGCAACATTCGCGTTGATCGCGCAAATCTTTCGACGCGAAGACGCCAAGACGCCAAGACCTTTTTTGATTCCTTTGCGCCTTTGCGTTGAAAACCGGTTTGGTTGGTATCCTCTCAAGCGACAGCCATAATCCGGGGTGGCTGTGGCCGGTCTCCTGACCGAGCCACCGTGGCTCGGTCAGGAGACCGGCCACAGCGAGCGATAAATGTTTTGCGCCCGTATGCCCATGTGCTATAATCACGCGTCGCAAGCATGTTTGGCCGCGGACCGAGGAGGCCGAGTCAACGCATGACGTTCAACATGGGCCGGCGCGTGTTCAACCGGGTGCTCGCGCAGCCTGCGTGGCAATGGGCCCTCGTGATCCTGGCGTTGCACCTGGCCCTTAGCGGCCTCTACAGCGTCGCGGTGCCGCCCTGGGAAGCGCACGACGAATGGGCGCACTACAAGTTCGTAGAATACGTCGCGCGTTATCGGGCACTGCCGCCCCCGGACGTGCGTTTGACAAACGAATACGTATACGACGAAGCCAACCAACCGCCGCTCTACTACGTCATCGCCGCCCTGCCGGTCATGCTGGTGGACACCAGCGACGGGGTGACGCCCGACGTCAACCCATACTTCGGCATCGAGACCGGCGCCGGCGGCATCAACGTCGCCATCCACCATCCCGACCAGGAACGCTTCCCCTGGCGCGGAACTATTCTAGCACTGCATCTGGCACGTTGGGTATCTGTCGTCATCGGCAGCCTGGGTCTTGTGGCCGTTTACAAGCTAGGGCGATTGCTCACGCCCCAAAAACCGGTAATTGCCCTGACAGGTCTAATCATCGCGGCGCTATCTCCGCAATACCTGTTCATCAGCAGCGTGGTCACCAACGACGTGCTGATCGCGGCGCTGGGCTGCGTGATCGCCTGGCTCGGCATCGAGGTTGTGTTGAAAGGGTTGCGGCCGTGGTCGGCAGCGGGGCTGGCCCTGGCAATTGGGCTGGCGTTCGTGACCAAGCTGTCCGCGCCGGCGTTGGCGCCGTTCGTGCTCCTGGCGTTGATCGCCGGCGCCATCCGCTCGCTGCGCCGGGGTGGCAACCGGCTGACCGTCCTGCTGACCTTTGCCATTCCGCTCGCCGGCGGGCTGGCCATCGGCGGGTGGTGGCTCGCCCGCAACGTGCGGTTGACCGGGCAACTGCTGCCGCGTGACCCGTGGGTGACGTTCCGTTTCGTGGACCGCTGGTTCAGCCGCACCGGCGCGGTCGAGCCGATGCAGTGGGAGGCCCTGCCGTCGGCGCTGGTCTATGGTTTTCGGACCTTCTGGGCCTCGTTCGGGTGGGGCAACCTGGAGGCGTACGGGTGGGTGTACTGGTTTTTCGTCGCGTTGTGCGGGGGCGGGCTGGTGGGGCTCGGCCTACCGCGATTTCGACCAGGGCAGCACCCTCATCCGCGGGCGCTACCTGTTGCCGGCGCTGGCGCCGGTGGCCGTGTTGATCGCCCTGGGGTTGGATGCGCTGTTCCGCGTTGCGTCCGGCCGTGCTAAATGGCCGGCCTGGGCCTTACCGGCGACGGTTGCGGCGGTCTTGACCTGCGCCAACGTGCTGCTGCCCTGGCAGGTGATCGCGCCGACCTACGCGCCCCCGCCGGCCAGCGCGACCGGGACGCAGCCTGGCGACCCAGTCGCGCTGCAACCCGGCGAGCGACCGCTGGGCGCCCGGTTCCTGGCCGCGGCCGACGCCCCCGTCCCCGTGGCCGAGTTGGTGGCCTATGAGCTGTGGCCCGAGACGGTGCGCCCCGGCCAGGCGTTGGGGGTGACGCTCGTGTGGCGGGTCTTGCGGCCCCTGGCGGCCAACTACACTATCGGCGTCCACTTGTTGGACGCCAATATGGTCAAAGTGGGCGAGGTGAACGTCTATCCGGGCCGCGGCGCCTATGCGACGACCCTGTGGCGGCCGGGCGACGTGTTCCGCGATATTTACTGGGTGCCGGTCCAGCGCGAGATCGCGCAGCCTGTATTGGGACGCGTGAAGGTGGCGTTGTTCGTGGACGCCACTGCCCAGGCCGATCCGGCGGTGGTGGGTCAGCACTTGCCCGTGACCGACGCCCGGGGCGCTCCGCTCGGCGAGGCCGCGATCTTTGGCCGGTTCAAGCTGGCGCCTGCGCAGCCGCCCGCGCACCCGCCCGCCGAGCCGGTCGCCGGGCCAGGGCTGGCCACGGTGGGAGACACGATCCGGCTGGCGGCCGCGACCTGGCAGGCGGATCAAACGCCCGTGCTGGCCGGCAGCGTCTTCACCGTCACGTTGACGTGGGCCGCCTTGGGCCGCCCCCCGGCCGATTACCAGGTGTTCGTGCACCTGGATG
>PHCA01000259.1 GCA_002842085.1 Chloroflexi bacterium HGW-Chloroflexi-1
GATGTTGGTCACATCGCCCACCGTCATGCCTGCGGCGGAAGCCATCGCTGTGGCTTTTTCCATTGCGGCCCGCACCGCCTGGTCCCGCGCCCGGTCCCGCAGTTCCCGCAGATTGGTGACGGAGAACTCGATGCCGTCCACAGTTGTCGCGCCCGCTTCTAACGCGGCGACCAGCACCATCTCCAGCTTTTTCACGTCGCGCAGTGTGACGGCGATCGTGTTATGCGCCCCGTAGCCGGTGATGACGTTGCGGTCGTAGTCCTCATACCTGGGCTGGATGCTGAAACCAGCGGTGGCAATGTCCTGTGGAGCGATGTCCTGGGCACGCAGGGCTTTTATAACGGCCTGGCTCTGGCGCGTGTTCTGTGCCTGCGATTCGCTGGGTGTCTTGGCAAAGGTGCCGACGCCAAAGACGACAACTACACGGTCGGGTTGCACGCGGATGGCGCTGGAGCCGCTGACGACGATGGAGCCGGTCTCAGCCGGTTCGGGCAGGGTTGGGAGCGCCGCTACGACAGCAGGGCGGGCTCCCATCCCATTCCACACCAGCAGACAGACGACGACGACAAGCAGAATGGTGTTGACAAGCTCTTGAGGTTTCATTCTTATCATCTCCTCAACAAGTTGAAGATTCCCCACCGCCAGATGTTTTTCAACAAAGTCTTCTCTGACTTCTCGTCCATGGCGTCAGGGCTTGGCCCCTGACGTTCGGCAGTCTGGACAGAGATGACCTCGCCCCGGTAGGCAAAGATCACGTTGGGGCCGCTTTGCAGGAAAGGCCGGGCGGCGGGGTCGCTGGCCAGGGTAAAGTACTCCTCCGAGCCAAAAGTTACCGTGCGGTCAACGCTGATGCTGCGGGCGATCCATTCCTCGGTGATGTGCCCGTCGAGGTCTTTCCGCCCTTGGAGCAACGACAGGTCCACGTTCTGGCGGCTCACCTGGACCAGGCTGTGCTGGCCGCTGTTGACCACATTGGCCCCGACGGCCAGATTGGCCTGAGCAGCCTGCTGGTAGGCCTGGTTCTGCACCCGAGCCTGGACCGTGGTCTGACCCCAGGCCTGGTTCAAATCGCCGCGCTGGTACAACTCCATGTTGGCCGCCGACGCTGGCCCGTCAGCCTGTCCCTCGATGACAAAGCTGGTGTAGGGAGTGACCAACCCATAACTCAGGCCGAGGTCGCGGATCTCGTCCACCAGGGACGGGCTTTCGCCCTCCACGCGCACCCGGTCGAGCAGCTCGCCCGCCCGCCGGGTGGCCCACAGGCGGGGCACAAAGTCCCGGTCGCCGACTTGGCGCAGATCAAAGTGGTAGGCGTGTTGCCATTCCTCGCCGCCGACTTGGCCGCGTACCCGCACCACAACGGTGTGTTCGGTGGCTTGATAACGGCCTGTCAGCAGCAAGCTGGAGCCTTGGAACAGGTCGGGTATGGCCCGGGGGTACAGGTCGCTGACCTCCATGCCCTCAAAGTCCACAGCCACGTCGGTGAGCAGCGGATGAGCGATGCGGGCGTAGAACCCGGTCAGGGTGGCTTCCAGGTTTTCGCCGGGCTGAACGTAGGTCGCACTGCCGTCGTTGTCGGCGGCCAGGCGGTCGAGCAGGTGGGTGTTGACGTCGTAGCCCACGCCAAAGACGTGCAGGCGCGCCTCCAGCCGGGCGTTGGCCTGCGTCACCAGGCGGGCGATGAGCATCGCATCGGTGACGCCGGCCGTCGGCAGGCCGTCGGTCAAAAAGACGACGAGGCGAGGGGCGCCGCGCGACTCGCTGTGGGCCAGGACTTCCAGCCCGGCCTGCAGGGCAGCCTCCAGGTCGGTGAAGCCGTCGGCCTGCAATCGCTCCACGTAGCGCCGAGCGTCCGCCAGGGTGTCTCTGTTCACCGGCTGTAAGGTGTAGGCCAGGGTCGAAAGCTGGTCGTTGAAGCTGATGATGGAGAAACGGTCGTCCTCGCCGAGCTGCCCCAGGATAAAGTGCAGGGCGTTGCGCGCCTGCTCGATCTTCTCGCCATCCATGCTGCCCGAGCGGTCCACGACGAACACGATGTCTTTAGGCAGGGCGCTGCCCTGACGCGGTTCGACTTCGGGGGAGAAGAGGAACAGGAAATGGTCGTGGCCGTTCTGCCGACCAGTGAGCAGGCCGCCGCCAAAGCCTCCCTCGGTAGGGGCGAAGAACAGGTCAAAGTTGTCGGCGGGAAGTACGTTCTGGGCAGCCCAGTTTACCCGCGCCTGACCCGGGCCGGTCCGCTCGACGGTCACCGGATGGCTCGAGGAGTAGAGGCTGGACAGCCCGGACGACGAGCGCAGGTTCACTGTCACGGATACCTGCTCTAATGGCTGAGACGAATAACGCTCGACGCTTAGGATGTAGCGATAGTGGTAAAGTCCACCGGAGGGGGCGAGTACTTCTTCGTATGTCAGGTTCATGTGGCGCGCACCGCCCGGCGGCAGGCTGAGATCGAAGGCCAGCGATTCCCAGTCGGCGTATTGCAGCAGTGAGGGGTCGTAACGCTGGGCGAGTTGACCGTACAGGATGGTGTTGGTCGTCGCCGCGTTCTGGCGTTCCACCGACTGCGACTGCCCGTCCACTGCCGCCTGGAAGCGGGAGATGATGGCCTCCGGTGGCACGGGGAACAGGTAACGTGCCTCGACAGGGAATGCGTGGGGATTGTAAAATTCCTGCTCGACCCGCGTCACGGCGTGACCATCCTCGATGTTTACCGTGACCCGGTGGTAGCGCACGACCAGATACTGCGAGAACAGTGCCTCGGGCAGGAGCATGCCGTCGGCCAGGGCCAGGCTGGCGCCCACGTTAAGCCACAGCAGGCTCGCCAGCAGAG
>PHCA01000005.1:0-28545 GCA_002842085.1 Chloroflexi bacterium HGW-Chloroflexi-1
CTTTTGTCTGGCCAAGCGGGAGGAACAGCAAGGATACATCCATGGCCTGCGAGAGCAGTTCTCTCGTTACGCCGTCACCGAACTCCCTCTCTTTCCCCACGAGATCCGAGGCTTGGCGGGGCTAAAGGAGGTGAGTGAGGCTATCTACGGAGATGCGGGAGGTGGGTTCAATGACGCAAGATAACGTGGATCAAGAGCACACAGAAGAGATGCGAGAGCTCCAAGAAAGGCTCAGAGCGCTCGAGGAAAGAGAAGCCAGGCGCAAGCGATCGGGAGTGGCGGGCGGGGCCCTGCGCGGGTTGGGAGGCCTGATCCCAGGGCTCGATACCATCCTGGAGGGCCTGGAAGAATCGGATGCCTTCCAGGAAAGGTTGGCTGCCATCAACAAGAGGGTGGACACCGAGTTGAGGGAAGCGCCCCTGAAAGAGGTAGCGCGTGATGGGGAACCTGGCTTGCAGCGACGCAGCAGCATCTCCGCGAGGACGTTGGCCCCGGATCGAAGGTCCAGCAGCATTCCCGGAGGCGTCCGCAAGGGCGCGGAGAGGCCGCAGCAGAAGGAGCCATCAGCGGACGTTTTCGATGAAGGGGATCACCTGCTGATCATCGCCGAATTGCCGGGGGTCGAGGAGAAGGACATCGAGATTAAAGTACGGGGTGATAAATTGACCCTCTCGGCCCAAGCTCCCGGTCGGGAATATCTCAAGGAGGTGGCCTTGCCCTGCCCGGTGGAGGCGGCGGCGCAGACCTCGTACCGCAATGGCATCTTGCAGATCGAATTGACAAAGAGGGAGCGCTGAGATGGGCCTGGTACCAGCAAAGGAGCGAGGCACGTCCCTGGTGGACGTGATTGAGGTCATCCTGGACAAGGGGCTGGTCATCAACGCTGACATCACTGTCTCTGTGGCGGGTGTCGAGCTCCTTGGCATCAAGATTCGGGCCGCTTTGGCTTCCTTTGCCACCGCAGCCAAGTACGGCCTGGAGTTTCCCTCCGGTACCAACATCGAGACGGCCGCCTGGAAAGAGGCCCAGATCGGCAAGGAGGCCTGCCCTCAGTGTAACAAGATAGTAGAGACAGAGGAACTGCTCAACGTCCAGTGTCCCTGGTGCGGCTGGGTGAGCGCCAAGGCCAAGACCAGGCTGAGGGCTGGGCCGGAGCCAATACCCGTCCTCGCCAGATAGCTGATGGCAGATAGCAGATGGCAAATAGCACTGTCGGCCATCAACGATAAGCCATCAGCTATCGGCTATCAGCCATCTACCATTAGCCGGAGATGAGCAGTCCGTGCCTGAACAACGCATCAACTTGGAGGTGATATCATGACCACGGTTAACCCAGAAACGAAGACCCAGGTTGGCCTGAAAAAGGAGCTCCAGGGAGAGGCCAGGGAAAGTGTTGTCGTGACCTGTGCCTTCTGCCACGGCCAGGGTCGGGACCCCTTCGGCATCATGTCCCCCCTGTCTACCTGCCAGGTGTGTGGCGGGACAGGGCGGCGGACACTGCCTCAACCGACAGATCGCTGCGCCTTCTGCCGGGGTACCGGCGTGCACCCCGGCGCCCGGATGACCTGCACCACCTGCGGCGGCGTGGGGGCTGTGACGGCCCCGCCCGATGCCGTCCGCTGTCCCTGTTGCGGCGGAACCGGGTGGGCTCGTGACTGGCCTGATTATATCTGGCCGGACAGCCTATTCTCCTGCCCCTGTTGTGGTGGCAAGGGGGTGGTGGCCGCAAAATTAGCAAATGGCTGATGGCAGGTGGCCGATAGCCATCAGTTGTCGGCTATCAAAACAGGAAGGAGTGTCTAATGGAGAAGACCAGAGCCCAGGTTACCTGTGCCTTTTGCCGGGGCACAGGACGCTCGAGGGGGGCTGTCTGCCAGGTATGCCGCGGGGCGGGGACGGTCGCCCTGTCCTCGCCGACCAGGCGCTGCGTCTATTGCCGGGGCAGCGGTCTCCAGCAGCGCGGCAGCGCCCTCACCTGCGGCGTCTGCCGTGGCGTGGGCTGGGTAACTGTGGAGGAAGATGCCGTCCCTTGCCCATCCTGCCGCGGCACGGGGGTGGAGCCCGAGAGCAAGCTCCCCTGCCTGACCTGCCGGGGCAAGGGCGTCATCGCGGCCGAGAAGGCCTAGGCCCTGCCACCGGTCAAGATGCGTCCAGGCTGTGGATGGGGCGGTTACAGCTTGTGGGAAGTGACCTTGGAGTACTGATGGCATATGACCGATGGCTGATGGCCGATAGCGAACAACCAAAGCCATCCGCCAGACGGAGGTGTTCGCTTTGTTAGACAAGTTGATTGATCAATTGTTGTTCAAACCGTCCGAAACGATCCTTGACAATATCGCCAAGATGGGGGATCAGGAGGTGGCACGGGAGGGCGTCAAAGGCAAGAAGGCCACTCTATCCTGGATGCATTGCCCTGGTTGTGGCAGCACTGTGCTCGAGGAACTGCTCGACAAGGGCTGCTATGTTTGCGGCTGGTCACCAGCAGATCCAGAGCACGAGCAGGGTGTAGAACGGGCCTCGTTCAAAGTCGTATGCCTTGGATGTGGCACCACGGTGGTCAGGGAGCAACTGGTGGAGAGCGGCTGCTACATCTGCGGCTGGCGGCCGGCCGATGAGAATGGGGTTTAGCAGCGATGGAACCAACACGGGTCAGGCAAGCCACGATAGACGATCTGCTGGAGCAGATCCTGGACAAGGGCATCATCCTTAATCTGGATCTGGTCATCGGGGTGGCCGGCATCCCCCTCATCGGCATCAACCTGCGGACAGCCATCGCTTCCATAGAGACCATGATCGAGTACGGCTTGATGCAGGCCTGGGATGAAGACCTGCGCCAGTACGCCGCCAGAGAGCTGCGGCGGAAGAAGCTGGCCCTGGCATCCGGCGAAACGATCGTCCTGGACATGTACGGCTCTCACTGGTACAGCGACGGCATCTACCGCGCCTGGCGGCCAGGCCGGCTCTACCTGACCGACCGGCGCCTGATCCTCTATCGCCAGGAACCGGCCGAGGTATTGTTCCAGACCCCCCTGACAAAGATCCAGGATCTGATGGTCAACGAAGAGACCTACTTCACCGGGACCCAGCGGGACTTGCTGTACCTCTCCCTGGCGACAGGGGAGGTGGTCTCCCTCTACGCCGAGGACATCGGGGGCTTGCAAAGCGCCCTCAAGGAGAAGCTGGCGGCTATGGGGCGGGCGCCGGCCGGCGATTTCACCCCCTTCTTGCGGGACAGGGAAGTGGGCGTCATCATCAAAGAGAGAATGGTGGCCGATGGTAAGCTGTGGTATCAGGTCCCCGGCGCCGGCATTCACGGCCCCACCTGGCGGCCGGGGTGGCTCTATCTGACGGTGGAACGCCTGCTGTGGTGGTCCGATTTTGACCGCCGGGCGGGGCTGGAGATCCCCTTGGGCAGGATTCGGCGGATCAGCCTGGAGACTCGAGATCTGGGCAGCGCGTTGCACAATCAGGAGGTTTTGCCCATCGTCTACGGGAACCACCGGGGCGAGGAGGAAGCCCTGTTTTCGGGGGAGATGCTGCCCCAGTGGCGGCGGCAGATCAAGGAGCAGGTTCTGGACTACGGAGGCGTGTCCTGAAAATGCCCCCACGCTGCTGTGGCCGGTCTCCTGACCGAGCCACATTGGCCTGTCGAAGGGAGGATGACTTCCATGCTTGACATTGACGAAGGCAACCTGAAGCAGGGAGTGTTGGGGCTGGTCATCGCCCTGGTCGAGATCATCCAGGACGCTCTCAAGACCCAGGCCTTCAAGCGGATGGAGGCGGGCCGCCTGAGCGAAGAAGAAATGAACCGCCTGGGGGAGGCCCTGATGGAGCTAGACATCGCCCTCGACCAGATCAAGGAGGAGCACGGCGTGGCCGAGGCGGTCAAGAGTGTGCGCGATGGCCTGGACGACATCGTGGACGAGGTGGTGGATAAGATGATCAACCCGGAACGCTGGAGGGAAGAACTGGAGGGAAGAACTTGAGACTCGAAATATCCGGGGCTAGGACTCCCGCCCGGCCTTCCCCCTTACAAGGCGAGGAGACCCTGCTGGCCGAGCAAGGGGCGTACCAGGCTCAAGGCCGGCCTGTCTGGCAGGTCGGCAAGCTGTGTCTGACCGATGAGAGACTGCTTTTCCTCCAGCCTCGCGGCATCATCTTCGACACCCCCCTGGCTCGGATCACCGAGATCGCGACCGAGAGCAAGCGTTTCACCGTGGTGCAGAAGCTGGCGATGGTCATCTCCTACCGCGATTCTCGCCAGGGAGGCGTGGCCAAGGCCTGGTTCATCACCGCGTCCCTGGGGCAATGGCTGAATCACCTGACACAGATGACCTCAGGTCAGGAACGGGGCCTTGGCTCGGAAGTCAGGGAGCAGGGAAGCACGGGGGCCGAGGCGCCGAGGGGCCGAGGCGCAGGAGCGCACGGGAGCGGGGGAGCAGAGGTGCGGGGAAGCAACAGAGGTTTCACCTCCACACCTCTACTCCCCAGCACCCCTACCTCCCAGCACCCTTGCCCCCCAGCGCCTCCGCCCCCCAGCACCTCCGCACAGGACCTGGAGCGCCTGGCTATGGAGCTGGATCCCGCCAGCCGGGAAATCCTGTGGCATCTGTGGCTGAACAGGCACGCCACCATCAACGAGCTGGCGGAGTTGATCGCCATCCCTACCCACATGGACGTCTTGTTCAGGATTCGGCAGGGCATCAACCCCACCGCCGAAAAGGTGCTGGGCCATCCGATCCTGGTCTTTGAAGAATCCAGATTCGATCAGGAGACGGGCGAGGTGGTCCCCTTTAGCTGGTGGTTGGCCGGCAGGGTTGCTCCGGCCGTCGCGGGGCGAGAACCGGAGGTCGAAGTCTTCAACGAGACACACGAGATCAACGTCATCGTGGCGCTGCCGGGGGTGGAGGAGGAAGCCATCCGGGTCAGCGCCCAGCGGGAAAAGGTGGTGGTGTGGGTTGAGGGCGCCGATCCTGCGACAGGGCTCCCTTCGACCATGGTCAGGACCGGCAGGACCGGGGTCGGCTACCACGAAGAGGTGCCGCTCCCCGCGCCGGTGGATGCCGAGCGGGTCGTGACGCACTTCAGAAACGGCATCCTGATCGTCAACCTGAAAAAGATCTGATGGGGAGAGAGACAAATGACAGAGGCCTTGGGGAGGTATGTTTACTGCATCATACCCGATACCGGGAAGAAGCACTGGGGGGAGATTGGGCTGGACGGCCAGGCCGTCTACACCATCCCTTATAAGGACATCAGTGCCCTGGTCCACGATTGCCCCCTGGAGCCATACCAGGGAGATGACGAGGCGGTCAAGGAATGGGTTTGGACCCACAGCCAGGCGATAGATGCCGTCTGGGCGGAGGCGGGCAGCGTCCTGCCCATGACCTTCGACTGTATCATTCGTCCGGTGGAGGGCCGGACAGCCGAGGAGACGGTCGTCGCCTGGCTGCAGGCAGAATATGACGGCTTCAGGGCCAAACTGGAAGAGCTCAGGGGCAAAGTCGAGCTGGGGGTTCAGATCTTCT
The DNA here is from genome assembly GCA_002842085.1 of Chloroflexi bacterium HGW-Chloroflexi-1. GTDB lineage: Bacteria > Chloroflexota > Anaerolineae > CG2-30-64-16 > CG2-30-64-16 > CG2-30-64-16. The sequence continues at coordinate 5,529 of PHCA01000005.1, forward strand.
GGCGGGCGGATGTGATCTCGGAGAATGTCGTCGAGGCAAACGCGGAGATCAGGCAGTTGCGACGGGAGATGGAGAGCAAGCCCAAGGGGATGGCCTACTTTTACCAGCAGAAGGTCGAAAAGGCGCTGAAGCAGACACTGGAGGCGAAGGCCGATGAGGATTACCGCCGCTACTACCGGCAGATCACGCCCTATGCCGAGGATATCCACGTGAACGAGGCGAAGCGGCCGGCCGAGGGGAAGCAGCAGCTCATGAACCTGTCTCTGCTGGTGAGAAAGGATAGGGTGAGGGAACTGGGCGAGGAACTAGAAAAGATCGAGGGGGACAAAGGGGTGGAGGTGCGTTTCACCGGTCCCTGGCCGCCCTACAGCTTTGTCTCCAAGGTGAGCACACCGGAGGTAGAAGAGCGTGCAGAAGCAAGAGGGATCCCAGGCTAAATACGCCTACTGCATCATCGCCGGCGACCAGAGGCGGGTTTTCGGCCAGGAGGGGATCGGCGGTCCGGATAACCAGGTGTATGTATCTTCTCAATTTTCCGGATTATTGAGAGGATACATCGAAGGTTTCAGCCGGCGGGTAGAGGAGCTGAAGAGCGCCAACGCAGAGAAGAGGATGGAGTTTGCGCTCAGCGGCCCCTGGCCGCCGTACAATTTTGTCCGTCTGGAAGACGAGAGGAGGCAGTGATCATGGCTCATCAACTATTGGAGGCTGCTTCGCGGGCTGCCAGGTCCTCGCTGTTGGTGGTGGGCGAGACTTACGAAGGGCAGGGAAAGCTGGAGTCGGCTGGTAACAGCTACCTGAAGATCATCAGCCAGTATCCTGACAGTGAAGAAGCTCAGAAAGCGGTAGAGAAGATACTCGGCGTCGCAGAGGCGCTGCGGACCGCAGGGCACCTCAACCGGGCGGTATCACTGTGCGACCGCCTGGAGGAGGCGGCCCAGCCAGCCTAAGAGGTGGTCAGCGCCCTCACCATGGCCGAGGCATCACTGTGTGCAACACATCGGCCAGGCGCGTGCTTGCGCTGGACGTGCCAGCGGGGCTGGACGCGACCACCGGAGAAACGCCGGGGCTCGTCGTCAGGCCGGAGCGCACCTTGACCCTGGCGCTGCCCAAGACTGGGCTGGCTCGCATGCCAGGCGACCTCTATCTGACCGACATCAGCATCCCGCCGGAGGTCTACGGCCGGCTGGGGATCTCACTCGCTCCGCTCTTCGGCAGCGCGTATTGGCTGCGCCTGGAAAGCCAGGTCGGGGTGGACTCCTGAACCATGTCCGGCGTGTGCGGCCTCGTGCAGGCCAATGCCAGCGTGGGTGCATCTGCGCCCGGATGCAGGGAAGAGTTGCTTCGGCCGCGCGTTCCCCGGCGCTGATCAGCTCGTCCGTCCGATTGTAGCCGGCGACCGCACTTACGCCTGCAGGAATAGCGGGCCGAATCAGGACCTCAGGGGTCGCGTGTCTTAACTTCTGTTCGTCTATGGCACTCATCATGATCCCGACCGACTCGCTCAGGACCTGCAAGGTGCCCGCGACTCCTTTTGGCGCCCAGCGGATGTGGTTTAGCCAGATTTCACCGCGCTTGGGGGACACGTCCACTGCGATAACAACCTCCGCGTCTATCTGACGCGCGACGTCGGCCGGCAGGTTGTTCAGCAGGCCGCCATCCGCCAGCCTCCGGCCATCCACTTCCACTGGCGCCAGGAGGCCCGGCAACGCCACTGTCGCCCGCACGGCCAGGGCCACCGGCCCTTCCCGCAGGATGATCTCCTGGCCGGTGTTCAAATCAACGGCCACCAGGGCCAGGGGTAAGTCCAGATCGGCGAAGGTGCGCTGTCCGAAATGGCGCTCAAAGTACGCCAGTAACCGGTTGCCTCTGAACAGGCCCTGGCGCGGCATGCTCAGATCGGCCAGACTGGCCAGGTTGCGCCAGCGCGTTGTTACCAGGGCCTCGCTTTCGATTTCAGCCGGGTTCATGCCCGTGGCGTAGGCCGCCGCAATCACACCGCCCATGCTCGTTCCCGCCAGGCAATCCACAGGGATGCCCTCGCGTTCCAGCACCTTGAGCACGCCGATGTGGGCCAGCCCGCGCGCGCCGCCGCCGCTCAGGGCCAGCCCCACGCGCGGCCGGCCGTACAGGTCAGTCTTCACGTTCGATAGTCTGTTCACGATAGACAACCTTTGCATGCATGACGACACCTACTCGCCCCGGACAAGACGCCCGTGTTCGAAGATGTGCCATCCCCGTCCGTCCAGGATTTCAGCTTTCAAACGCCCGTGCAAGTCCGCCGGAGCGGCTTCTGTGTGGGGCAGGTCGTGGTGGATAGGCAGCACGTAGGGCGCACCGAACTGCACAGCCAGGTGGATCAGGAGTTCTTGGTATCGTTTGGGTTGAAAGGGCGTTTTACGCCACGGCAGGCATAGAATGTCCGGCTTGACCGGCTGATGTACCGCCAAGGTCGGGCATTCGCCGCCGGAAAAGCACGTAAAAGAAGGTGTACACCGGATCGTTGGTGCGGCTGTAACCGGGCAAGATCTGGATGTTGGCGATTTGCTTTCCAGGAACCACCGGCTTCAGACGTTCACGCGGCACGCCCATCCCGGCAGCAATCTCGCATACATCCGGCGCCGCTACAACCAAGCCAGTAGGCACTTCAGCCACCCGCCCGATGTGGTCTTTGTGGGCATGCGTGATACAGATGTACTCCACGCCCGGCTCGGGATCGCGGGTAAAGTCTGGGTCAATCAAGATATGGTGCTGACCAATGATCTCGACACAGGAATGGCCCAGGAAGCGTACTTTCACGACTGCCATACCTCGAATTGGCTGGTAAGTTCGCTGAACATGTGGGGAGCCTCAACGTAAGTGCCTTTTCCGATTACCGCAACCGTGCCATCTGGCAGACGAATCTCTCCCAGGGCGAAGAGGCGCTTTTCATTTTTCTCGATGAATCTGCCTGTGACCTGGATTTTTACACCCAGAGGCACCGGTTTCTGGTAGGTCGTGTTGAGGTTAACCGCCGCAGCGCGAAAGCCGGCGCGCCAAACGGCTGCGCCCATGGCTTCGTCGAGTAAGGCGGCAGAAGCCCCGCCATGTGCCATGCCCGGCGGACCCTGCTGTACTTCGGTAAGAGTCACCTCGGTGAAGATCGAACCATCCTCGCGGGCGTACCAGGTGACGCCCATTCCACAAGAGTTTTGCCTTCCGCAAACAAAACAGGGGCCATGTTCAGGTAATCGTTGCATCGTGCTCCTTAGGGAAATACCACATCGGCCGGCATACCCGGCTTGAGCTTCAGATCAGAATTGAGCACAAGTAGTTTGACCGCGAAGACGGTGGCACGCCGTCCCTCCACGGTCTGCACATTGCGCGGGGTGAACTCGGCTTTATCGGCGATGCGCTGCACCGTGCCGGAGAAGACGCGGCCGGGGAAGGAGTCCACGGTCACCTGGGCTGCCTGGCCGACGCGGATCGTTCCGTAGCGATCCTCGGCCAGGTACACCGTGACGGTGGGATGCTGGAGGTCGCCCAGGACGAGCAAGGCGCCGCCCGGCAGAGCCACCTCGCCCGGCTCGATGGCCCGGCTGAGGACGATACCGTCGATCGGCGCTCGGATCGTCATGCGCGCCAATTGCTCGTCGATGACGTTCAGAGCGGCCTGCGCTGCGGCCACCTGGCCCCGCGCCGCCTCGGCCTGCGCCTGGGCGGCCGCGACCTGGGCCTCGGCCGCCTTGATCTGTTCCGGCCGGGCGCCGGCCTGCAGCAGATCCAGGCGAGCTTGCTCGGCAGTCAGGCCGGCCTGGGCCGTCACCAAGGCGGCCTCGGTCTGGCTAATGGTCGCGGAGGCTTGCACGATGCCGGCCACCGCCTGGTTGATGCCGGCGCGTGCCTGATCCAGCTCGGGCGTGGTCGCGCCTTTGAGCAAGCCCTCGTAATTGGATTTAGCGGCTTCCATCTGTAGCGTGGCCTGCTGCAGGGCCAGCGATTGGGGCAAGCGCCCGGCGTCGCCGCGCGAGGCGATCTGGTCGTAGTTGGCCTGCGCCACACGGACGGCCGCCTCGGCCTGCTCCAGGGCCACCGCCGCCGCCTTGATTTGCTCGGAGCGCGCGCCTTGCTTCAACTGTGCGAAACGTGCCACGGCCTGATCGCGCTGGGCCTCGGCGGCCTGGAGCGCGCCGCGCGTCTGCGCCATCTGGCCCTGGGCAGAGGACACCCGGCCTTGCGCCGCCACCACAGCCTGCTGCTCAGCAACGATCTCCTGTGGGCGGGCGCCGGCCTTGAGTTGATCGAGGTTGGCCTGGGCGGCTGTGGCATTGGCCTCGGCTGCAGCCTGGTTGCCTTTGGCCGCGGCCAACGCAGCGTCGGCCTGCTTGCGCTGCGCCTGCAGCAAGGCAGCATCTAGGACCACCAACGCCTGGCCGGCCTGGACGGGATCGCCCTCGGCGGCGTTGACGGCGACGACGCGGCCCGAGCCCTCGGCCACCACTTTCACTTCTGTCGCCGAGATGGTTCCCGAAGCTTTCAGTTCATTGCCGTTGCCATTCAGGCTGACGCCCTGACAGGCGCTCAACGATACGGCAAATATCAGTATGAGGGTGATGGCTGCGAAATGCTTGTTCATGGGTCTCTCCTGAGGTAGGGTGTATGTAAGATGGCTGTGATTCTTGATAACGGGATTCCCTTACAGTCGTTTGTGGAAGAGCAGTACGCTGGCTAAGAACACAACGACCCCAAAGATGACCAGGGGCCAGACGTTCTGCCAGAGGTAATTGATGCCGACGCCTTTGAGTATGATGCCACGGATAACTTCCAGAAAATGGGTGACCGGCATCAGGTAACCCGCCCAATAGACTAGGCGGGGCATGTTCTCGCGCGGGAAAATCAAGCCCGACAGCATAACGGCCGGCAATATGATGAACGTCGACATATACATGGCCTGCATTTGGTTGCGCGAAATGGTCGATATCAACACTCCCAACCCCAGCGCGCTCGATAGAAAAACCAGGCTCAGAACAAATAACAGGGTGACGCTGCCGGCGACCTCAACACCAAACCAGAGATGGCCCACCGCAACAGTCATCGCAATGTTGACCATTGCCACCAGGATGAACGGCAGAATCTTGCCCAGCATCAGTTCCCAGGGCCGTAGCGGGGTCACGATGAGTTGCTCCAGCGTTCCTTGCTCGCGCTCACGCACGATGGCAAACGCGGTCAGCAGCAGGGCCTGGACTTGCAGGATAAGGGCGATCAGGCCGGGAATCAGGAAGTTCATGCGGCGCAAGTTCGGGTTATACAGGAAGCGCACGTGAGAGTCAATCGGCAGGCGAAGTTCCATGGGAAAAGGGCCGCTGCTCAACTGCTGGACCAAGATCTCTTGTGAGGTAGCCTGGCTGATGGTCTCGATTGCCAACTGAGCGGTCTGAGCCACCAGCGGGTCGGCGCCATCAACGTAGAACTGCGCTGCGCTGGGGTTACCCGTGCTCAAATTACGGCCAAACTCCTCCGGGATCAGTAAGCCGCTCTTCACCAGACCCTGGTCCATCAGTTGCTGTATCTCGCCTTCACTCTGGACACCATAGGTGACATCGAAGAAGCCGCTTGCTGAAAACCTGTCCACAAAGCGGCGGCTGGCGTCCGTCTTCGACTGGTCAGCCACTGCCATGGGAAGGTGCTCAATTTCATTGGCGAACGCGGAGCCCAGCAAGGCTAACATCATCACCGGCAGGATAATGACCAGGATGAGTGTGCGCGGATCTCGGATGATGTGGATAAACTCTTTGCGTGTGATGGTCCACAGTCGGTTCATGGGGGATTACCTCCTGTTCATGCGATTTCTTGCCGCAGGCGGGAACGGCTCTCAGCCGCAACCAGGGAAACGAACACGTCCTCCAGCGAGGGCAGGACCGTTTCCACTTGCCCCACGGTGATGCCGGCGCTGGCAAGCGCATCTTCGAGCGTCTGCTGAATCGTTTCATTTTCTACCGTCACGTGTAGAAGGACGCCGTGCAATGCGACGTCAATCACTCCCGGCAATAGGGTGGCGATCGCCTCCGCCTGCCCGGGCGATTCGCAGTCCACTTCCAGCAGAATCCCGCGCAGGTCTGACTTAAGGGAGTCGGGGTCGTTCAGCGCGATCAGGCGGGCGTCATGCATCATGCCAATCACATTGCAGAACTCCGCCTCGTCCATGTAATGCGTGGTCGCTAAGACACTGACGCCCTGCCCGGCAAGGGAATAGATCATCTCCCAGAACTCGCGGCGGGAAACCGGGTCTACCCCGGCGGTCGGCTCGTCCAGGAAAAGCATGGGCGGTTCGTGGACGATGGCGCAGGCCAGGGCCAGTCGCTGACGCCAGGCTCCAGACAGGTTGGCGGCGCGCTCCTTTTCGTGACCGCGCAGCCCGGCCATTTCGATCAAGCCCTCCAGGCGAGTCCTGCACTTCTCGCGCGACACCCCATACAGATGGGCGTAGAAATCCAGGTTTTCGAAGACTGTCAAGTCGTTATACAGAGCAAACTTCTGCGACATATAGCCGATGCGTTTCTTCACTTCCTCTGGCCGGTGAGCGACGTCAAATCCCAGGATACGCGCCTCGCCCGCTGTGGGCAATAGGATCCCACACAGCATCCGGATCGTGGTCGTCTTGCCTGCCCCGTTCGGCCCCAGCAAGCCGAAGATCTCCCCTTTGGGGATGATGAAGTTCACCTGGTCCACGGCTGTGAAGGAGCCGAACTTCTTCGTCAGATGATCCACCTCAACAGCGTTCTCGTGGCTCATGCTCTATCCCCCCTGTTTTCAACCAGATGGATGAAGACGTCCTCCATCGTGGGTCGTGCCCGGCGCAGGATGCCGGTCGTAGCTCCCGCCTGGTCCAAACTGGCAGCCAGGCGTTGTTGCGCCGCCAGAGGGTCCGCCACCATCAAACGCAGACGGTCTCCCACGGCGCGCCAAGCCAAAACGTCCTGGCTGGTCGCCACCACCTCGCGCAGGGTACGCCGTGGCCGGGCTTTCACTTCAACGACCTGGAAAGGCAGTTGCGCCTCCAATTCCGCTGGCGGTCCGCTGATTAGCAGGTGGCCCCGGTTGAGGATCCCTACCGTATGGCAGCGTTCGGCTTCGTCCATGTAAGGTGTGCTGATCATCACGGTCACACCCTGCTGGACGACCTTGGAGAGCAAGTGCCAGAGTTCGCGCCGCGACACGGGGTCGACACCCGTGGTCGGTTCATCCAACAGCAATACCTTCGGCTCGTGGATCAGCGCGCAGGCCAAAGCCAGTTTCTTGCGCATGCCACCCGAAAGGTTTTCGCTGCGCCGCGCAGTGAATTCTGTCAGGCGAGCGAAGTCTAGAAGTTCCGCCACGCGCTCTCTGCGGCGTGTCTTGGAAACCCCCTGAAGGTCTGCAAAAAAACGAATGTTCTCGAGAACCGTTAGATCCGGGTACAGGCTGAAGGCCTGCGGCATATAGCCGATGTAATTGCGCGCCTTCTCAGCCTGGCGGTGCAGGTCAAAGCCGATAAGGCGAGCACTTCCAGAGGTGGGCTCCATTACGGAGGCCAGGATGCGCATCAGGCTGGTCTTGCCCGCCCCATCTGGCCCTACCAACCCGAAGAGCTTACCTTCCGGGATCTGGAGGCTAATGTCTTCAATCGCCGGGGGACCCTCCTTCTGGCTCGGGTATCGCTTGGTCAACAGGCTAGTTTCTATTGCTAAGGGCATACATCTTTCTCCATGCCGCTACTCGCGGGTTCGCTGCTATCGCTCCAACTGTTCGGTCAGCGTCTCAATTTTCTTGTCCGGGGCGGCCGACGGCGCGCGTTCACCCATACACCTGCCAGACGATGTCCGGTTTGAGTCATGGATCTATCTGGCTATCAAACGGTGTAGAATGCGACACCCAGCGTGCCCGGACCGGCGTGGGTGCCGATAATCGGACCGGCTTCGACCGTGAGCAATTCTTTGCACTGGTAACGAAACGCCATCTGCACAGCCAGGTTCTGCGCTGCGTCCGGCGCGGCGCAGTGAAGCACCACCGCGTGCATCGCGCCCGACGACCCCGCCTGCTCGGCCACCAAGTCCAGCACGCGCTCGATGGCGCGTCTCCTGGTGCGTGGTTTTTCCAGCGGCTCAATCCGTCCATCCTTCACATATAGAACTGGCTTGATGCTCAACGCAAAGCCGACCAGCGCCGCGGCCCCGCCGATGCGCCCGCCCTTATGCAGGTATTCCAGCGTTTCCACCGTGAAGATAATGTTCATCTTGGGAACCAGTCCCTCAACCAGCCGGACGACCTGAGGGGCGTTCTGCCCGGCGGCTGCGGCGCGAGCGGCCGCGATGGCCATCAGGCCCAGGCCCATCGAGACGGAGCGAGAATCTATCACATAGATCGGCACGTGCGGCAGTTCCCGGCGGGCAGATAGGGCCGAGTCGAGCGTTGCGCTCATTTTGTGCGAAATATGGATAGAAACGATGGCCTCGGCCTGCTCGGAGAGCGCTGAGTACGTTTGCACGAAATCCGCCGCCGTGGGCTGGGACGTGGTGGGCAATCGCTTGCTGTCGCGCAGCAAGCGATAGAACAAGTCGGCGTCGAGATCAATCCCATCGCGATAGGTCTGGGTTCCGAAGGCGACGTACATAGGCACGACACGGATGCCGCGTTCTTGCCCCATCGCCTGTGTGAGAGATGACGTGCTATCGGTCACGATGGCTACTTTGCGTCTATGTTCGGACATGGTTTCCTCCTGATTGTTCCTGATAGACTTGAATTGCCGCCAACAAATGTTCGCGCTGAAAATCGGGCCACAGGATCGGAGTGCTCCAAAAAACCGCTTCGACCGCGCGCCAGAGCAGGAAATTGCTCAACCGGAATTCTCCGCCAGTACGGATGATCAGATCGGCATCGGGCACGTTGGGGCAGTACAGGTAGCGTGCGAGTGTCTCCTCGTCCAGTTCGGCGGCGTCCAACTCGCCGCGTTGATGGGCCGCCAGCATCGCCCGTGCCGCGTCGACGATTTCAGATCGTCCGCCGTAGTTGAGCGCCAGGTTGAGAGTCAGACGATCGTTACCGCGCGTTTGTTCGATGGCGTGGTCCAGCGTGCGCAAGAGTGAGGAGGGAAGGCCCTCCCGGCGTCCCATGAGCTGCACACGAACGCCGTTACGCTGCAACTCGGGCAGCTCGCCCGCGACGCACTGCTCGGCCAGCCTCATCAGCGAGGAGACCTCGGCCTGGGGGCGCTGCCAGTTCTCGGTGGAGAACGTGTACAGCGTCAGGATGCGGATGCCCAACTCGCCGCAGGCTTCGACCGTCCGGCGGACCGCGCGTATCCCGGCCTGGTGTCCGACCACGCGCGGCAGCCCGCGTGCCCGCGCCCAGCGCCCGTTGCCATCCATGATGATGGCAAGATGATGGGGGATTACCGCATTCCGCGAGTCTTTTGACATCTTTTTGTATTGGTCAATGACATGGTGCACTAGCCAGGGCGCTGATTCAGGCTCATTCCCGGCGCAAAAGAGGCCTCGTGTCGCTGTTTCGCCAGTTTCTTAGCTGCAATATCTCGCTGACCAGTACACTTTTGACATCTTTTCCTCACGATTGCCGGGACCCCTACTGTATTTCGGGCAGAGGCCGGATATCGCCGTCAGAGGAGACACCCGGTCGCAGATAGTGCTTCTCCCAGACCGGCCCGCTGGTGGCCTGGTAAGCTGCGTCGTACTCGGCCAGGCCGCGCGCGTACTCCGCGTCTAATAACGCCGCCCGCGCGTTGGCGTCCGTCGGCTCCGGCTCGTGCTCCGCCAGCAAGCGGCGCAGGTCGGCGTGATGATCGCGCATGGGGCACGGCATCAGCCAGTTGCCTTTGTCCTGCTGGTAGGACTGCTGCCAGTTGCGGATGCCCGCGAAGAACGGGTCGGCCCACACGTCATTCAGCATCTTGCCCTGGGCGTAAACGTCGTTGATGTTGACCGGCGAGTAGGGCATGAACACACAGGGGGAAACCGCGCCGTTCCAATCCACGCTCAGATAGCCGCCGCCATTGGCGCGTCCCGCCGAGATGCAGCCCTCGGACAGCGTGCCGTGGTTCCAGAAATCGGCCAGGAAGATCTGGCGTTCGCGAATGATCTCCCACGAGCGCCGCCACATCCACAAGCGCTGCTCTGGCGTGGGCATCAGGTCGAGCGTGAACGAGCGGCCGATGGGCATGTACTGAAACATGAAGCCGTACAGCGCGCCTTGCTGCTCGAAGCAGAAGTCAACGAACTCGTCGGACAAGATCTCTTCGGCGTTGTCGCGGGTGGGGGTCAGCGAAACGCCGAAGAGCACGCCGGCTGCGCGCAGCCGGCTCATGGCCGCTGATGCTTTCTGGAAGACACCCGGCCCGCGCCGGGCATCGGTGCGCTCGCGCCAACCTTCGAGCGAGATCGCCGGCGTGAGGTTCCCCAGTCGAGCCAGCGACGCCGCCAGCTTGTCGTCAATGAGGGTGCCGTTGGTGTACATCAGGAAGAAACAATCGGGGTGCTTTTCGGCCATGTCCAGGACGCCCTTGCCCTCAGAGCGGTAGGCCAACGGCTCGCCGCCGCTGATGGCGAAAAAGCGCGCGCCCCACAGTGTTTTGGCCTCAGTCACCAGGCGGTCAAAGGTGGCCCAGTCCAGTTTCTCGGCCGTCGGCCCGGCATCGGCGTAGCAGCCGGTGCAGCGCAGGTTGCACGCCTTGCCAGGGCTGATCAGCAGCAAACCTGGTGGGTTGACGCCGTACTGGGCGTTGAAGCGGGCCACGGTGGCGCGGTCGCCCTGCTCGATCAACAGCTTTTGGATGGTGATCTTGAAGAGACAGCGCCGGGTGGCCGGCGACAGGCGCTGATCCGTCAAGGCGCGCTCAACGGTGTGGAGCAAAGCCATTCCCATCAGCGTGCGGTCGTCGTCTACTCCAGGTGGGTACTGGCTGGTGGCGCGGGCGCGTTTCAGGCCGCCCAGCATGGCGGATTCGACGCGGCGGACGATGGCCTGGCGGATCGGTCTGATCTGCGCCAGACTCGGCCCGGCATGCACCAGGACTTCTGTTCCAACGTTCAGGGCTGTCTTCTGGATAGGACTCATCATAGACATTTCGTACCTCCTGATTATCGTTTTTTGGGTATCCTCTCAGTAATCCGGGGTGGCTGTGGCCGGTCTCCTGACCGAGCCACGGTGACTCGGTCAGGAGACCGGCCACAGCGAGCGATTCCCCGAAAAATTGAGAAGATACGTTTTTTTGCTCTCTCAACTTGCGAGCGTCCGCTGGAGGCGCTGAGTCCGCAGCGGCGTTTGGTCCAACAGGCTGACGTTGGACGGTGTGCTGGCATCAGATCAGCCCCACCTGCTTCCCGACCCTGTTGTACTTGATGACATTTGCTTACGCCAGAACGGGGATGAGCCACGCTACGGTCTGGTCGGTCACTTGCCCCACTCCACGCCGGGCGGGACACTGCGCGCAGCGCGCCTCGTCGTCGGAGACGCTGTCGCCCAGCGCGCAGTAGACGCTCACCTCGATCAGAGGCGCGCCGGTTTTATCCTTGCGCAGCGCAGTGCACACATCAGCGTATTTGCATAGCGGCACATCGCCCAGGTTGGCCAGGGGACAGACGAGGCACAGCGCGCGATCCGCTCCGACGGACACGAAGTTGGTGCCCGCCGTACAGTGCAGCCCAAGGCCAGGCTGTTCCGGTTTGAGAAACTGACAATAATCTTTCACACCGTTTCCTCTCTTTGGAACCATTCGAGTTGTGTGGACGCGAGCCGGGCTACGTCCCGAGCGCGTCTTCCGATGAGATTGGCGCAGAAAAAGCGGTCAACAAGTCCAGGTCGGCCAGGGGGAACTCGCGTGCTACCAGGGGCAGGAGCGAATTCATAAGTTGGGCGCGTTCCTCGCGCCCCAGGTTACGCAGTAGCGGGCCAATACTGGCCGTTATCATTTCATGCAGAAAAGTCATGCGCTCTGCGCGGGGGAGCCTCTCCAGGGCTTCTAGCAGTACCTCACCTGCCGCAGCCACCAGATCGTGCGGTGCGAGTCGTCGCGCCAATAGACGCGCCAGGGAGTGTTTCCTGTCCATGTGCGGTTACCTCTTTTGTCCGACGGCGCGCTGCTTGCTATTGTCCCAATCGTTGAGCCAGAGTCTCTATCTGCTTGCTCAAGGCCGCGATGTCTTCTTTGGTCGCAAGATCCACCGCGCCCAGGGCGCGCTCGATTTCGTCTTCGACGAGCTTGTGCAGGGCCGCGCGCTCTTCCTCGCCACGCTTCACCCAACGGTCTACCAATTCTTCGGCCGCGTCGTGGCGGGCTTCACCCCGCTTGACCAGGTCGTCCACGAGCGCCCGGGCCTTCTCCCGCGTCAGTGACAGCACGCCGACGCCGGCGTAAAAGCCTTTTTCAAGCAACTTTCGTGTCTTCATTTTTCTCTCCTTGTGTTCGAGACGCCATGGCCGCCAAGAAGCCGGCCATAGCTATCGGGGTATCATCTCAATAATCTGGAGATGCTGTGGCCGGTCTCCTGACCGTGCCACGGGTGGCACGGTCAGGAGACCGGCCACAGCGAGCACGCCCCGAACTATTGAGAAGATACCTATCGGGTTACTCAGCATCGCGGATTCTTTTCCCACCACCCTCCCATTTGTATGTCCTAAAGAAACGAAATTATTCGGCAAAAAAAATCTACCGTTCCACGATTCGCATCGCCTCCCGTGTAAACTCGGTCAACTGGCGACGGCTCTCGTCGCTTAGTTGCGAAAGGGCCAACTGAAACCGACTGGACTGCATCAGCAGGAAACTGGCCAGACGGCGATTGATGCGCTCGGCTAAGGACAAGCCCATGCCCAATCCGGTGAATACGCCAAGCCCCAATTCACCGACTTTGCCGATTTCCTTTAGCCTGTCTCTCAGGCCATGTGCTTCGGCCGTACTCCTGAGCGATTCCAGCCCGAGGATGATGGCCGTAATCATCTCGGCGGCATAGATTACTGGGGAGCGCTGGTCAGGCGTCCGCGCCAACAATTCCTCCAGCAAAGGTTCGTAATCTTCGGCTTTGCCCGTCTCAAGTTGCTGTAGGATATGTTGTTTGACTGCTTCCCACTCTTGTTGGTTCACGTCTCCACCGGCCAACCGGGCAAGCTCCTGTGCAGCCAGGGCTGTAGGTCGGAACACGACCGAGGCGCGACCGGGGCCCCGGAAGCCGACTGGGAATTGATATTCAGCCTCCACCAAGCCGTGCTCCTCAAGCAGGCGCAGCATCTCGTAAGCCGACACATTGCCCACGCCCAAATGCTCTGCGACAGTCGAATAGTGCAGGGGTTCCTGGCCCTCGGTATACAAGTCGAGGAACTTGCTCAGGAATTCTTGTTGACGACGGGTAAGTTTCTTCATGGCCTGGCTCCGAATATTCCGAAAATATTATAACACCGAGAGGGGCAATTGTCAAGGCCCGAGTTCATTCTGTAAAATGTTACCGAAGCGAGTATTCGTGAAAACATGATGGACTGCCAAAACATCCGACTCGGGCGAACTGCTGAACGCCTTTCCCCGTGTCGGCAATCGCCTGTTAGATCAGATTGAACGGGGCGAGCTATTTCGGCGTGACGTTGGTGAGGCTGACCGCACCATCGGTGCGTTGGAGCGCCTGGGCCGGCAGGTGGCGCTCAGCATCGTTGCGGCCGGTCTGTTGATCGGCCTGTCCGTCCTCATCGCGCTGACCGCCACGAAGGCCCTGGTGCACTGGCTGGCAGTGATCGGGGCAGTGGCGTTGGTCGGATCAGGCATCTGGTTGCTGGTTTCGATCCTGCGTAGGGTATGATGATGGAGTGCGTGTGATTCCGGCTGGGCATGCGCGAAATCGCACGCCAGAACTACGTCTGGCGTGCGATTTACTGCGCGCAAAGGATTGGATTGGGACCGGGCGCTATTCCTCCTCAGCCTCGGCCCGGTCGCGCCTGGCCTGCGCGATCACTTGCTCGGCAATGTGGGATGGCACCGGCTCGTAGTACGACAGGGTCATCGTGTAGATCCCGCGGCCCTGGGTCATGGAGCGCAGGTCGATAGAATAGCGCTGCATTTCGGCCAGGGGCGCCTGGGCGATGATGATGCCTTTGCCCTTGCCCTGCTCCATGCCTTGCACCCGACCGCGCCGGGTGTTCAGATCACCCATGATGTCACCCATGTACTCCTCGGGCACGGTGATCCTGACATCCATGATCGGCTCCAGCAGCACCGGGCCCGCGGCCATGAAAATCTTCTTGAAGACCTCCCGGCCGGCGATTTGGAAGGCGATGTCCTTGGAGTCGACCGGGTGCATCTTGCCGTCATACACCTCGCAGCGCACGTCCACCACCGGATAGCCGGCAATCGGCCCGGTATCCAGCATCGACTTGACACCCTTCTCGATGGATGGGAAGAAGCTGTTGGAAATGGCGCCGCCGAACACCCGGCTGGTGTCGAACTCGAAGCCGCCGCCGCGCTCCAGTGGCTTGATCTCCATGTGGACTTCACCGAACTGCCCCGAGCCACCGGTCTGCTTCTTGTGCCGGTAATAATCGGCCGCGCTGCGCGCGATCGACTCCCGATAGGGCACCTTGGGGATCGACGTCAGTAGCCCCACCCCGAACTTGCCCTCCATCCGCCGCACGGCCAAGTCGATGTGCACCTCACCCATGCCGGACAGAATCGTCTCACTGGTGCCCGGCTCGAACCGCCAGCTCAAAGTCGGGTCCTCTTCGACCACCTTCGTCAGGGTGGGGCCCATCTTGGCAGAATCCGCCTTCGTCTTGGGGCTGATCGCCACTGAGAAAAGCGGCTCGGGATAGACCGGCCGCGGCAGAACCAGCGGGTTCGTCTTGTCGCAGAGCGTGTCATTGGTGCCCGTGTTGCTCAACTTGGCGATGCCGCCGATGTCGCCGGCCATCAATTCCGCCACCTGCAACTGCTCCTTGCCCCGCGGCATGAAGATCTGGCTCACCCGCTCTTCGTTGCCGTTGGGCAGACTATAGACCCGCGTGTCGCCGTGGAACACCCCGGACACCACGCGATAATAGGAAATCTTGCCCACGTAGGGGTCGGCCACCGTCTTGAAGACCAGGACGGCCAATGGGCCAGCAGGATCCGCCGACAGGGGAACCTCTTCGCCGTCCAGTCGCTGCGCCGTGAACCCGTGTGCGTCCGCCGGACTGGGCATGTACGTGACCAATGCGCTGAGCAACGCCCGCACGCCGATGTTGTTCACGGCCGAGGCGCAAAACACGGGGATGATGTCACCTTTGACGATTCCGGTCCGCAGCCCGCCGCTGATCTCTTCCGGAGTCAACTCCACGTTATCCAGGTACTTCATGATCAGCTCGTCGTCGCCCTCGGCCGCGGCCTCCACCAGTAGGAGCCGGGCCTCGGCCACCGCGTCGGCCATCTCGGCCGGGATGTCGCCGGACGTGCCGGCCTCGCCCGTGTAAACCTTCATCGAGATCAGATCGACAACCCCGCGGAACTTGGAGCCTTCGCCGATGGGCAGTTGCGCGGCCACGATGGCGCCGCCGAAAGTATCGCGCACGCCGTCCAGCACATTCTGAAAACGCGCGTTTTCGCGATCCATCTTGTTGACCAGCACCGCGCGCGGCAGGTTCCGTTCGTCGAGATAACCCCAGCCCAACTCGGTGCCCACTTCGACGCCCGATACCGCATCGACCAACACCAACGCCGCGTCCGCGACAGTGGCGGCGCTTTTGATCTCGCCGACGAAATCGATGAAACCGGGCGTATCCAAGAGGTTGACCTTGATGCCCTGCCATTCGCACGGCGCCACCGCCGAGGACACGGAGATCCCGCGCCGGATCGCCTCCTCATCCCAGTCGGCGACCGTCGTGCCGTCTTCGACACGACCGCGCCGGTTGAGAACGCCCGTATCGAACAGCATGGCTTCCGCCAGCGTCGTCTTGCCAGAGCTGCCATGCCCGACCAGCACGATGTTGCGAATCTGTTGTGTCTTGTAAATTGCCATTACCCCTCCTCGCCAGGGTGCCCAGTAAAATCCGCTACATAGTAACCAACTCGCACATTGTACGTGAAAAGCGAGAGGCTGTCAAAGAATCGCGTCAAAAACGTAGCAACTCAGTAAGCGTTCAAAAATAACTCCGTTGTACCGCGAAACAACCCGGTTATTTTTGAACGCGAGCTCAGTACGTATCTTCTCAATTTTCCAGGGGATCGCTGGCTGTGGCCAGCCCGGATTATTGAAAGGATACTTCGCAAGGTTCTTAGTAAGAACGCAGGCGATGCAACGCGCCCCCCACCATGCGCAAGGCCCGGCGCTCGGCCTCATCCAAGATGCGCGCCTCGTCCAGGGTCAACAGCACCCGCCTGCGCATCAGCCAGCGCCCCGCGACCATGACATCACTGACATCAGCGCTCCCGGCGGCGTAGAGGACGTTGGCGACCAGGTCGTGACGCGGACGCATCCGCGGGGTGGCGCAGTCGATCATGATCAGGTCCGCGTAGTGGCCGGGCGAGAGCTCGCCGCTGAGCGGGAAGCCCAACGCCCGCGCGCCATTCTGCGTGGCCATCCGCAACACCAGGTCGCCGGCCATCAGCTCGGGGTCCAGGCCGTGCAGCTTCTGGAGCAGCGCGGCGTGGCGCGCCTCTTGCAACATGTCCAGGGCGTTGTTGCTGGCCGGGCCGTCGGTGCCCAGGGCCACGTTGACCCCCGCAGCTTGCAGCGCGGGCACCGGCGTCACGCCCATGCCCAGCTTCATGTGACAGGTCGGGCATTGAACTACGGTAACCTGCCTGGACGCCAGGATGGTGCGATCCGCCTCGGTCAGATAGATCGCGTGCGCCGCCAGCACCGGCACATCGAGGACGCCATTTCGATCCAACATCTCCACCGGGGTCAGGTCGTAGTGGGCCAACGAGTGCTCCACCTGCTCCATCGACTCGGCCAGATGGATGTGAATACCCACCCCGAGCCGGGCTGCCGCGGCCGCAGTGCGCGCCAGGAACTGCGGCGAACAGGTGTAGGGCGAGTGGGGGCCGAGCATCGTCCTGATCCGCCCGTCCGCAGCGCCTTGCCAGCCTGCCACGAAATCGGCGATCCCTGGCAGCGTCGCACCCACCTCGCCGCTTTCGGCGCCAAAAACGCCCCAGGCCAGGTTCGCCCGCAGGCCGCTCTCGGTCACCACCTGCGCGACGCGATCCATGTAGAAATAGTGGTCGGCAAAACCCACCGTGCCACCCCGGATCATCTCGGCCGCGGCCAGCGCCGCGCCCCAATAGACATCGTCGGCGGTCAACGCCGATTCCGCCCGCCAGATGCGATCGTTGAGCCAGCGTTCCAGAGGCATGTCCTCGGCCCAGCCGCGCACCAACGTCATCGGGCTGTGGGTGTGGGCGTTATGAAAGCCCGGCATGACAATGTGATCGGTGGCATCTACCGTCTCGTCCGGCTCGAAATCGGCCGGCGCCGTGCCGAGGGCCGCGATCAAACCGTTTTCGATCGCGATCTCCGCATCGCGCAGGATACGTCCCCCCGCATTCAGGGTGATGATGTCGGCGTGGCGAATGAGGATTCTGCCCATGATACCCCTCCATGAATCGAGAATAGGCGCTGTGGCCGCCGAACGGCGGCCACAGCGTGCCCCGAAAAACTAAAAAGATACATCAGATGCTTGCCACACGAGTCTACACCACGTCGGCGCGCTATGCAAACGTGTGTTATACTGAGTGCCGCCCGATTTGGCCCGGCGGCTATCCTGTGGTAGCATAGCAATGCACTTGATACATATCAGCCGCGGCAGCCAGAGTGCCGGGGCTGATTTTTTGTGGAACAGAACTGAGTCATCCTATGCAACGACGAACCGATCTACGCAACATCGCAATCATCGCTCACGTCGACCATGGCAAAACCACCCTGGTGGATGCCATGCTCAAACAGTCGCGCATCTTTCGAGACAACCAACAGGTGCCCGAGCGGGTGATGGACTCCGGCGATCTGGAGCGCGAGCGCGGCATCACCATCCTGGCCAAGAATACCGCCATCCGCTACGGGGACGTGAAGATCAACATCGTGGACACACCAGGGCACGCCGACTTCGGCGGCGAGGTCGAACGGGTGCTGAACATGGTGGATGGCGTGCTGCTGCTGGTGGATGCGGCCGAAGGCCCCATGCCGCAGACCCGCTTCGTACTGCGCAAGGCGCTGGAGCTGGGCCGCCAGGCCATCGTGGTGATCAACAAGATCGACCGCAACCACGCCCGACCGGCGTGGTCGGTCAATGCCACTTTCGACCTCTTCATCGAGCTGGGCGCCACCGAGGAACAGGCCGATTTCCCGGTGATCTATGCCATCGCGCCCGCAGGAAAGGCCGGCATCGACCCGGAGCAGTTGGCTGACAACCTGCAACCGCTGTTCGAGGCGATCCTGAACACGTTGCCCGCGCCCGAAGTCGACCCCGATGCTCCGCCGCAACTGTTGGTCACCAACCTGAGCTACGACGACTACAAGGGCAAGATCGTGTTGGGGCGGCTTACCAGCGGTACCTTGCGCCGCGGCCAGCCCGTCGCCCGGATCGACCGACACGGCGAGCTCCACGCCGAGAAGATCAACCAGATCTTCATCCACGAGGGGTTGGCGCGCCTGGAGGTGGAAGAGGTGACCGCCGGGGAGATCGTGGCCCTGACCGGCATACCCGAGGTCAACATCGGCGACACCATCACCGATCCGGAGGATCCGCGTCCGCTGCCACCCATCGTCGTGGACAAGCCCACGGTCCGCATGACCTTCGGGATCAACACGTCGCCGCTGACGGGTCGCGAGGGACAATGGTCGACCGGCCGCAAGCTGCGGGAACGCCTGGACCGCGAGCTGGAGCGCAACGTCGCCCTGCGCGTGGAGCCCACCGATGCCGCGGACAGCTTTCTGGTCAGCGGCCGCGGCGAATTGCACCTGGCGATCCTGATCGAGACCATGCGCCGGGAGGGCTACGAGTTCCAGGTCAGCGCGCCGGAGGTGATTCTGCATCGAGACCCCGACACGGGCGAGACGTTGGAACCGATGGAGGAGGTCTATGTCGAGGCGCCGGAGGAGTACCGCGGCGTCGTGGTGGAAATGCTGGGCCAGCGCCGCGGCCAGCTCACCGACATGCATCCCGGCGACAACGGCTCGGTCTACTACACCTACCTGGCGCCGACCCGCGGGTTGCTGGGCTTCCGCCAGGCGTTTCTGACCGCGACGCGCGGCATGGGAATCGTGCACAGCATGTTTCACAGCTACGCGCCCTACGCCGGCGCGATCCGCCAGCGGACCAATGGCTCCCTGGTCGCGTGGGAGGCCGGCCTCGCCACCGCCTACGCCATGTTCAACGCCCAGGAACGCGGCCGCCTGTTCATCGTCCCCGGCACCGAGGTCTACGAGGGGATGATTGTGGGCCGCACCGCGCGCGATGAAGACCTGGCTATCAACGTCGCCAAGAAGAAACACCTCACCAATCACCGCGCGTCCAGCGCCGACGAACTGGTGCATCTCGACTCGCCCATCCTGATGTCGTTGGACGACGCCATCGAGTACATCGGCGAGGATGACCTGGTCGAGGTGACGCCCAAGAGCATCCGGCTGCGCAAACGGATCCTCAACACCGAGGAGCGGCGCAAGGCGAAGAAGTACAAGCAGGAAGAGAACGGTGTGGCATGACAATCAGGGACGAATCGGCGAATCGGCGAATCGGCGAATCGGCGAATCGGCGAATCGGCGAATCGGCGAATCGGCGAATCGGCGAATCGGCGTCAATTTGCGTCCGGAAAAGATTCAGTGGGTGCAGATATAACATACAGACCCCGAGAACGACCCACGAACGCCAGCATGAGGCTCGGGGCTATTTACTGTCCAAAGTGCATTTGCCACTAGGCCCGCGCCAGCGGCTTGTATGTTATATCTGCACCTTCTGAAAAGATTCTCGCGATCAACGTAAATGTCGCGGAGTAATACTATACTATACATGGCTGGCACGCGCCTTGAGCCTGTCGAAGGACGGGCGTGGGCCATGCAATTTTCGTGTGTTAGTGCACCACCAGGCTCATCAGGCTGCGCCAGAGCCGCAGAAGCGGCTGTAACTCGTCCGGGTTCGATTCCGGGGTCGGCGCGACGCTGCGAGATGGCAAGATCGGCGGGGAGGTCGCGCGCGGCGCCCAGGCCGGCGTCATGGTGGGCGGCGGCGGGGTGGCGGATGGCGGGGCGGCCCGCGTCGGGGGCAAGCCAGCCAGCAGCAACCCAAGGCCCGGCCGGCCGAGGGCGACCTCGACCGGCGGCGTGGGTGACACCGGCGGCGCTGGCGTGGCAAGCAACCGTTCTGCGGACGACTGTTCAGTCGCCACAGGTGGGATTGGCACTGGCGGTGTGGGCGTGGAGATGATCGGGGTCAGTGGCGGCGTGGGCGATGGTCCGGCCGGGGATTGCGTTGTGGCCGGGGCGGGTCGCAGCGTCTGGAGTGCGCCCAATGCCACGGGCAGGCGGGTCGGCCACCGGGTGGGCGCCGCGGCCGTGACAGCCGGTGTGGCCGTCGGCGCGCTCAACACCACCTGACCGGGCGGGACGTAGAAGCGCGTGGGGCTGACTTGCGGGCCGGTCCAGGTGGCGTCGCTCGGATCCTCGAACACCGTCACGCCGTCCAGCGGCCGGACCATGCCCCACAGTTGGCCCACCTCGTAGCTCACGTCCACGACCCAGTTCCGCGCCAGCAGCGGCGCCACATCCTCGCTCCGGGCGCAGTCCACCACCAGGAACGGCCCGACCGGCTCACCTCCCGGCGGTTGCAGCCACACCTTGCGGCCGATGTCGCCAGCGCGCAACAGCGCCACCGCGCCGACGCACTCCGGGCAATCCGCGACCTGGCCTCTCTCCCGGCGATAACCCTCCACGTACGACATCAGGCCATCGGCGTAGAACGTGGCGACCCCGGTCTGTGGCAACGGCGTCCTCCCCGCGTACGCGGGGACCGGGTTCAAGACGTCCGCCTGGAACGGCGGGGCCGCGGCCAGGAACCAGGTCAACACGGCAACCAACAATGTGCTCATCGCGATCAGATTTCCCCTGCGGCTGCCAGGATACCGGTAAATACCTCATCCGAGAACCGAAACTCCTCGCATCGCATGGCTTCCATCAAAGGAGCTACGGAGGTGATCAACCCCTGATCTTTCGCCTTCAACAGCAATCCCAGGCTGCCGAGCAGCGGGATGCCAGGCGACTCAGCCAGACGCCGGGCCGCCAAGTCATCGAGAATCAGCCAGGTTCCCCGAATTTCCATGGCCAACGCGATGGCCTCACTCTCTCCGGGCCCCAGTCGGGAAACGAGAATGCGCGAAGCCAGAGGTTGCGTCAAGGCACGCTCTTCGATCCACTCTGGCGGCGCGTCATCCCCAAAGACCTCTCTCCTCACAACCGGAGGAATGCACACTCGGCCCAATACGTTGCGAAGAAGACCCATTTGCCCGATCCGCCCATAGACGATGAGCGGACTCGAATTGGCAACGTACCCAGGGACGGTCATACAGCACCTCGGGCCCGCGCCACTTCTTCCGCTAGTTCCCGCTGATCCATGTCAAAGAAGGGCACGCCCATCCGGGACGCATACCGGACGAATTCAAATCGTTCCATCCTAAGCAGCTCGGCTGCTTTGCCGCTCGATATCTCCCGGCGGCGATAGAGTTCAAGTACCAGGTATTCCTGCAACTTATCTTCCGGGCGCCCATGCACCGGGTACAGCAGACCAACCAGCTCACGATCTAGCTCAACTGTCACCACGCTCATGAGTGACCTCCGTTCTGGCGCAACCGCTCAAATGTGTTATACTCTTACCGCATTATACACCAGGCAACCGGCGCTCGCAAGGGTACCGTTTTCTCAGAAGTAAGGCATTCGCATGCGTCTTGGATTCCTTGTCAAACCGCTGGCCCGGCCCGAGCTGAGAAGCCACGATAGCCGGCGCTGGCAAAACAGCCCGCATCTCAGCGTCAGCCTGGCCTACCTGCGCGACATCTTCACCTACCTGGCCGAGGCCCGGATCAGCATGTACCGGCTCTCGTCGGAGCTGGCCCCCTACGCCACACACCCGGACATGCCCCAGTTCCACGGCCAGGTGGCGGCGTGCGCCGTCGAGCTCGCCGAGATCGGCCGCCTCGCACGGTCCACAGACCTGCGCCTGTCGTTCCACCCGGCTCAGCACGTGGTAGTCAACGCGCCCGACCCTGAGCTGGCTGCTCGAAGCGCCGCCGATCTCGCGATGCAGGCCGCCATCCTGGACAGCATGGCGCTCGGCCCGGAAGCGGTCGTGGTCACCCACGTGGGCGGCATCTATGGTGACCGCGCCGCGGCCCGAGCGCGCTTCGTCGAACATTACGAGGTGCTGCCCGAGGGGGTCCGGCGCCGGCTGGCCTTGGAGAACGACGACACCCGGTTCGGCGTGGCCGACACGCTCTGGGTGCACCGGCGCACCGGCATCCGCCTGATCTTCGACAACCTGCACCACCGCCTGAACAACCCCGACGGCCTCCCACCGTGGGACACGCTGGCCGCCTGTCTGGCCACCTGGCCGGTGGACATCCGGCCAAAGATCCACTTCAGCACGCCCCGCACCGAGTGGATGGTAGAGGAAAGGTCGGGCGGTGAGCAGCCCACGGTGCGCCAGGCGCGCTGGGCGCGGCACTCCGATTACGTCAACCCGTTCGAGTTCATCGACTTCATGCGCATGGCCGAGGGGTTGCGCCCCTTCGACGTGATGCTGGAGGTGCGCGCCAAGGACCTGGCGCTGCGCCAATTGCGCCGCGACCTGGCCGCCTACGCGCCGGACCTGGCCGCGCGGTTGGAGCCGGCGCTGGGGGATGGCTGATGGCTGGATGCTGGGTATTGGGTATTGGGTATTGGGTATTGGGTATTGGGTATTGGGTATTGGGTATTGGGTATTGGGTATTGGGTATTGGGTATTGGGTATTCGAAGCTGGATGCCGATTCGCTGATTCGCTGATTCGCTGATT
>PHCA01000005.1:28627-35511 GCA_002842085.1 Chloroflexi bacterium HGW-Chloroflexi-1
TCGCTGATTCGCTGATTCGCTGATTCGCTGATTCGCTGATTCGCTGATTCGCTGATTCGCTGATTCGCTGATTCGCTGATTCGCTGATTCGCTAGAAGGTGAACCGATGAACCCTGAAACATTCCCGCCGGACAGCGCGCTGACGGACGACGCCGAGAACACGCCGGTCCTGGTCGTGGTCGTGAACGATCCGGCCGACCTGGCGCGCGTTCGGGAGCAGGGCTGGTACCGCATCCCGCTGGCGCGGACGCCCCGCCGCGTGGCCGCCGAGTACCTGGCCTTCTACCAGACCGCCGCGTTTCCGGCTGAGGAGCGCTGGGCCGTGCGCTGGCTGGGGCCGGTGCGCGGCTACCACATCGCGACCCGCCGGGAGCTGATCCCGGAGGAGCCGACCCATCCCCGCGCGAGTGACCGCTACTACAAGGTGACCTTGGGCGGACTCATGCCGCTGCCGCATCCCGTGCCAAGCCGCCGGCTGCGCCGCATCACCTTCATCCCGACCACCCTCGCCCGCCTGCTCGCGGCCGAGGAGATCAACGACTTATGGATCAAGAGCAGCGCACAGGAACGGCTGTGGGCGGCGCTCAAGCAGGCCGACGTCGACGCCGAGCGCCAGTATCCGCTGCGTGAGGACCTGCCCCAGTACGTCGCCGACTTCGCGCTGCTCTGCCGCGGGGGCCGGGTGGCCCTGATCGTCGAGGACGAGCCGCGGGCCGAGGACGAGCTGCGCGAGTCCCCCGCGCCTGACTACCTGCTGGCAGCCGGGGACTGGACCGCGCTCCGGGTCACGCGTGCGGAGTTGGCCGCGGACCCGGCCGGCTGGGCCGCACGGCTGTCAGCGTTGATCCAAGAATTGGACGGAGCCAGCCAGTAGTCCCCACCCATCAGGGGGCAGGGGGCAGGGGGCAGGGGGCAGGGGGCAGAGGGCAGAGGTCAGCCATCAGCCATCAGCCATCAGCAATCCGCAATCCGCAATCAGCAATCCGCCATCAGCAATCCGCCATCAGCAATCCGCCATCTATCTTAAACGCAAAGCCCCACTCAAAATACGAGCGGGGCTTTGTTGATTCAGTATCCCAGGAGCGATTTGAACGCTCGGCCTCTTCCTCCGCAGGGAAGCGCTCTATCCGCTGAGCTACTGGGACACATTGCCTTGAACAACAAGGCGGCCCTAAACTACAGGGCTTGGCGGGGAGGGAGGGATTTGAACCCTCGAAGGATGTTGCCACCCTTACCCACTTAGCAGGCGGGCGCACTAGACCAGGCTATGCGACCTCCCCCAATGGTTGCGTTTTCTCTGGCGGAGGGAGAGGGATTCGAACCCCCGGTGACGTTGCCGCCACAACGGTTTTCAAGACCGTCGCCATAAGCCTCTCGGCCATCCCTCCAACGGGATCCCTCACGACCGACGGGAAGTATACCACCGCGAGGGCTGGTTGTCAAAAACCGGGGTGATACGGACCCCAGACCGCTCTTGCGCCGGGCGGGCGGCCGGTGTATAATGTTGACCAGACAAGTACGGCACAAATCTACTTCCGGCTACCCATTCTGACCACAGGAGGGAATGAGATGTCCACCCACCGCACCATGTCCAAGCTGTTCACCTGCGCGGTCATCCTGCTCGTCGCGCTTGCCGCCTGCGCCGCGCCGGCCACGCCCGTCCCGCCCACGGCCACCCCGGCGCCGACCGACACACCCGCGCCCACACTTACGCCCGACAAGTCCGTCACGTCGCTGCAAAACGTCAAGAGCGCCACGATCCAGATCGAGGCCCAAGGCAGTTTCGTGGACCCGGAGGTGGGCCTGCAACTCAACGCGGCCGGCCGGGGCTCGGGCTTCATCATCGACGAGTCGGGCCTGGCCGTCACCAACAACCACGTGGTGACGGGCGCCGCGCTGCTCAAGGTGTGGGTCGGCGGGGAGAGCAAGCCGCGCAACGCCAAGATCGTGGCGGTCTCCGAATGCTCGGACCTGGCTCTCATCGACATCGACGGGGATGGCTACCCCTTCCTGACCTGGTACCAGGGCGAGCTGAACCCCGGCCTCGACGTCTACGCGGCCGGCTTCCCGCTGGGTGATCCTGAATATACCCTGACCCGCGGCATCATCTCCAAAGCGCGCGCGGACGGCGAGACCGTCTGGGCCTCGGTCGATGCGGTGATCGAGCACGACGCGACCATCAACCCGGGCAACTCGGGCGGCCCGCTGATCACCAAGGACGGCCAGGTGGCCGGGATCAACTACGCGGCCAGCCTCGCAGTCAACCAATACCAGGCGATCGCCCGGGATGAGGCGCTCAAGGTGATCGGCCTGCTGCGCCAGGGCCAGAACGTGGACGGCATCGGCCTCAACGGCACCGCGGTCAACGACGGCGAGAGCCTGTCCGGCGTGTGGGCCGCCTCGGTCCGCTCGGGCTCGCCCGCGGACAAGGCGGGCATCCAGCCCGGCGACATCGTTACCAAGCTCGAGGGCCTGGTGCTCGCCACCGATGGCACCCTGGCGGACTACTGCGATATCCTGCGCACCCATCACCCCGACGACACCCTCAACATCCAGGTCGTGCGTTTCGCCACCAAGGAGGTGCTGGAGGGACAGATCAACGGCCGCAAGCTGGAACAGGCTTTCTCCTTCGCGGAGACGCTCCACGATGAAGTGCCCCAGTCCCCGGCCGGCGCGGAAGCGGTCTACTCCGGCTACACGATGATCTACGACGACAGCCAGGTGATCCAGATCGGTGTACCGGTCGAGTGGGACGATATCAACGGCCTGCCGTGGACGGTGGACGACGTGGAGGTCGGCGCGGCCATCGTCGCGTCCAGCGACCTGCAGAGCTTCTACGACACCTACACGACGCCGGGCGTTTTCTTCGGCGCGTCGCGCACGCTGGCGCAGAGCATGGATGAAGCGGCCCTGCTCGACGAGAACGACTTTTCCACCACTTGCACTTACGAAGGCCGCTACGACTACGAAGATCCGGCCTACACCGGCATGTACGACCTGTACTCCGACTGCGACGGGCAGGGCAGCACGTTGATCCAGGTCGCCGCGGCGCCGGCGGACCGCTCCTTCATCATTCTGCTCCAGGTTCTGGCCATCAGCGACGCGGACCTGGAAGCGCTGGACTACATCCTGCAAAGCTTCGAGGTCGTCGGCGAGCTGGAGTGAAAGTACACCAGGACGCTCTCAGGTGGACTGCGCAAGTCTCTGGCTGCGCTGCCACTCCTCCGGCGTGTTGACGTTGAGAAACGAGGTCAATTCAGGGTCATAGCGGCGGATCTCTGCCGGTGATACGATCCGAACGTGTACATCCCCCAGGAAACAGAACGTCTGGCGCTCGCCCGCGGCCAACCGCGCGACAATGGCCGGCAAGCAATTCCGTCGATAGAACGCGTGCAGCGGTTCCCAGTGCAACGTGCCGGTGATGGGATGGGGCGTCTGCGGCACGACCGCGTCGTAGCCATCTGCGAGAGCGACCATGTGGCTCACCAGCGCCAGGTTCACAAACGGCAAGTCGGCGGCCAGCGTCAGCACCAATTCGTGCCGGGCGGCCTCCAATCCTGCATGAAGGCCCCCCAACGGCCCGGCGCCCGGGTACCGATCGGCGACGACGCGCGCCGGCACGGGCAGCCGTTCGATCAGTGTCCGGAAGAGTTCGGGGCTGTTGGCGCTGAAAACCACCTCTGCCGCCAGCGGTAACACGCGGCAGGTGACCCGTTCCACTAACGGTCGGTCTTCCCACTCCATCCAGAGCTTATCCTGGCCCATGCGCTGGCTACGGCCGCCGGCCAGAATCAACAATGACACCGGCTCCTTTTCCATTGGCCCTCTCCTTCAGGCCGGGATTTTATCACACGAAACAACAGGCGACAATCTGGCAATTCCGGTGTATAATTCACGATCAGAAAGAAAGGAGTTCGGCCAGAGCATGAACCGTTACCAGCATCTTTTCGCTCGCTTCCTTCTCTTCTGCGTCTGTCTGGTCGTCACAGTCGCATGTACGGTCCAGGTTCTGCCGGCCGATCGCGCCAGCGTTCGCCTCGACGATCTCCGCCCGCTGCCCGCTGCGCCACAGGCCGCGGTCGTCCCACTGCACGTGGCGGTGGCAGCCGTCATCTCCCCACGCGGCAATTTGGAGAGCTACAGCCCGCTCCTCGCCTACCTGGGCCGCAAGCTGGGCCGGCCGGTGGAGATGGTGCAGCGCCGCACCTACGCCGAGATCAACGATCTGGTACGCGACGGCCAGGTGGCCGTCGCGTTCGTTTGTACCAGTGCCTACATCGCCGGGCGCCGCGATTTCGGCATGCAACTACTCGCTGCACCCCAGGTAGACGGGGCTACGGTCTACTACTCCTATCTGATCGTCCCGGCAAACAGTCCCGCGCGGAGCATGGCCGACCTGCAGGGCAAGGTTTTCGCCTTTACCGATCCCATGTCCTTCTCCGGCCGCGTCTACCCCACCAGCCTGGTGCGCGCGCTGGGCGCGGAACCGGAGACTTTCTTCAGCCGCACCTTCTTCACCTACAGCCACGACAACGCCCTCCGCGCGGTGGCCGACGGGCTGGCTGACGGTGCTGGTGTGGACAGCCTGGTGTATGACTTCGCCGTGGCGCGCGAGCCGGCCCTGGCGAGCAAAGTCAAAGTGATCCACCGCTCGCCGCCTTTCGGCATCCCGCCAGTGGTCGTCGGGCCGGATGTGCGGCCGCAACTGCGCGCCGAGCTGTATGATCTGCTGTTGGGGTTACAAGACGACCCCGAAGGGCCAGCTATCCTTGCGGCCTTGGGCTTCGACCGCTTCGTGCCGATCGAGGACGCCGCCTATGACAGCGTGCGCCAGTTGACCGATGGCGATGGGATGACACGGTGATAAGGTGACAAGGTGATCTCATCTGCCAGTTCGCTGATTCGCTCATCCGCTGCTTCATTCCTCGCCCGCGCCTGGACGCTGATCAGCGCGGTCAGCTTGCGCGTCAAGATCTTGGGCATGGTGCTGGCGCTGGTGCTGGTGCTGGGTGGCAGCATCACATTGCAGGTGCGCGCCACGCTCTCTCGCACCCTGTTGATGCAATTACAGGAGGAATCGGTCAGCCTGGGCCGCGATCTGGCCGCGCGCAGCACCGATCCGCTGCTGATCAACGACCTTTACGGCATCCTGCAACTGCTGCGCGAGACCCAACTCAACAACCCCGACGTGCGTTACAGGTGGCCCGCGGTCACACCAACCAGGAAATCGCCGACCGGCTCAGCCTGAGCGTGAAGACCGTGGAGACCTATCGAGGCCGCGCGATGGAAAAATTGGGGCTGACCGGCCGCGCGGCGCTGGTCAGGTACGCGTTGGAAAAGGGGTGGCTGGGGGAATGACCTCGGCGGACTGCCGAAACTGGCGTTTGTTAGTCTCAGTCATTCAGCCGACCTGCCATGCACTCCTCAGGTGTAAATACGTCTATCACTTCCCCAATCTCGGCAAAGTGCGCGTCATAGGTGATAATGGCCTGACAGTCGTTCAAGTAAGCAACGATGGCATGCGGCTGGTCAGAGGGATCGGAGATCGGAAAACGCCGTTGGTGTACCAGGCGTTCAACCCGCTTCAGCAAGGGAGCAATCCCCAGTTTTGTCATTAGTAGGGTGCGCAGCGCCAACTTCGCTGCGCCGCGTCCCTCATCAGGCGGCAGATTGTCTTCGCAGAAGGCATAAACCGCCTGCAAAGTATACAGGGAAATCAACCCCTCGATTGTACCCGCGGCAATCAGATCGAATAACCGCTGAGTCGCGGGATATCGAGTTGGCTCGCTCTTTTGTCCAAAGAGCCAGACGGCTACGACGCTGGTATCAACGTAGATAGGTGGCATAGAGAGACCTATCCGTCAGTGTCTCTGGATGATCTATCGCTTCGGCGATAACATTGGAGATCAGAATCGCTATCGCTGAGATCCCCTGATCCTGGAGCACGCGCATACTTTTGCGGCGCGCCTCCTGGGTAGCGGCCACGATGTCGTCTGTCTGCAAATGCCCCAGATAATCCGTTAGTTGCTTATGATCGCGTGCGCTTTGCATGTTTACCTCCAGGTGAGAGTATAACGCATTTGTCCCCGGCATGCAAACGCTTTTCGTTTCACGTGATCGGGGTTTTCCCCGACAATCCCCTCAGCCTTTCCCCGACAGGCGCGCTGTTTTCCCCGACAACGCCGCACGAGACTGTCTGGCTTTCCCCGCTACACAGCCGCCGCATTTCGTTGTAGATTTCACTTATACTGAGCGGAAATGAATTCAGTGCATTGGGTCATTGCGAGGAGCGTTTTTTGCGACGAAGCAATCTCTGCGCCACACAAGGAGATTGCTTCGCTGCATTTCCGTTCAGTATAGCCTGATAATCGTTCTCCGAGCCTGTAGTCTACCGCGGGTCGTCTCTCCGCAGACCTTCGCGGTCTGCGAGACCTCGAAGGTCTTGGTTACCCGCCATGACGCAAGGCCGCACCCTCCCACGCGGAGGGGCCGCTGATCCCGATCGGCGGCGTGGGCCGGCGGGGAAACCCGCTGACCTCCCCGTGTTTGGAAAGGAGACGCGTCGCGCAGCTTCGTCTGCGCGCGCGTCTCCTTTGTGTTTCTCTAACTCCGCTCAGGCCGGTCTCCGACCGAGCCGGCTCGGTCGGAGACCGGCCTGAGCAGCGAAGGTCTGGCTTACATTCCACAAGGAGGTTCATCGTATGGCCGAATCAGAGAAGGCCCCAACCACCCGGCGCGACGTGCTGCGTGGATTGGCCGGTACCCTCGGCGCGGCGCTGGCCGTGGGCGCGCTGGGCCGGCGTCCCGTCGCCGAGGCAGAGGCGCCGGCTCGCCCCGCAGCCCGGCCCCAGGCCGCCGCGTCCGCGGCGCCCCTCCCGTCTGAC
>PHCA01000005.1:35558-41985 GCA_002842085.1 Chloroflexi bacterium HGW-Chloroflexi-1
GCACGCCGGTTTGCCCCGTCCATGCTACCTGGAAGAACGGGGACGGTGTCGTGGTGATGGATTATGACCAGTGCATCGGCTGCCGCTACTGCATCACCGCCTGCCCTTATGGCGCGCGCACCTTCGACTTCGGGCATTTCTACACGTCCGATACCCCCAAGGGCGTGCCGTCTCTTCTGGGCCAGGACGCCGCGGATGACTACGAGCGGTTGGCCAATGCCGAGTACGGCGAAGCCTGGCCGCGGCGGGGCGGCGACGAGTCGCCGGTGGGCAATGCCCGCAAGTGCCACTTCTGCCTGCACCGCATCGCAGAGGGGATGCTGCCCGCCTGTGTCACCACCTGCATCGGCCGCGCGACGTTGTTCGGCGACGCCAACGACCCCGACAGCCTGGTGGCCCAGATGATCGCTAAGCCCAACGTGATGCGCCTGAAGGAAGAAATGGGCACCGCGCCGCGGGTTTACTACCTGCTCTAACGGGAGGATGACAATGGCTAAATCTGCCTCGCGCTTGAATCGTTTCTTCTGGGTGTTGGCTCTCGTGGCGTTCGGGATTGGCTTCTACGGGCTGTATGGCCGGATCGCCTTCGGCCACACGCGCGCCAACTACGGCTCCTACGTGCCGTGGGGGTTGTAGGTGGCCGGCTACATCTACATGGTCGGCCTGTCGGCCGGCGCATTTCTGTTCTCCACCCTGGTCTACGTGTTCAACATCCGCCGCGTGAGCGGCGAGGGCACCGTGGCGGCGCCGGCCGTCGGCCTGGCCGATGGCGCGGCCTTCGAGCGTGAACGCCTGGAACAGGTCGGCAAGCTGGCCTTGTTCACCGCGCTGGTCACCCTGCTCGGCGCGCTGATCTGCATCTGGCTCGACCTGGGCCATCCCGAGCGCGTCTGGAAGCTGATGTGGCAGACTAGCTTCCGTTCGATCATGGGCTGGATGATCTGGTGCTACGCGGCTTACTTCATCCTGCTGCTGGTCGAGCTTTGGTTAGCCATGCGGCCTGACTTGGTGGCGCGCAGCGACCGGAGCGTGCTGGCCCGCTTTTTGACCTTCGGCCGGCGCGACGTCTCGGTTGCCGCCGTCACTGCCGACCGTCGGTTGTTGCGCATCCTGGGCAGCGTGGGCGTGGTGCTGGCCATCGCGTTTCACGGCTCGGTGGGCGCCCTCTTCGGCGTCGTCGCGGCCCGCCCCTACTGGAACTCGGCCCTGACGCCGATCATCTTTCTGGCGGGCGCGCTGCTTTCCGGCGGCGCCCTGCTGACGTTCATCACCGCCATCTGGGGGCCGGAGCCGGGCAGCGAAATCCATCGCAACCTGATGCGGTTCCTGGGCCAGATCGTCCTCGGCCTGCTGGCACTGGACGTGTTGCTGGAGTGGGCCGAATTCTCCATCGGCCTGTGGAACGCCAGCCCCGGGGAATCGGCCAGCCTGCAACTGGTGCTCTTCGGCCCGTACTGGTGGGCCTTCTGAATCGTCCACGTGGGTCTCGGCGTGATCGTGCCCGCCATCCTGCTGATTTTCCTGCGGCGCAAGATCTGGGCCGTGGCGACAGCCGGCGCGCTGATCGCCATCACCTTCCTGGTCGTACGGCTGAACGTCGTCATCCCAGGTCTGGCGATCCCGGAGCTGCCCGGCCTGGAGGCCGCCTTTACCGGCCCCGGGTTGACGACGCATTACATTCCCAGCATCAACGAGTGGCTGGTGTTTGTCTGGGCCGTTGGGTTGGCCGCGTTGATCTTTTTGATCGGCCGGCGCATCCTGCCGATCATCCACACGGAGCGGTAATCGCTGATGAGTCATTGCGAGCACGGTTTTTGCGAAGCAATCCCTATCGTATGGCTGAGATTGCTTCGTCGCAAACCCCGCTCCTCGCAATGACATTGTACCGCGAGGAGAGAAAACACATGGATACACACAGCAACAACGGTTCTGCCCGTGGCTTGAGCCGCCGCGATTTCCTGAAAGCAGCCGCCATCACCGGTGGGGCGTGTGCGCTGTTGGGTCAGATACCTGGGGCGATGCAGGCCATCAATCGGGCGCTGGCGGCCGGCGGCGAGGGGTTCTTCGAGGCCCGGCCGGAGAACATCCTTTACACCGCCTGCTTGCAGTGCCACAATGCCTGCGCGATCAAAGTGAAAATCCAGGACGGCGTGGCGGTCAAGATTGACGGCAATCCCTACAGCCCCGTGACGATGCTGCCGCAGATTGACTACAAAACATCGCCCAAAGATGCCGCGCTCATCGACGGCAAACTCTGTCCCAAGGGTCAGTCGGCGATTCAGACGCTCTACGACCCCTACCGCATCGTCAAGGTCTTGAAACGCGCCGGCAAGCGCGGCGAAGGCAAATGGCAGACGATTCCCTTCGACCAGGCGATCAACGAGATCGTCCACGGCGGCAACCTGTTCGGCGAAGGCAATGTCGCCGGCCTGAAAGACCTCTACGCGCTGAAAGATGCCGCGCTCTCCAAGGCGCTTGCGGCGGATGCCGCGGCGATCGCCGGGAAGAAAATGACGCTGGACGAGTTCAAGACGAAGCACAAAGACAACCTGGGACTGCTGGTTGATCCCGACCATCCCGACCTGGGACCGAAGAACAACCAACTGGCCCTTATGATCGGGCGCATCGAGCACGGACGCGTCGAGTTCGCCCAGCGCTGGCTCACCAACGCTTTTGGCTCGCGCAACTATTGTGAGCACACCACCATCTGCGAGCAGTCGCACCACATCGCCTACACGCGCATGACCGATCAGTACGCCGGCGGCGCGTGGAGCGGCGGCAAGACGCACCTGAAGCCGGACGCGCTGAATGCGCGCTTCGTCATCTACTTTGGCACCAGCCCGTTCGAGGCGAACTTTGCGCCGACGAACATGGTCGAGCGCATCACCGATGGTCTGGCGGAGGGTCGCCTCAAGATCGCGGTCGTGGATCCGCGCCTCTCCAAGACGGCGGCGAAAGCGTGGAAGTGGGTGCCGATTCAGCCCGGCGCCGACGCGGCGTTCGCGCTCGGCATGGTCCGCTGGATCGTTGACAATCAACGCTACGACGCGAAATTCCTGCAAGCCGCGAACAAAGCCGCGGCGACGGCGGCGGGCGAGCTGACCTGGACGAACGCAACCCATCCGGTTCGCATCGAGAAGGACGGGCCCGGCGCGCTACTGCGCGGCTCGGAAGCCGGCCTGGTGGACAAGAAGGAAGAAGAGAAAGAGGGCAAGAAGGTTACGACCTACGTGACGAAAGACGGCAAGACGATTTTTGCCGACGATCCCTTCGTCGTCAGCATCGGCGGCGCGCTCGCGCCGGTAAACGCGTACGACGACAAGAACGCGGTCGTCGGCGACCTGCTGGCGACTGCCACGGTGGGTGAAGTGACCGTCAAGACCGCTTTCCAACTGTTGAAGGAGTTGGTGTCCGAGAAAAGCGTGGAGGAGTGGGCCGCCGCCGCCGGCGTCGGCGCAAACGACATCGTGACGCTGGCGCGTGAGTTCACCAGTTACGGCAAGCAAGCCGCGACGGAACTGTATCGCGGCGCAGTGCAACACACCAACGGCTACTACAACGCCCAGGCGATCATCACGCTCAACCTGCTCGTCGGCAATGTGGACTGGACCGGCGGGCACTGGCACGAGATCGGCGATAAAAAAGATAAAGATGGGAAAAACGTGCAGCCGTTCCCTGTGGGTCCGGGGCTGCATCCGAATAAACTAACCGCGTTCGGTGTGAAACTGACGCGTGAGGGCAGCAAGTACGACGCCTCGACGCTGTTCACGAACTTCCCCGCCCAGCGCCCCTGGTATCCGTTCAGCGGCAACGTCTGGCAAGAGGTGCTGCCGTCGGCGGCGGAAGGTTATCCGTATCCGATCAAAGCGGTCTTTTTGCATATGGGCGCGTCGGTGTACTCCACGCCCGCGGGCAATCAGCAGGTGGAAATCCTGAAAGACTCGAAGAAGGTTCCGCTCTTCTTCGCCTGCGACATCGTCATCGGCGAGCAGTCTATGTACGCGGATTACCTCTTCCCGGATACGACCTACTTCGAGCGTTTCGAGTCCACGCCGCACGCCAGCCCGGACATTCTGCAAAAGCACAGCCAGGTGCGCACGCCGGTCGTCGCGCGCTCGCCATCGCCGAAAAGTTGAATCTGCCCGGCTACGGCGCGGACGGCTTCGACAAGGGCAAGGGCTTCACCAAGCCGGAAGACTGGTACATGAAACTGATCGCCAACATCACCTGGGGCGACAAGGAAGGCGACAGCGTGCCCGAAGCGTCGGACGAGGAACTGACGCTCTTCCGCCAGGCGCGGCGACATCTGCCCAAGAGCGTCTTCGATGAGGCACGCTGGAAGCAGGCGCTGGGCAACGACGAGAGTTTGTGGCGCAAAGTCGTGTACGTCATTCTGCGCGGCGGGCGCTTCGAAGCGTGGGACAAGGGCTATGCCGGCGCAAAACTGGGACATCCCTTTGGCAACCTCTTTAGTCTGTACGTCGAGAATGTCGCCAAGACCAAGAACTCGATGACCGGCGCGCGCTTCTCCGGCCTGCCGATCTTCGAGCCAGTCCGCGATGCGCTGGGGCAGGAAGTCAAGGACGCTGGCTACGACTTGCAGTTGATCACGTGGAAAGAGGTCTTTGCTACCCAGTCGCGCACCGCTGGCAACTACTGGACGCAGGGCGGCGCGCTGATGCCAGAGAACCGCGTCCTCTTGAACAAACAGACCGCCGATCGCCTGGGGCTTCGCGATGGCGATGCAGTGAAATTGACTTCGAAGAGCAAAGATCGTGCAGGGCATTCGTCCGGGCGTGGTGGGCGTCTCGTTCCACTACGGGCACTGGGCGTACGGCGCGAGCGATGTCGTCGTGGATGGCATGACCATCAAAGCCGATCCGCGCCGCGGGCGCGGCTTGAACCCCAACGCAGCGATGCGCGCCGACGACACGCTCAAATCCGTCTGCCTCACCGATCCCATCGGCGGCAGCGCCAGTTTCTATGACACGAAGGTGAAGTTGGTGAAGGTGTAGGTTGGTAAGTTGGTAGATTGGTAGGTTGGTAGATTGGGGACCTCTCCCCCGGCCCCTCCCCTCGCAGGGGAGGGGTGACGTTCTCCCCCTTCCCTCGCAGGGAAGGGGGCTGGGGGGTTAGGTGAAGGAGACGCACATGCCGACACTCAAAGAACTGCTCGACACCACCACGGCCATGCACCGTCACCTCTGCCCGCGGCAGGTGTTGGGGGGTGCGGATGGGGCTGTATGCGGGCGAGCTGCCGCGCGGCTGATGGCATCGGGGTGGCGGTCAACTGCTGGGTGGGGCGGCGCACCATGCGGATCGAGGACTACGGCAAGGTGGCCGCGACCTTCGTGGACACGCAGACCGGCGTGACGCTGCGCCTCGTGCCGCGGCCGACGGTGCGTCACGCCGCCCGCGTGTACGCGCCCCAGGCCGTCAACAAGTGGGACGCGCAACTGGTCGGCTACCAGCTCATGCCGGCGGACGAGCTGTTTGAGGTGCAACAAGTCCAACTCCGCACCTCCATTGAGCAGATCATCAGCCGGCCGGGGCGTAAGGCCATCTGCGCCGTGTGCGGCGAGGAGATCATGAACGAACGCGAGGTGCTCCGGGAAGGCGTCACGTTATGTCGAGCGTGCGCCGGAGAGAGCTACTACGCGCTTCTCGCGGACTTCGGCGCACTGCCCGTGGACTTGCCGGTGCTGGTGCGAGCCGGCTGAGCGGCGGGCGCGGCCGGTCAGCACCCCACCGCAGACCCCGGCTCCCGGCCTCACCCGATCCGCTCGATCCCGCCCATATACGGCCGTAGCACGTCGGGGATCAGGATCGAGCCGTCCGCCTGCTGATAGGTCTCGATCAGGGCGATCAGCACCCGGGGCAGCGCCAGGCCTGAGCCGTTCATCGTGTGGACGAACTCGGGCCTGGCGCCCGGCTCGGGCCGGTAGCGGATGTTGGCGCGGCGGGCCTGGAAGTCCATGAAGTTGGCGCACGAGCTGACCTCCAGCCATTCGCCGCAGCCCGGCGCCCACATCTCCACGTCGTATTTCACCGCGGCCACGAAACTCAGATCGCCGGTGCACATCTGCACCACCCGGTGCGGGATGCCCAGCCCCCGGCAGACCTCCTCCGCGTTATCGAGCAGCTTCAGCAGCTCGGCCAGCGAATCCTCAGGCCGGGTGAACTTGACCATCTCCACCTTGTCGAACTGATGCCCGCGCTTGATGCCGCGCACGTCGCGGCCGGCGCTCATCTTCTCCCGCCGGAAGCAGGGCGTATACGCCACGTGGCAGATCGGCAGCCGGTCGCCATCCAAAATCTCCTCGCGGTAGAGGTTGGTCACCGGCGCCTCGGCGGTGGGAATCCACCAGAAGTCCTCCTCCGCGTCGTGGTAGAGGTTGTCGCCGAACTTGGGCAGGTTGCCCGTGCC
>PHCA01000260.1 GCA_002842085.1 Chloroflexi bacterium HGW-Chloroflexi-1
ACAGACTCTCGAACGGCTGCTGGCAGAGGGCCATTCGCTGTCAGAGGCGCGGCGGTTGATCGCGGCGGTCGTAGCCAGCGAGATCTTTACGAGGGCAACTTGCGCGGGAAACGCTCTCGCCCATCCTGTAACCCGGCTACGCCGCAACGCATCGAAGCGACATGGGTTCCTGGCCGGCATCCGGAGCTTCGACGGCGGTTTCGGCGAGGGCGATAAGTGAGCATCTCTGTAGCTGCTGGAGGTGTTGGGCGTTTGTGGGGAGGAAATGCCCAACACTTGAGCGGCGACACGTCTCTTTTCTTTCAAGGGGAATGGTATGGCAAAGGCAGAGATTTGTGCGGGGGTATGCGGGTTCAATACGACGGTGGTGGCCAGGGCGGACGGCAACGGCCGGATCGACTTGCAGATCGAAAGCGACTGCAAATCGGTGCGCAAACTGGCCGATGAGCTGACGAGCGTGGACCCTTGGAAGGAGTTCTCGTGGCGCCGGGGTAATCCTGAGACCCTGGCACTGGCGCCTGAATGCCTGGCCCATCCCGCATGCCCGGTACCTTCCGGCATCATCAAAGCGGTGGAGATCGAAGCCGGGCTGGCGCTGCCCGCCGACGTGTCGATCAAGTTGTCGAAATCTGACGAGTAAGGATTGACGCGATTAGCCTTGCGAGTGCCTGGCACGTACCTTGTACCTTTGTCATGGTTGACAAATAAACCGGCATGCACTATGATGTCGGCCTGAGCGCGCCAGGGCGGGTCATGCTCTGGCGAAGGTCGTCACCGGCATCCTGAGCCGGCGCCGGGACTCGGCGCTCTACCGCACGCTGTACGCAAATCAGGCCGGTGTGCTGGGACCGGAGGCCAGTCCTGAGCAGCTTCACGCCGCGGTGCGGGCGGTGCTGCGCCACGCCGGATTCGTGTCCTTCGATCTGATGCACGTCGTGGGCCAGGGGGAAGACGCCATCCGGGACGGGGTGATCTGGGAGCCGGAGGTCTGGGAGAACATCAAGGCGGCTCAGGCGTTCGGTCGCGGGCTGGTGATCTGCAGTTGTCATCTGAGCAATTTTAACCTGGCGCTGTTGTCCTTCGCCCTGCGGGATGTGCCGATGCAGGTGCTCTCAGTTGCCGCGCCCGCGGGCGGATTCCAGTTGATGTTCGAGCTGCGTTCGCGCGGCGTCCTGGAGGAAACACCTATCGATGGGGCGGCCCTGCGCCAGGCCATCCAACGGCTGCGCTGCGGCGGCGCGGTGGCGACCGCGGTCGATTGGCCGGTGGCTGTGTCCACCGACGAGATGGTACCCTTTTTCGGCCGGCCGGCGCACCTGCCCACCGGGCACGTCCGTTTGGCAATGCAAACCGGCGCGCTTTTGCTGTTTATCGCATGTCGCTGGGCGCCGGGGCGGGGCTATGTCGTTCGAGCTACACCGCCTCTGGAACTCGAGCTGACCGGGGACCGCGCGTTCGATGTGCGGCATAACGCCGGCCGGATGCTGGCGATTTGCGAGGAGTGGATCGCCGATGCTCCCGACCAGTGGCTGATGTACCACCCCGTGTGGGAGGAGCAGTAGATTGGCAAGGGGGCAAGGGGCAAGCTGGCAAGAGGCAAGGGGCAAGCTGACAAGTCAGCATATCACAAATGGAAAGGAATGAAGATGAGTGCACCTGAGGCCAAAGCGGTTCACTACACCGACGTGCCGGCCAAGACCTTCGGGGACGCGGCCCCGGGCGTCACCATCCGCTGGCTGATCGACGAGGAGCACGACGGTGCGCCCAACTATGCGCTGCGGATGATCGAGGTCGCCCCGGCCGGCCACACACCGCAACATAGCCACCCCTTCGAGCACGAGAACTTTGTCGTGGAGGGCCGGGGCCGCGTGCTGCTCGGGGAGGCGTGGCACGACGTGGGGCCGGGCAGTGTGGTCTTCGTGCCCGCCGGCCTGTTGCACACATATACCAACGCTGGCGACACGCCGTTTCGCATCCTGTGCGGCATCCCGACGGCCCACCTGATGCCACAGGGATGAGGGATCCGGATGCCTGAAGTGCAGACCCCGGAGTGGGTCAAGGACGCCGTTTTCTATCAGATATTCCCGGATCGATTCGCCAAATCGGCCGCGGCGCCCAAGCCGTCCGGTTTGCAGCCCTGGGGCGCGCCACCCACCTCCCACGGCTACCAGGGCGGGGACCTGCTCGGGGTGGTCGAGCACCTGGATCACCTGGCTGATCTGGGGGTCAATGCGATCTACTTCAACCCGATCTTCCGGTCAGCATCCAACCACCGCTACCACACGCACGACTACTATCAGGTCGATCCGATGCTGGGCGGGAACACGGCGTTGCGGACCCTGCTGGACGCGGCGCACGCCCGGGGCATCCGCGTGGTGTTGGATGGTGTGTTCAACCACGCCAGCCGCGGCTTCTTCCAGTTCCACGACATCCTGGAGAACGGTCCCGACTCGGCCTATCCAGACTGGTTTACCGTGGAGGCGTGGCCACTCCGGCCCTACGGCAGCAAGCAACCGAATTACAAATGTTGGTGGAACCAGCCCGCGCTGCCCAAGTTCAACACCGACACGCCTGCTGTACGCGAGTTCATCTGGGACGTCACCCGCTACTGGATCGACTTCGGGATCGATGGCTGGCGGCTGGACGTGCCCGAGGAGATCGACGATGTGGCGTTCTGGCAGGAGTTCCGGCGAGTGGTCAAACGCGCCAACCCCGAGGCCTACATCGTCGGCGAGATCTGGCACGAGGCCGAGCGTTGGCTCCAGGGGGACCAGCTCGACGCGGTGATGAACTATATCATCGCCCGGGCCGCACTGGGCTTTTTCGCGGCCGAGACTCTGGATCGCACGTATCGTCCGGGTGGCTTCCGGCTGCGACTTTTCGGCGCGCGGGCGTTCGCCAACGAGATCGACCGGATGTTGGCGCTCTACCCGTGGCCGGTCACCCAGGTTCAGCTCAACCTGCTGGACAGCCACGACACGGCCCGGTTCATCTATCAAGCCGGCGAGGACCAGACCGCGCTGCGGCTGGCACTGCTCTTCATGCTGACCATGCCGGGCGCGCCATGCATCTACTATGGCGCCGAAATCGGCATGACCGGCGGCCCGGACCCTGATTGCCGGCGGGCGTTCAGTTGGGATCGGGCGACCTGGGATGAGGATCTGCTGGCGTTTACCCGGCGAGCGATCGGCCTGCGCCAGGCTCACCCGGCCCTGCGCCGCGGCAGCTTCCGGCGCCTCTATGCCCACGCCGACGTGTACGCCTTCGGCCGCCAACTGGGGGACGATGCGCTGGTGATCGCGTTCAACGCGGGGCGGACGACCCGGCCCGTCACGCTGGATGTGGATGGTCTCCTGGCGGACGGCCCGGCGACCGCGCTCTGGGGCGGGATTGACATGCACGTGTCGCGGGGGACGTTGCGAAACCTGACGTTGCCGCCCCGGTCGGCGGCAGTGTTGGCTTCCGGGTGACGCGCCAGG
>PHCA01000261.1:0-1632 GCA_002842085.1 Chloroflexi bacterium HGW-Chloroflexi-1
GACGTTGAACCGGTTGCGCACGCGGGCGATCAACGGCTTGACCACCCCGCGCTTCTCTTTGAGCGAGGTGATGCCGGGCACGTAGAGCTCGATGGTCAACAGTCCGATGGTTGTCATCGCGCGGTTTCTTCGTGGTGAATTCTCTTGCACATTGGGGAGTCAGCCTGGAGATGGTCCAGGCCGCGCAGGGCGAAATACTGTTCGGATGCAAACGTCAGCAGGGACGCCGCCTCTTTCAGGTTGGCGGCCCAGCGCGGCCGGAAGCGGGCCTCCTCGGCTGTGGGGCTGTCGAAGTGCGGCGCACTCCGGCCGGGATCGGTCAGCCGCATCAGGAAGTAATGTTCGGTGCGTCGGACGTGGGCATCTTGCCAATCGAACTCGGTCAGCCCTTCGCCGAGATCCGCCAAGACCGCCAACCCACAGTAGCCGGTTTCCTCGCACACCTCACGCAACGCGGCCTGCTGATCGGTCTCGCCTGGCTCGACGTGCCCCTTCGGCAGGCGGATCTCTCGCGTGGGCTGGCCGGCGCGCAGCACCCAGCGCTCGATGAGTAACACCTGGTCGGCGGCGTCGAGCACCACGCCGCCGGCCGCGCGGTAGGTTCTGATCTGCATGGTAACTCCGTCCACCAGCGGTGGCTCGGTCGCGGACCAGCCACAGCAGCGCGCCATCTGTGGCTCGGCTCGCGGCTATACTCGCCACGGTCATAAAGTGAGGTTGTCCGATGCGCAGCATCGGCATCACCTTGTCACTGGGTCACATAGTGACCCCTTCACCTTGTCACCTTGTCAAGTATAGAGCCGGCCGGCCCAATCGGGGTGGGCGTATTTGTCCCGCGCCAACTCGGCGGCCCACGCCTGCTCGGCCTCGGTCAGCTCGCCGGGGACCAACGTGGCCGCAAACGTCTCGGCGAAGCTTTCTGCCAGCGCGGCCATTGCGTCGGCGAAAGCGATCGGCCGGCCCGCGGCCTCTTCAGCGGTGGTTGCGTGGCCGGCCAGGGAGCGGCGGAGCGCATCCGCGTCGGTTTCGGCAAGCGCCAGGCAGTCGATCAGCCGGGCCAGGTCGCCGGTCAGGGGCAGCGAACCGTGTTGCAGCACGAAGCCGGCGCGGCGGTTCTGCGCGCTGCCCAGCAGCTTGCGGCCGTTCACGATGATCTCGTAGGCCGATGGCGCCTCGAAACACGCGGCCGAGGCATCCGCGCCCGCACGGTTGGCGCCGGGCGCGGTCTCGGCGGGGATGCCCAGCCGGCGCAGTCCGGCCACCAACCCCCGGGCCAGCCGCAGATAGGTGTCCAGCACCATGCCCGCCATCACGGGGTGGTCGGCCGGGGCGACGACGCTGTAGGTCAGCTCGTCGGTATGCAAAATGGCGCGGCCGCCGGTCGGTCGCCGGACGATGTGATAGCCGAGCGCGGCGCACCGGGCGGCATCGACGTCGGCCAGCGCCTGGTGTTTGCCCAGGGAGACGCACGGCGGATCCCAGGCGTAAAAGCGTAGCGTGGGCGGAACCAGGCGCTCGCTGACCGCCCGGCCGATCGCCTCGTCGATGGCCATGTTCGCCGCGCCGGTCGCCGCGCCGTGCTGCAAAAGACGCCAGTGGGTGTTGGGTATTGGGTATTGGGTATCAGGTATT
>PHCA01000261.1:1644-4431 GCA_002842085.1 Chloroflexi bacterium HGW-Chloroflexi-1
ATTGCCCCTTGCCCTTTGCTACCTGCTACTCCCACAGCACATACTTCCCGTCTTTGGCGAACAGTTCGCCGTCGACGTAGACCTCGCCGCCCTGGCGCAGGTCGCAGAGCATGTCCCAGTGGATGGCCGACTCGTTCACCGAGCCGGTTTCCGGGTAGCCCGCGCCCAGCGCTATGTGCACCGTGCCGCCGATCTTTTCGTCGAACAGCATGTTCTTGATGCAGCGCCGGATGCCGTAGTTGGCGCCGAAGGCGAATTCACCCAGCCGGCGGGCGCCCTCGTCGGTGTTGAGCATCTCCGTCAGATACGCTTCGTTCTTGGCGGCCGACCATTTGACGACCGCGCCGTCCGTGAACCAGAGCCGGACATCCTCGACCTCGCGGCCCCTGAAGATGGCCGGGAAGCTGAAGCGGACCGTGCCGTCGACGCTGTTCTCTTGCGGCCCGGTGAAAACCTCGCCGTCGGGCATGTTGGCGTCACCACAGCAGTTCACCCAGGTCCGGCCGGCGATCCCGACGCGCAGGTCGGTGTCCGGGCCAACCAGGCGCACCGTTTGCTTGCCCTGTAGCCAATCGATCAGCGCCTGTTGTTTGGCCTTGACCTGCTGCCAACTGGCGACCGGATCGGGATCGTCGAGCAGGCAGGCGTTGTAGACGAAATCCTCGAAATCGGCCGTGGACATCTCCGCGTCCTGGGCGTAGGCGTCGGTGGGGAAGAGACACACGTTCCAGCGGAGCGCGCCGCTCGCGCTGCGTTCCATGAAGGTCTTCATGAGGGGCCGCATCGCCTGGGCGTGCAGGGCTTGCCGCGCCGGATCGACACCGGTCAGCTCCCGTGTGTTGGTGTCGCTGTCGATGTGGATGCGGACGTCGAAGTTTTCGATGATGTGTTGCATCACCGGTGATACGTACTTGAGCTGCTCATTGCTGGCGTACCGGTACAGGATCGGCTCCAGGCCAGGGAGCTGCACGATGGTCAGCGGGTGCGCGCCGCGTTGGATGAGCAGCCGGTAGAGCTCCTGGACCAGCGGCGCGGCGACGGGCGCGGTGTTGATGAACACCTGGTCCCCGGGCTTGACCGCCACCGAGTAGTCGACGATGACTTGGGCGAGTTTGGAGATGCGCGAATCGGTCATGGGTATCGGGTAACCTTTCTGTGAGTGATGGGTAATGAGTAATGAGTGACGGGCCGAATTATAGCACCGCCCTCCGACCTGTGCCAATTGCGCAAGAGGCAAGGTGCTGTTACAATCGGGGTATGGACGATCTGCAAACTGAGCTCGACGTCTGGCCCGGTCTGGCTGATGTCGAGTATTTCGCACGGGCGCAGGCTGGCGGGTGGGGCGATATGTTACGCGCGTTTGCCCGGTTCATCGACCTGCCGCCGGGGGGCACTGTGCTGGACGTCGGCGCCGGACCGGGACTGCTGCCGCGGCTGCTCGTCAAGGGGGGCGCGCGGCTGGCGGTGGGGTGCGATGATTCGCTCGCCATGGTGCGGCGCGCGGTGGAGTTAGCGAGACCTGACAGGTCTTCGGAGACCTGTCAGATCTCGCTCGCCGCGGACGCGCTGCGCCTGCCGTTCGCTGACGCCGCGTTCGACGCGGCCCTGGCGACCAACCTGCTCTTTCTGCTGCCTGACCCCGCCGCGGGGTGGCTGGCCCTGGCCCGCGTTGTCCGGCCCGGCGGGATCGTCGCGTGCCTCAACCCGTCCGAGGCCATGTGTGTGTCCGCGGCCGCGGCGTTCATGGACGCCCGCGGCGTCGGCGGGTTCGGGCGCTTCAGCTTCGTCAACTACGCGCGCCTGGCCGAGGCGCATCACCGGCTGCCGGTGGATGCGTGGCTGGCGCTGGCCCGAGATGCCGGCCTGATCGACCTGCGCGCCGAGACGCGCGCCGGGGAGCTGGTGCTGTTTGTACGGGGCGCGAAAAGTTAAGACCTGACAGGTTTCCGCAGGTGTCATTATTAGCCAGATTCGACCCGATCAGACGTGCATTTACGCGAAAAGTGATCTGTGAAACCTGTCAGGTAAGGAGGCTGCATGAAACTCGCTGCATTCGACCTGGAAATCGCGAAACAGGCGCCGGCTGATGCGGGCGATCTCAGACGGTTTGCACCACTGGGAATCAC
This sequence comes from Chloroflexi bacterium HGW-Chloroflexi-1, assembly GCA_002842085.1. Taxonomy (GTDB): domain Bacteria; phylum Chloroflexota; class Anaerolineae; order CG2-30-64-16; family CG2-30-64-16; genus CG2-30-64-16. Next base: position 3,771 of record PHCA01000261.1, read on the forward strand.
CTGTGCGGCGGTGGCGCCAGGCGCCACCGCCGAGCTGACCGTCTGGCAAGGCTTCCCGCAGTTGACGCGTCTGGAATGTCAGGGCATGGTGCGTGAGCTGCAGGCGCTCGTGCAATCCGGGTATACGCTGGTCACCTGGAACGGCTGTGCCTTCGATTTTTGGGTGCTGGCCCAGGAATCGGGTATGCTCAAAGAATGCGGTGAGCTCGCACTCAACCATGTCGATCTGATGCTGATGGTTACCTTCACGAAGGGCTATTACCTGGGACTGGACCGGGCTCTCCAAGGTGCTGGACTGAAAGGGAAGGTAAAGGCGGTCACGCTGAAGGACGGGACCAGGATCTCAGACATGTCCGGGCTCAGGGCGCCAGAATTGTGGGCGGCCGGTGAACTCGAGGCAGTGCTTGAATATCTGCGCGGGGACGCCTCGCAGTTGCTGGAGTTGGCTGAGCTCGCCCAGCGCAAGAAGGCATTGACCTGGCGGAGCAATCGCGGCATGCCCCAGAGTATTTCTGTGAAGCGGCTTCTGCCGGTCACCGCGTGTTTCGACATACCTGAGCCGGACGTCTCATGGATGGACAATCCGCCTACGCGCCAGCAGTTCGTGGACTGGATACCCGGTTGGGAGAAGCTCACGCTTATTTCGGAAACAAAGCGCACA
>PHCA01000262.1:0-1131 GCA_002842085.1 Chloroflexi bacterium HGW-Chloroflexi-1
AAGTAGTAGTTGCCCCCGGCGTCCGGCCCCACCGCGTTGGCCGCGACGATGTATACGTGGTTATCGTAAGCGCGCGCCCGGTTGGTCAGCTCCCAGATCTCGAAGGAGCGCAGCAGCGCGCTGGGCCGCGCGATGACTTCGGCGCCCATGATCGCTTCGGCGCGATACAGCTCGGGGAAGTCGCCGTCGTAGCAGATGGTCAGGCCGATGTTCGCCAGGGGCGTTTCGATCACGACCGGGTCGGCGCCGGGGGTGGACCAACCGGACCTCTCCCCCGACCCCTCCCCTGCGAAGGGAGGGGAGGACTCCCCCTTCCCTCGCAGGGAAGGGGGCTGGGGGGTCAGGTTCCGCTCTGTTGGAAACAGGTGCGTCTTGCGGTACACTCCCAGCAAGTCGCCGCTAGGGCCGATGAGGGCTGCCGAGTTGTAGACGATGCCGCGTTCGCTGCCTCGCTCGTAGGCGCCGAAGGCGAGGTAGACCCCCAACTCCTGGGCGATCTTTTGCAGCGGCTCCGTCTGCCTGCCCGGCAGGGTGTCAACGACATCCCACAACTCGGCCGGCCCCAGGCAGGGCACGAAGCCGGTGGTGATCGTTTCCGGCAAGACGATGAGCGCCGCGCCGGATTCGTCCGCGGCGCGGCGTGTCCACGCGACCGATTTGGCGACGTTGGCCGCGACATCCATCGGCGTGATGGCGAATTGGGCGCAGGCGGCGGTGAAGCGTTGCATCTTCTCTCACTCCGAATCTAAACGGGGTAATAGGTATCAGGTATTGGGTATTAGCGTCGGCCTCCCAATACCTGATACCCAATACCTGATCCCCACCCTACCGCGACAACATGTTAAGCCGCTCCACGTGCGCGGGGTTGAACGCGTCCCCGAACTTGGTGATGCCCATGACTTCTTTGGTCTGCATCAACTCCACGTATTCGTCATCTTCCACGAACGCCACGCACCTGCCGATGCAGCTTTCGCCGTCCACGAAGCGCCAGGGGAAGAAACCCACAGTGGCGCGGCGGTTGAGCAACAGATCCAGCTCGCCGCCGATGCACTCGGCGTGGATGATACCCTCGGGGAACATCTCGATGTGCATGAGCTGGTACTTCGAATCGTCGAAGCGTTCCTCCAGGCT